>NZ_SMKO01000138.1 GCF_004348685.1 Nonomuraea deserti | reverse complement strand
GCCGACCTCGCCCCACCCCCCCATCCACGAGAGTCGGTGCCCGACCAGCCAGACGGAGGTGGCACATGCCCGCAAACAAGAGACTCGACCTCGGCAGACAAGGCGAGCAGCTAGCCGTGACCTACCTGGAGGCGCAGGGGATGAAAGTGATCGAGCGCAACTGGCGCTGCCGTCACGGCGAGATCGACGTCATCGCCGAAGAAGGCTCCTGCCTGATCGTCGTCGAGGTCAAGACACGATCGGGCACGTCCCACGGCACAGCCCTGGAGGGCGTCAGCCGGGCCAAGCTGGCCCGCCTCCACACGCTGGCGGCGAAATGGCTGGCCACGCAGCAGCGCACCTTCAACACCGTGCGCGTGGACGTGATCGCCCTTGAGCGCTTCGGCGGCGATTTCGCGCTGCGCCACGTACGGGGGGCGATCTAGATGGCCGTGGCCCGCACCCGCAGCGTGGCCGTCGTCGGAGTCGCCGGGCGCACCGTCGAGGTCGAGGCCGACGTGGGCAACGGACTGGCGGGCATCCACCTCATCGGCCTTCCCGACACCGCGCTCAGCGAGGCCCGCGACCGAGTCAGGTCGGCGGTCGTCAACAGCGGTTATCCCTGGCCGGATGCCCGCATCATCGTCAGCCTCTTCCCTGCCAGCCTGCCCAAACGCGGGTCCCAGTTCGATCTAGCGGATGTCAACATGTGGCATGCTTAACTCTATGCAACGTGACGCGATCATCTACGTCCGCATCTCTCGAGACCGCATCGGCGCAGGTCTAGGCGTTGAACGGCAGCGAGCCGACTGCGAAAACCTCGCTCAAAGACTCGGGTGGAACGTCGTCGCCGTCTATGACGACAACGACATGTCCGCGTACAGCGGCAAGCCCCGGCCCGGGTACCGGCGCATGCTCGAGGACCTCAAGGCCGGCGCCGCGACCGCCGTACTCGCCTGGCACACCGACAGGCTCCACAGGTCGCCCACCGAACTGGAGGAGTACATCAAAGTCATGGAACGCCACGGCGTCGAGACACAGACTGTGAAAGCTGGCCAGATCGACCTGTCCACGCCAACCGGCCTGCTGATCGCCCGTACCCTTGGCAACTTCGCACGATTCGAGGTGGACCACATGAGCGAGCGGCAGCAGGCGAAGAAGGTCCAGAAGGCCGGAGCCGGGCAGTGGCTCGGCGGGCGCCGCCCGTTCGGCTACGAGGCAGACGGCGTGACCATTCGGCCGAGCGAGGCGGCCGAACTGGAGAGCAAGACAGACGAGCTGCTCGCGGGCGTGAGCGTCAATGCCGTGGTCCGGGACTGGAACACGCGCGGGGTGACCACCACCACGGGCGGCAAGTGGACGGGCAACGCGGTGCGGCGCGTTCTGCTGCGCCCACGGAACGCCGGACTGATGGAGCACCGCGGCGAAGTCGTGGGGAGCGCCGAATGGCCCGCGGTCGTCGAGGAGACGAAATGGCGTGCGCTCGTGGCACTCCTCAACGACCCGTCCCGGCGTACGTCGCCAGGACCGCAACGCCGTTGGCTTGGGTCCGGCCTGTACGAGTGCGGTGTGTGCGGCGAGGCGGCAGAGCGCTCGACCGTGGTGGCCGCCACCGCCGGCATGGGCAAGGGAGAGAACCGCACGACCGTACCGAGCTACCGGTGTTCCAAGACTCGCGGGCACATCGCGCGCAACCCGTTCCACCTCGACCGGTACGTCTCGATGGTGGCCGTCGAGTGGCTGTCACGGCCTGGCGCAGTCGAGGCGCTGGAGGGCCCGCGGGATGACAAGGCGGCGCGGGCTCGCATCCTGGAGCGTGAGACGTTGCGTTTGCGCGATGAAGAGGCCGCCGAGATGTACGCGGCCGGCCAGATGACCAGAGCGCAGCTCGTCAAGGCCAACGAAACGACAGCGCTACGCCGGGCCGAGCTCAACCAGGCGGACGCTGCCGCGGCTCGCTCGACGGCCTTGGCGCCGTTCCGGCAGGGCGCTCCCGCGCAAGCCGTATGGGATGGGCTGGACCTCGACCGAAAGCGCGCGGTCGTGGCGGAGATCATGCGTGTGATCATCCTGCCGAGCAAGCTTGGACGCCCGGACGGTTGGACGCCCGAGCGTGGCGCGACGTGGGGTTACTTCGACCCGAAGTTCGTCAGGATCGAGTGGAAGGTGTCGGGCTAGCTTCTCCGCCGACCGTCTGTGACCTCTGGCAGCAAGCCAAGGTCACGGGCCTTTCTGATGTAGTTGCCGGCCATCCGAGGGCTTACGTCGAACGCCCGTTGAACGGCCTGTGTCGGGTTTTGGCCGGCGTTCTCGCTGTAGATCGCGGCTACCTCTTCGAGGAATGCCTGAGTGATCTTTCGCGCCCCCTTGCCTTTGCGCGTCTCGGCGATGGCTCGCACAGTCTCAATGTGCGGCCGTTCGCCCGCCTCCTTGACGGCCGTGATGCTGCCGTCCTCTTCCAGGATGATCCGGGTCGCAAAGGCGGCAAACACTTCCTCGACCATCTCGGCAACGCCGATTGCACGTAGGTCGAGCTGCTTCACCTCTCGACCGTCCTCAACGCTCGAGATGGTGATCTCGCGGCATTGGGGAATCCCGTCGACGACTTCCAGGCGTGCAGCAAGGCGAGGCTGCCCGCCTGCGCCCGGCAGAACCACATTGATGGCTTGCGGGAGGAGCCTGTCCCCCACTCTCACCTGTAGCGTTCCCGCCGCCGTTTCGGCATACCCCGTTGAAAAGTGGATGCGCGTCTTCAGCACGCCCCCAAGCTAGCACCTTTACGGTTCGGCATAAGTGCATACCTATGTCTGCACTCAAGTCTGCAACATGCGGTACGCTCGCCATGCACGCAATTCCCGTGTTGTGACTGGAGAGGCGTATGTCCCCTTACCTGCTGTCCAAGGAAGTCGCCGAGCGCTTCCGCGTAGACCCGTCCACCGTGAGGCGGTGGCTCAAGTCCGGCCGGATCAGCGGACACCGCTACGGCCGCGACTGGCGTATCCCGTCGTCCGAGGTCGCCCGCATGGAGGCCGAGGCTCGCGGAGAGGCCGCCTGATGTTCGACATGGCCGCGCACGTGAAGACGCTCGTCGACCAGGCGCCGCAGCCGAGCCCCGAGCAGATCGCGCGCCTGCGCCTGATCCTCTGTGGCTCGCACATGAAGGAGGAGGGGGCGAATGCCGCCTAACACGAAAAAAGGCGGTGCCGGGACCGCGAATCCCGAACACCGCCCGCACACCCATCAGGGCGTTAACGACAAGAACAAGGTAGCCGAAGTGGGCGAGAACCGCAGCACTCTTGGCCGACAGACTCCCATTGCCCGGTTCCTGCTCGTCCACGAGAACCGGCCCGGCCGGCGGACCGCAGACGCGATTCCGCTCGACCACTGCCCGGTGTGTGGCTACCAGTCCTCGCACAAGACGGCGTGGCCGCCGCAGGAGACCATTACCAAGGCGTGTACGGCCTGCGGTTACCGCGACCAGTTCGCCACGATCGCCGTCAAGGCCGGGTCTCGCAGGCGGAGGTCCGCGTGACGAACCCGATGCTCGCCGCCGCGCTGGCCATCATCGCCCAGGGTGGGCGGGCCCTGATCTGTGAGCCGGACGGCAAAGCTCCGATCACGCGGTTCCTGCCGAACGGGGTCCTCAACGCCACGAACAACCCTGAGTTGGCCTCACGGTGGTGGAGGCACGAGCCGGACGGGAACGTCGCGGCGGCCACCGGTCACCCTTGGTATGACGTGCTCGACGTCGACGTCAAGCCGGACGGCAACGGCTGGCCGGCGTTCAACCGACTCAAGGCCGCAGGCCTGCTGCCTGCACCGCTCTTCGTGAACGGCACACCCTCGGGCGGCATCCACGCGGGCTACGTCGGCACCAACCAGGCGTGCGGGTCGCTCCGCAAGCACAAGCTCGACTTCAAGGCGGCGGGCGGGTACATCCTGGTGCCGCCGTCTGTCGTCGAGGGCAGGCCGTACACGCTCATCTCCGAGCGTCCCCACGCCCGGAACCAACTCAACTGGAGCGCGGTGCGACAGTTCCTCGACCCGCCCAAGCCCCGCGATTACTCCAGCGGAGTGAGCAATAGACGCTCAACTGGCGTGAGCAATGGCATCCCCGGCCTGGCCGCGTGGCTGGCCGGCAAGACAAAGCCAGGCCGCAATCAGGCGTTGTTCTGGGCCGCGTGCCGGGCCGTCGAGAACGGCGCCACCGAGCAAGAGCTACATGAGCTGTACCGGTCGATGCAGCTCGGCAACGGATTCGACGAGCGACAGGCCGCGCGCACGGTGGTTGACGCGTTCCGCATCACGAACAGGAGGAGCGCGTGACCGACACCGAGCCGTTCAAGCCGCCCACGAATGTGACAGTGTCGCAAATGGATACCGGCCCTGAACAGGCAAAAGGACACTGTGACACTTCGGACACAGGTCTATTGGCGGGTCTGCGTACGGGCAAGTGGCTCGACGAGCAGGAGTTCGAGCCGATCCATGAGGTCGTGCCTGGCCTGATCCCCGCCGGCCTGGTGCTGTTCGTCGGCAAGCCCAAGATCGGCAAGTCGTGGGCGATGGGAAACATCCTGCTGTCCGCCGCCGCGGGCAAGCCTGCTCTCGGCGGGATCCCGACCGGTGACGAACAGACCGTCATGTACTTCGCGCTGGAGGATGGCGACCGGCGCATGCAGTCTCGCTGCCGGGCCATCCTCGGCGAGGGCGTGGCGATCCCCAGCCTGTTCAACTACCTGACGGTGGTGCCGCCTGGTCGGATCGTCCAGACCATCGAGGCGTTCATGGCCAGCTACCCGGAGACGACGTTGCTTGTGCTCGACACGCTCGGCAAGGTCATGCCGAACGCCGCCCCGGGCGAGAGTGCGTACCAGCGTGACTACCGGATCGGGAGCCAGCTCAAGCGGATCGCCGACGAGTACCCCAAGCTCGCCCTCGTCGTCATCCACCACGACCGCAAGGCAGAGTCGGGCGACTTCATCGACGCCGTGAGCGGCACGCAGGGCCTTGCCGGATCGGCGGACACGATCATCCTCCTGTCCCGCAAGCGCGGCACCAACGACGGCCTGATCCGGGTCACCGGACGGGACGTGGCGGAGGGGGAGTACGCCGTCACGATGAAGGAAGGCCGCTTCTGGACGATCGACGGCAAGGACCTCAGCGAGGCCGCGGAGAAGGCCCGCCAGCGCGAGCAGGCCGCCCGCCTATCCAAGACGTCCAGCACGATTCTCGACTACGTGAGCGAGCACCCCGAGGGTGTCCAGGCCAAGGATGTTGCCGAGCGGTTCGGCAAGGACGCTCGCAAGTACCTGGAGCGGCAGTACAAGGCAGGTCGGCTCCTCAGGCCCGAGCGCGGCCTGTACCTCGTACCGCCTGTGTCCAAAGTGTCCGAACCGTCCAAACCGCAGGTCAGCGACCCTGCCGATTGTGACACTGTCCAAAACGACGTCCACGAGCGTCAGCTTCAAGTGCCCGGCACTCCGCCGGTGAAGGCTCCGCCCCAGCCGCGCCGTGAGCCTGATCCGAACTCCTGTACCGAGTGCGGCTACCTACTCGATCCCGCCGCCGTTGCCGCCGGTCGCACCATGCACCCCGGATGCCAGGACTAAGGAGAACCACCTCATGACCGAGAGCCGGTCGGTACAGGCCGCAGCGAAGCTCATGAACATCTCCGAGCGATCCGTCCGGCACGCCATGTTCGTTCGCAAGCACGGCATTCCCGAGCTTGAGCAAATGGTCATGGCCGGCACGCTCACGATCTCCGCCGCCGCCATGCTCGCGGAGGAGACCCCCGAGCGACAGCGCGAGGTCATTGCCACCACTCCGCCGCGCAAGATCCGGGCGCTTCTCACTCGGGAACGTCCGGCAAATGTGCCGGAACCCGACCCGTGCCCGCACTGCAACGGCACCGGCCGCAAGACCGAGGAAACTCCATGACCTTCATGACGCCCGACGCCTGATGCGCAGGTACGGCGGCGAGTGATCCACCCGCACAACCAGCAACAGGCCAGCGTCTCCGACGAGACGCTGGCCTTGCTGCGTCGCCTCCGAATCCAGTACCGCGACCGGCCGGCCGTGTACCGAGATCTGCTATGGATCACCGGTATCGCCAGCGCTACCGAACTGGTGTGCGGAAACGAGTACGAGTCAAACTCGACCTTGTCAACACAGCAGGCGGCAGACCTGACCGGGCTCAAGCCCGTGACCATCCGCAAAGCCTGCGCAGAGAAGCGGCTCCACGGCACCAAAGACGGCCGAGACTGGCGCATCACCCGCGCCGCCCTCGCCGAATGGATGGCACGCCGGGCCGCCTAACCCGAAGGGGTGCAGCATGGCCATGAGCCGAGACGTGATGCAGGCCGTAGCCCGCGCCCAGCAGCGCTACATGGAGCAATGCGCCGATATCCGCAGCGACCGAGACCTCAGCGACCACGGCAGGCGAAAAGCTCTCGCCCGCGCCTACCGCGAAACCCAGACCGTCATGGCCGCTCTGCGGAAGGGTGCCGAGCAGGAAACCGGCCGCCGCCGCGACGAACTGGAGAAGAAACTCTTCCGCGCCGCCGGCAACGACGGCACCTCCACCATGGCCTACCGCGACGCCCTCGACAGGGCCGCCCGCTTCAAGAACGCGAAAGACGCCCAAGAAGATCTCCGCCGCGCCCTCCGGCACGGCGACGACAGCCTTGCCCGCGCCATCTTCTCCACCGCGCTCGACCGCATACAGAACCCGCTCGACCGCTCGTGGGCCGCCGTCGTTGACGAATACGTCGATAAGGCCAAGCCCGACCTACGCGGCACCGTCGACGAGTACAACAGCCTGCTCAACGGCGAAAACAAGGTGGTCCGCTTCGAGCAGGCGATGACAACCAGCGTCGCCAAGCCCAACGAACTCAAAGCCTCCAGCGACGCCGAGATCGACAGCATCCTTCGATCCCCCGCCGACCTGCAGGACCACGCCCCCAGACAGCAGGCCGGGCCCAGCACTCACCAGAACGTCAGCGCCTCACAGGTCCACCTCTCCGAAGGGCCCGGAGAGATCGGCTGACAATGACCCCTCGCCACCGTGGCACGGGGCGAGACGAGGCGGGCCGGCCACCCGTGCGGCCGGCCCGCCTCACCACACCGAGCAGGAGAACCCGATGGACGACACCACACCCGCACCCATCGACCCCATACGCGCCGCCTACCTCGACATGGAGCAACGCCGCAAGCGTGCCAACCGAGTCCGCAACTGGGTCAACCCCCTGCTCACACTCCAGCAGGCACAGGCAGGCAACGCCAAGCATGCCGACGAACAACCCGCACTCGACTACCCCACCGACGCAGCATGACCAAGCGCGGACGCATCCAAGCCAACCCCCGCGACCGCATCGAATCCGGCCGCATGTGGCGCACCACAGCACGGCCCGTCGACTGGCCAGCCCGAGTCTCCGCCGTCCTCAAACGCGACGGCTCATGCACATGGACCGACAACGGCCAAGCATGCGGCAGCACCGACAACCTCGAATGCGACCACATCGGCGACCCGAAGAACCACGAACTATGGAACCTCAGAGCACTGTGCCGACCCCACCACCGCCACCGCACCGCACAACAAGGCGCGGCAGCAGCAGCCGAATGGCGCGCACGCAACCCCCGCAAAAGACCCGAAGAACCACACCCCGGTCTACGCAGGTCACAGCCCCCTGGGCAGGGACCCCAATGACGATCAACCACGCCAGCGCGGACAGGTTTAGCGTCGCGGGCCATGCGTGCCCGATCTTGCGTTTTTCGGCCCTGAAAGGCGGTGCCGATGGTTAAGAGGTTGGCCAAACCCGCAGGTCTGGGGCCTGCCGGTGGCTCTCTGTGGGATGACATCACGTCGGAGTTTCCGCTGCCTCCGCATAAGCTGCGCATCCTGCTCGATGCGTGCCGTGAGGCTGACCTAGTCGACGAGATGGAGGCGGGCCGGGCGGGCCGGCCTCTTGAGGTCAAGGGCTCGATGGGGCAGCCGGTGGCCGCGCCGCTGGTGTCGGAGCTGCCTAAGCATCGGGCCTTGGTGGCGAGCCTGCTGGGCAAGCTGGGGCTGCCTGATGAGGTGGTGGAGGTCAAGACGAAGTCGTCGAGGCGCTCTGAGTCTGCCAGAGCCGCGGCGCGTGCCCGGTGGGGTTCGGCTGGGGTGTCGGCGTGAACGGGCTTCCTCTGGCGTCTGACGGCCTTCCGGAGGGCAAGCCGGACGCTCACGGCATCCGTTCTGTCGGCTATGACGTGCTCGACTGGGGTTCGGAGATGCTGGCGCAGCCGGACGGGGACCGGGCGGGCGAGGCGTGGCAGTGGACGGACAGTCAGGCCCGCCTGGTGCTCTGGTGGTACGCGGTCGACGATGCCGGGTCGTGGCTGTTCAACCGCGGGCAGGTCGTGTTGCCGAAGGGGGCGGGTAAGTCGCCGATGGCGGCGGCGTTGTCGTGTGTGGAGCTGGCCGGGCCGGTGGTGTTCGACGGGTTCGACTCGGCGGGTGAGGCGGTGGGCCGGCCGCATCCTTCGCCGCATGTGCAGTTGGCGGCGGTGTCGCAGGATCAGGCGTACAACACGATGTCGTTGACGTTGGCGATGCTCGGCGGCGGCCGGGCCGCGGATGAGGTTGACGGCCTGGATTTGGGGTTGACGCGGGTGCGTACTGATCGGGGCAAGCTGGAGCCGGTCACGGCGTCGGCGCCCAGCCGGGAAGGGCAGCGGCTTACCGCCGCGGTGCTGGACGAGCCGCACCTGTGGACGTTCGCCAATCATGGTGTGCGTCTGGCGGCGACGTTGCGCCGCAACCTGGGCAAGACGGGCGGCCGGTCGATCGAGACGACCAACTGTTGGCGTCCGGGCGAGGAGTCGGTGGCAGAGGCCACGGCCGCGTTCGCTGACCTGATCGCCGCGGGCACGCTGGTGGGCAAGCTGCTGCGCTATCACCCGAAGGCGGTGGTGGCTGATCTGGCGGACGAGCAGCAGTTGCGGGCGGGCCTGGCTGCCTTGTATGCGGACAGCCCGTGGATCGACATAGACCGGCTCGTGTCGGAGGTGTACGACGTGAACACGCATCCTTCGGACGCGCGCCGCTACTACTTGAACGAGGTGGCTGTGGCTGAGGATTCGCTGATCGCGGCGCACGAGTGGGATGCGTGTGAGACGTCGGAGCGGCTGCAGGCGGGCGACATGGTGACGCTCGGTTTCGACGGCGGCAAGTCGGACGACGCCACGGCGCTGGTCGCGATGCGGGTGCACGATCGCCTGTTGCAGACGGTGGGCATCTGGGAGCGTCCGGAGAACGCCCACGGCTGGGAGGTGGACCGGGCCGCGGTGGACGACATGGTGAGGATGGCGTTCACGACGTGGAACGTGGTGGCGTTCTTCGCCGACGTCGAGCAGTGGACGTCGTACATCGACACGTGGTCTGCGGATTTCCGGGACAAGCTGCTGGTGGCCGCGTCGCCGAGTTCGCCGATCGGCTGGGATATGCGCGGCCGGGGGCAGGCGTCGACGCTCGGGAATGAGCGCCTGGCCGCGGCGGTGCGGGATGGCTTGGTGAAGCAGACGGGAGAGTTGCGGCTCCGCGCCCACGTGTTGAATGCTCGCCGCCGGCCGAATCGGTACGGGGTGTCGTTCGGTAAGGAGGCGCGCGGCTCGAAGCGGAAGGTGGACGGCTGGGCTGCTTCGCTGCTGGCGGACATGGCCAGGCATGAGGTGGTGGAGTCGGGCAGGCTCGACCGGCCGGAGCCGAAGAAGCGGTCAGGCCGGGTGTATGGGTTCGGCTGAGGTCATTCCTTGCCGCGCCGCTCGACGATCTCGGCGGAGGTCACGTCGTGCTGGTGCTCTACGTACCACGTTCGCTCGTCGGCCGCTCGATACCCGTCCCACCGCTCAAGCACGAGCTTGGGGGCCTCGTGCGGTGGTGCCACCTGTGCAGGCCGGCGGGCGACGAGCAGGCGTAGGTTCTCCGGGTCGTAGCCGATTGGCCACATCGTGTAGTCACCGCCCGTTACTGGGATGGCGTCGAGGACGATCCGCACGCCGCCGCTCGCGAACAGATAGGCAGGGATGACCAGCATCCGGCACTTGTCGCACGGCTGCGGCGAGATCGAACTCATGTCGGGTCACCCGCGCGGAACTCGGGCTCGATCGGCGGCGCCTGCACGGGGATCGGCCGCATATCGGCAGCACTCTGCCGATTCGCGATGTCGCGGTAGGCGCGTTCGAGGCGGATCATCTCGTCTTCAACTGCGGCGCCGGCGAGGTGCGCGTCGTCTGAGAAGTTGCTGGTGGAGGGCATGCAAGTCATCGTAGGTATTTGCAATAGCCATGTATAGCTCTACATGGCTTTCCATGCGTTTGCGCAGCTCAGCGTGGCCATAGCGTGCTCGTGTGAGTGTTCCGCCATTCGACCCAGACCAGGACAGCGCCGAGTACATCTATGTCCGCCTGGCGAACCACATCGAAGCGCGCATTCGTGCTGGCGAGTTGAGCCTGGGGCGTCGGTTGCCTGCCGAGCGCGACCAGGCCGACGAGTACGGCGTTGCGTATCTGACGGTGCGCAGGGCGATGAAGGAACTCCGTGAACGCGGCTTGATCAAAACCGTGGTGGGGCGCGGCACGTACATCGTCGACGACCTTCCACCACAGGAGGACTGATCCTGGCACCCTCGCGTGGGGGCTGGGGGTGCCACACGGAGGGTGTTACAGGTCAGAAGGGGTGCCACAGTGCGTGGCACCCCTCCGTGGCCCCCTCGTGGCACCTGGGCGTGGCACCCCGTGGCAGCATGATCAACAAGTCGTTCGCGCGACTCCCACGCGCAGCCGTACGCGCGCTACAGCTCGGGCCGCTCGTCCATCAGGTAGCGCTGGGCGTCGTCGTCGTAGCCGCCGAGCACGCCCGCCTCAACGAGGCGCTTGAGTTGCTTCTGCACCCACGACCGGCTCATGTCCGTCGTCTCCCACAACGGCCTGAGATCGCCGCTGGAGAAGTCGCGCGCCCCGCCGTCCCACAGCTCTTGCAAGCGCTTGATGAGGGCCGCTCCGCGCTCCTCAGGCGTCATCGACTGGGCCGGCGGCGCGAATTCGAGAGGCGGGTCGCCCTCGGGAAGGTCGCCGATCTCGTCGTCGATGTCGCCGCCCAGCTCCGGGTCCGGGTCGTCGGTCTGCAGGTACTCACGGCTCACGTTGCGCACCTCCTCATCATCGTCGTCTTCCTCCAGGTCGGCCGGGACCGTGGCCGCTGCCCGCGCGCCGCCGGCGAGCCTGGACAGCTCCGCCGTGGTGGGGTCGACGCGCTTGGCCGCGGCCGGCCATTGTGCGGCGTGTGCCTTCATGGCTGCGTTGGCGCGCTCGTCGTCGAACTGGCCGGCCGCGTCGACGCCCCATGCGTACGTGCGTAGCGGCATCGCGAATCGGCCATCGGCGAGCGTGGGCGCGTCGAGGTAGGCCATGCCGGGCTGAGCGTTCGTCCACAGCTCCGGGCGGCATTCGGCGTCCTGCTGCCGCTCGGACAGGCCGAACGAGGCGTCTGCCGCGTTCTCGACGCCGAAGGTCATTTTCGCCAGTTGGCCGCGGGCCAACGTCGGCATCTGCGTAAAGTCGGAGCGCTGCAGGGAGAGCACGATGGTGCCGCCGGCCGACCGGATCGCCTTCAGCATGCTGAGGAACGCCTCCTGCTCCTTGTCGGAGAGCGCGTCGAAAACGTCGGGGAACTCCTCCAGCCACACCAGCCAGTAGGTGAGGCCGCACCCCTTCTTCCATTTCTGCAAACCCTTGGACGACAGGTGATCCGTGCGCTGCTTCACCTTCGACTGCAGCTCGCCGAGCATGGCCTTGACGCCCGCCTTGGTCGTCTCGAAGCGGTGCAACGCCTCTTCCATCGGCCCGAGCGTCTGCGTGCCCTTGGTGATGTCGCCGGCGAACACGGCCACGTCGTAGCGGGTGACGACCTCGGCGAGGATATTCCACGCGCCGCCGATGCTCTTGCCGGCGCCGGTCATGCCCATGAGCTGCAGGTGGTGACCGACGATCACGTACTCGATCGGGTCGAGGTCCTGCCATATGCCGATCCCGAGCGGGTCGGCGATCGACAGGCCGGGACGGGACGGCGCATCCCACGGGATCGGCTGCTTCATCACTCGCGGGTCGGAGATGGTGACCTTGGCCTTGCTGGCGTCGTCCGGGTCGATACCGGTCGTGATCGACCCCGGGGGCAACCCGATGCCCGACTCGACGTAGGACACCTTCTTCTGCAAATCGTCGGCGATGTGCCGGCCCGGGTCGAACTGCACCTCACCCTCGACCTTGTGGGCCGTGGCCTTGACCGTCCTGGCCTCGACCTCCCGCATGCCCGCGTTCTCGGCGCCCTGCCCGAACAGCATCGCCAACGGGTCAGAGATGGCGCCCGGCTGGTCCCAGCCCTTCATCCTGATGACGCTGCGAATGTTCCAGGTGAGCGCCATCGTGAAGCCGCCGATCAGCACCAGACGGCCGGTGAAGACCGTGGTGGGCCCGTTGATGGTGGCCGCGCACACCCACACCCCCGCCAGGAAGGTCGTCAGCGTGGTGTGAGCCTTGCCCCACGGGCCGCAGGCGTGCGACTGGCCGAACGTGACGCCGGTCAGTACGAGCACGCACGCGGCCATCAGGAACATCGTCCAGGCGATCGTCTGCGGCTCGTCGCTGGCCAGGATGAAGTGGAACGCCGACCCGATGCCGAACACGAGCACGTACGCCACCCACGGCGACGCCAGCACGAGGAGCTTGGACACCTCTTTGGCGGCCACCTTGGCCATGCTGGACTCGGTGTCGATCGAAACCAGGTCCTTGCTGCGGCCGGCCATCAGTCGTCCTCCCACTTGAAGGTGCTCTTGCGCTTCTCAGGCTTGGCCTGCGGAAGGATGTCGACGAATTCGCGCCGGAATTGGGCGTGGAACTTGACCAGCTCGACGCCGGCGCCCTTCTGCAGTTCGGCGGCGCGCTTGAGCCGCTTGACCACCCGCCGAGCCCGCCGGCGCACGTCCGGAGCGCCGACCATGGCCAGCAGCGGGTGGCCCTTGAAGCTCCGGATCAGCACCTCGTACAGCTCGTCGCTGCCGAGGTTCAACTCCTCGCCCAGGTCGCGGCACAGCTCACGACCGACACGCGCGTACGCCGTGATCGCCTTGGGGCCTTCCCACGGGATCGACGACAGCTCGGGGATCCGGCTACGGCCGGGCTTGTCGCTCACAGTTCCTCTTTCCACGTGTCTTTCACGACCTGGACGAAACGGCGGGTGGTCCTCGACAGGCGAGGCACCCCGATGTACGCGGTGACGAGCGCGTCGAGGGCGCCGAACAGCAGCACTAGGACGTGCCCGAAGATGGCCAGGATCAGCACCAGGCCCACCGCCGCGCGGAACGCGAGCGTGCGGGCCTGCTGCAGCAGAGCGCGACGGTCTATGAAGACGTCCGTCATGATGTGAAGACCTCCACTGGTTGGGGGACCCGGCCCGGGTACGGTCTTGGAGGGCAGCACCCGGGCCGGGGGAACAGAGGGTTAGTTGCTGTTGGCCAGGCCGGACGTGTCGACCAGGCCGCCGAGGTAGGCCTGTAGCCGCCTGGCGCGGTCGGTGCCGACGTTCAACCGGTCCTTGATCGTGCGAACGCTCGGCGGCTCACCCTGCGCCACCTCCGACAGGAACGTCGCCACCGCGACCGGCCGGTAAGGCGCGTCCACGTCGGGCTCAGGTACAAGATCGGGCTGTACCTCGATCTCGGGCGTGCGTTCGTCCAGGTCGGCAGGCGCAATGTTGGTGTCACCATCATTAGGTGCCGTGACCTGCACAGGTACAGCGTCCGCTTGTACCTGGGGCGTGACTGCGGACCTCCGGATCAGGCCCATGAGGAGTTCGTACGACAGCACCAGGGCGACGGCCGGCCACGCGGCCACGACCGCTCCGATCGGGCCGTGCGCCCACCCGTGCATCACGTTCGCCGCAAGCGTGGCCAGGATGCCGAGAGCGAGCGTGAGGTACGCCAGGACTGGCCTGGCGCCGCCGCGGCGGGCAGTGTCGAGCAGCACCATGGACGACGCGAAGATGAGGCCGTCGATCGTGAGGGGCACCAGGTAGGCCACCCACCCGGACTCGCCGTTGGCGATGACCACCTCGTACGCGTGGCGGTAGCTCACTACCGCGGCCACCCCCGCTAGGAGGATGACCACGGCGGCGGTGAGGAAGCGGATCACGCGGCACCTCCGTGCGCCTTGCGGCGGTAGTCGGCCAGGCTGACGACCGGCGCCAGATCCGACACGTGTGTCGCATTTGCCTGCTCGGGCCGGCCGGTGGCAGCCCTCAGGATGTCGTCGACGCTGACGCCCAACTCGCTGGTGGCGTTCAGGATGGTCCCGAGCGCGTCCGTGATGGCCTGCATCGTCTCGACCGGGACGGCCACGGTCAGCCCGTTCACGCGACACCGCCGGCGACCTGCTCGCGGCAGCCGATGCACGAAGCGTCGGCGCACAGGCCCTCCATGCTGTACGGCAGGACGACGGGCGCGAAGTTCGCCACGGTGACGCCGCGGCGGCGGTCGAGGACGTCGACCACGGCCCGGCGGAGCTCGTCGTGCTCGTCGTCCGTCAGGTCCTCGACGACCATCCGCACGTCGCCGTCACTGGCGAGCATCTGCCCGAGCACCATGCCGACCCGCACGGCGTCTGCCAGGTCAAGCCCGGTGATCTCGTCGACGCCGAGCACGTCGCGAAGCTTCTGCAGGGCGGTCGCCGAGCTGGCGGGCTGCTCGGGCGTCTGGCCCGAGCAGGCGAAAAGCTGCGTCTCACCGTTCTCGTGGACATACAGGTCCACCGGCTTCATCGGGCCGTCCTCGGTGCCGCAGACGACGCAGGCGCGGCCGTCGAGCTGGGCGGGGTTGAGCGTCTCCGGGTCGAAGCCGACTGTGGTGTGGTCGGTGTTGATCGTGGAAGACTTGTCCACGGGTCTCCTCCTGGTATCGCAGGTGGCGATCAAGAGCGGGTCGGGTGGTTGCACACCCGACCCGTTCGCTTCGGGCTAGTCGCCCTCTTCCTCGCAGCCGGTGCACGCGCAGTGCGGGCACTTCAGCGCGAGGGGGTGAAAGAGGCACAGCCAGAGCGCCATGACCTCCCCGCAATCGGGGCACGTCTCCTGGTCCTCGGGCATCTCGTCTCCTTCGCTTTAGCTACGCCTCATCTTGCCCTTCGCCCTGGCCATAGCCGTGGCGATCCTTGGCGCCGCGGGAGTGATCCCCGCCGAGCGCATCGCGGAGCCGTTCTTCCTGGGTGAGCTCGGCCTCGACGGCCGCATCAGACCCGTGCGCGGCGTCCTCCCCTCGGTGCTCGGCGCCGCCGGACACGGTGGCGCCACGGTCGTCGTGCCGGCCGCCAACTCGGCCGAGGCGGCCCTGGTGCCCGACGTCAAGGTCGTTCCCATGTCCGGCCTGCGCCAGTTGGTCGAGTGGCTGCGCACGGGCGACGACCCGCCCGAGGCCCGGACCGACGACATCGTGGAGTCGCAGAGGTCCGCCCCGGCCCCCGCAGTCGACCTGTCTGACGTCGTCGGCCAGCCGGTGGCCCGCCGAGCCCTCGAAGTGTGCGCGGCAGGCGGCCACAACCTGTGGATGCTCGGCCCGCCCGGCACCGGCAAAACCCTGCTGGCCGAACGCCTCCCCACCCTCCTGCCGGATCTGGAGCTCGATCATGCCCTGGAGGTCACCGCCATCCACTCCGTCGCGGGAGTGCTGCCGCCCGACTCGCCCATGATGAGCAGGCCACCGTTCGTCGCCCCGCACCACACGGCGACGTCCGCCGCGATCATCGGCGGCGGCAGCACGGTCGTGCGCCCAGGGGCGGTCTCCCTCGCCCACAGGGGCCTGTTGTTCATGGACGAGGCTCCCGAGTTCCCCCGCCATGTCCTCGACTCCCTGCGGCAACCGCTGGAGTCCGGTCGGGTGACGGTGTCCAGATCCGCGGGATCGGTCACGTTCCCGGCCCGGTTCATGCTCGTCCTGGCCGCGAACCCCTGCCCCTGCGCCCAGGCCGACGACAGGACCGAGACGTGCAAATGCTCGCCCACAACCAGACGCCGCTACCTCGGCAGGCTTTCGGGCCCGCTCCTTGACCGCATAGACATGAAGGTCACGGTCGTCCGCTCGTCAAGGCGCGAGCTCCTGGCCGACCGCCAGTTCGTGGAGACCAGCAAGACGGTGGCCGAACGCGTGCTGGTGGCCCGAGACCGAGCCGCCAAGCGCCTGGCCGGCACCCCCTGGCGCACCAACGCCGAAATCCCGTCCTCCGTGCTGCATGCCGACTACCGCCCAGGTGAGGCGGCCATGCGGCCCATGACGTCCTGCCTCGACTCCGGCATCCTCACCGCCCGCGGCCTCGACCGGGTGGTCCGGGTCGCCTGGACCCTCGCCGATCTGGCAGGCAAGGACCGCCCGGAGGAGGACGAAACCACCGGCGCCCTCAGTTTCTGGCTGGGAGTCACGTCGTGACACCGCCGATGCTCCACAACAGAGCCAGCGTCGCCGCCGAGCCCCTTCCAGCTCAACCTTCAGGGTTCTTGAGGGGTCCCCCGGCCAGCCTTCAGTTTGCAACACCACGACCTCCCGCACGCGCCCACTGCGATCCCAGCCCAGTGCCAGTTCTGGCCCCGTCCCCGAAAGCGCCCTTGGCCGTCCCATGTCCATCCCACCCCACGAAGGCACCGCCAACAGCCCCATGCCATCCGCTCCCGCCGCCCCAGCGACCACGTCGCCCCAGGCATCTGCCTCCAACCCAGACGTCCAGCCCACCCAGCCGCCTCACACCCAGGACACAACCGCACAGACCTCTCGCATCCAGGACGCCCCCACTGCGCCGGCTCCTCGCACGCCGGACACCCGACTTCCACAAACCCCTCAACCCACCCGAAACTCGACACCAGCGCAGATTTCTCAACCCGTCCCGGAATCCCCACTCCCACACACCTGTCAGGGCACCCCGGAGGCCCAGCATCCGCCCACCCACCAACCCGTGCGCGGCATTCCACTCACCGCGACCCCCCGGAACTTCGCTGGACAGGGCGTCGAGCCCGATGAGCGAGCCACGGTCACCATGACACGACAATCAGGGCGGCAGGGGACGCACGAACTGGTGGCCAGGGCTGCTCTCATGCGCGCCGCTGACGTGGGCGACCCGGTCATGGGCCGTCTCGTCGCGCAATACGGCGCCGCGGAGGCGGCGGCTGCGATCCGTGCACGCGCCTTGCCGCCCGACTTCGCCGCGCGGGAGGCCCAGCACGAGCGCCCGCCCGACCTGACCGGCCGGCTGAACGCCTGGTACGCCCGCTTGGCGGCAGCCAAGCCCGCAGCCGACCTGGACGCAGGCGAGAAGGCCGGAGCCAGGCTGATCATTCCCGGCAGCCCGGAATGGCCTACCCAGCTCGACCAGCTGGGGCCGAGCCGTCCCCTCGGGCTGTGGTTGCACGGCACGGCCGACCTCCGCTTCGCGTGCCTGAAGTCCGTCGCCGTGGTCGGCGCGCGCGCCGCCACGTCTTACGGTTCGCACATCGCCGCCCAGTTCGGTGTCGGCCTCAGCGAATCAGGCTGGACGGTCGTGTCAGGTGGCGCCTACGGCGTGGACGGGGCGGCCCACAAGGGAGCTCTGGCGGCGGATGCACCGACGGTGGTCGTTCTGGCCTGCGGCGTGGACGTCTGCTATCCGAGCAGTCACGACACCCTGTTCGCGGCCGTCAGGGAGCGGGGGGTCGTGATCAGCGAGTGCCCACCGGGCGTCCATCCCACCCGGGCACGCTTTCTCATCAGAAACCGCCTGATCGCCGCCCTGTCGCGAGGCACCGTGGTGGTGGAGGCGGCGTTGCGCAGCGGCGCGCTCAATACGGCCGCCCATGCCCTGTCCCTCAACAGGCACTTGGGGGCAGTGCCTGGCCCGATCACTTCGAGCATGTCGGCCGGCTGTCACCGGCTCCTTCGGGAGCGCAAGGCGGTATGCGTGACGACCCCGGAGGAGATGATCGACCTCGTCGGCGTGATAGGCGACGACCTGGCCTCGCAGAGCCGGGTCCCCGCCGTTTCCAGGGACAAACTCAACGACTCCACCAAGAGGGTGCTGGACGCGGTCCCTGCCCGAGGCGGCGCCGGTCCAGCCTCCATAGCGGTTGCTGCGGGAGTCAGCCTGGATGCGGCCTTGAGCGCACTGGGTGGCCTGGCAGCCGGAGGCTACATAGAACGCGCCGCTAACGGCTGGCGCCTGCGCAAGCCGGCAACGAGCTATCGCAAGGCTCCCGAATCGGCTGCCCTGCAGCCGCCCATCACCGCGGAAGCCGCCGAGCACGCAGACGACCCTCCGTTTCCGGACGACCTGCCGGTGCCTTACAGAGCGGCGGAGGAGATGGATGCCTGACATCTCACGGTCCACCCGACACGCACCGCGTCACCGGACGACGGGCGGACATGGTGACGGCCATCGCGTGATCCTTGGAGGGCCTGCATCAAGACCGTAGGAGAGCACCGCGATGGCCGCGCACAACAGTCTGTCGTGTCTCCACCGGAAGGCGAAGAGAAGCGCGCACCAGTGACTCCTACTTTTTGCTGACATAGTTGCGGATCATGACATGCGGTTGTCGAGGTTGCCTTTCGGCGCACGAGGCGATGAGGCGGGCAGTAACAAGCTCGCACCGACGACGGCAGAGGGCCGTCACCGCTACGCGGACACGGCCAGCATGAGGAACCAGACGAGGGGATGAGCGCGGGATCCACGATGACCACAGACGCCGGTGACGGACGGGCAGCGCGGCAAGCCGGGATGACGCGACATGAGCGACACGCACGACAGCGCCGCCGTGGGCGAGATAGCCAGCATCAATGGGCAGGGCGAGCACAGGCGACCTACCAACGCGGACGACGACGGGAGCTCGACATCACGACCGGCGCAACCGACGTGGACGCGGCACCACAACCAGCGCATAGCGACGGCAACGCAGCACCGCCCATTGCACACGACGGAAAGTCGAGGCCCCACCACAGGCAAAGCGTGAAAAGGCGGCACCACGACCAGCGCAGCGTAAATGACGGGAACGCGGCATCATGACAGCGCAACCGATGGCGTCGGCACCCGCGACATGATCGACATGAAGGATGATGGTGACGTGGAGGACATGGCCCGGACGGACGGTGATACGGCGGTGAGCAAGGACGAGGTGCTGGCCGACTTCGGCCGATATCTGCGGCTGGAGCGTGATCTCTCACCACACACAGTCCGGGCTTACCTGACCGACACCTCCTCTTTGCTTGATCACGTGGGCGGGCAACTCGACCGTCTGGACATCGGGGCCCTCAGAGGGTGGCTGGCCGGCCAGCACGAAGCGGGAAAGGCCAGAGCCACGCTGGCGCGCCGAACCGCCTGCGCTCGCACTTTCACCGCCTACTGTCATCGTCGCGGCTGGCTGTCCACGGACCCCGGATTGCTGCTGGGCACCGCCAAGACGCCCCGGTCCCTGCCGTCCGTGCTCGACCAGGAGCAGGCGCAGGCCGTGATGGACAGCCCCGCCACCGCGGAGCCGAAGGAACTGCGCGATCAGGCGTTGCTGGAGCTGTTGTACGCCACGGGTGTGCGGGTGAGCGAACTGTGCGCACTGGACGTCGACGATGTGGACCGTGACCGGCACGTCATCAGGGTTCTGGGCAAGGGGCGTAAGGAACGTTCGGTGCCGTTCGGGTTGCCCGCCCTCCGTGCGCTGGACAGGTGGTGTATTCACGGACGGCCGCTGTGGGCCCGAGCCAGGTCGGGGCCCGCGCTCTTCCTCGGGGTCCGCGGTGGCCGCATCGACGCGGGGACCGTCCGGCGGGTGGTGCACGCGCGACTGGCCCAGGTTGAAGGGGCGCCGGACATGGGGCCGCACGGTCTCCGGCACACCGCGGCGACGCACCTGCTGGAGGGCGGTGCGGACCTGCGTAGCGTTCAGGAGTTGCTCGGGCATGCGTCGCTGAACACCACGCAGATCTACACCCACGTTTCTATCGAGCGTTTGCGAGCGGCCTACCGGCAGGCGCATCCCAGGGCCTGAGCGACCCACCGGCATAACACCGGCAGCTCCCGGCAACAGCACTCTCCGCACCACGATTGACGCCACCACAAGCACCACACCGCCGGGCGTCGCCACCACGGCACCCACAACGTTCAGGGGCCACATCACAACATGCGGCCGGGTTCCGCCGCGTCACGTCACGCCCCCGCCACGCCCACGCCATGCCGGATCATGCCCACGCACGCGGCCCACGTCACGGCCATCCCCCGTCAGACCGCGTCACGCCCATGCCGGTCGGGCCGCGTCACGCCTCACGCCACTCCCACGCACGCGCGCCACGCCGCACGCGGTGCCGCCTCGCCCACGCCGGGCCACCTCACGGCCAATCCCTGTCGGGCCGCGTCACGGCCACGCCACACGCCGCACGGCGCCTCGTCACGTCACCTCACGTCACGAAGAGCTGGTCCGGACGTCGCGAGACCTCGCCAGAGCAAGGGCTGCTCCGCCATATCAACGCCACACCGAGCAATGGAGCGACAGAGGCCGGCGCCTGCAGCAGCTAGGTGGGCAGGCCGGCGGCACGAAAGCACCTCGGGTCGCTGCCGTCCGTACGGACACCGGTCGCAGCGTCAGGAACCACCCGCTCAGCGCGAAGGGGTGCTCCGATCCAAGGAGGGGCGTTGAGGGCGTCGGTGTGGCGGCGACGTATTCCGGAGGTCTCCCTCTTACCGCCCCCACCGCGCCGTTACCCGGAGAAGCCCTCCTTGGGCATCTCCAGGTCGGCTTTGGCCAGTTCTTCGACGTTGACGTCCTTGAACGTGACGACCCGTACGTTCTTCACGAACCGGGCGGGCCGGTACATGTCCCACACCCAAGCGTCCTGCATCTTCACGTCGAAGAAGACGTCGCCGTTCTCCGCAGTGCGGACATCGAGATCGACCGAGTTGGTCAGATAGAACCGCCGCTCAGTCTCCACCACGTATGTGAACAAACCGACGACATCGCGGTATTCGCGGTAAAGCTGCAGCTCCATCTCGGTTTCGTACTTTTCGAGATCCTCTGCGCTCATCGCGGTCCTCCTGTCGTACCGGTCCCCCGGTTTGCCTGGTCAGGCAACCCCGGCCCCCATTTCATTTTCACCCATCCCCCTCGCCACCGTGACGAAGGAGTAACGGTGATCAGGACACGGACCATGCGTTTCCAGCGCCAGCCGGTGTCCTGGTGTGACATACCCCTTGTGCTCGGCGAAGCCGTACTGCGGGAAGCGCTCGTCCAGCGCGACCATCAGGCGATCCCTCGTCACCTTGGCCACGATCGACGCGGCCGCCACGCACGCGGCCACCTGGTCCCCCTTCCACACGGCCAGCGACGGCGCGGGCAACCCTGGCACCGGGAAGCCGTCCGTCAGGATGTACTCAGGGTCACAGGACAACTGTGCGACAGCACGCCGCATTCCCGAAACGTTGCATTTGTGGAGACCTTTGGCGTCGATCTCCCCGGGCGGGATGGTCACGATGCCCACGTGGGCGACCGGCAGGATCGCGTCGTAGAGCCGTTCGCGCACCGCCGGGGCGAGCAGTTTCGAGTCGCCCAGGCCGTCGACCGGCTTGCGCAGGATGACGGCCGCGACCACGAGCGGCCCCGCGCACGCGCCACGGCCGGCCTCGTCGACACCCGCGATGGGGGTGAGGCCGCGGCGGGCGAGCGCCCGTTCATAGGCGTAGAGTCCGGAATCTCGCCGGACGACGCTGGGTCGAGGGCGGAACGCAACTGTCATGACAGAGGAAGCGTACGCCTCATTCGCCGCAAACCGCGACCGGAAGCCGATCTACTTGACCTTGTCGAAAGCCTCAGGCTGGGAGAAGAGATAGCCCCGCGACAGCGGCCAATAGCGCACCACGGCCTTGCCGATCACCGCGTCTTCCGAGATGAAACCGCCACCCGGCTCCTCCATGTGCGACCGGGAGTCGGCCGAGGCGCTGCGGTGGTCGCCCATCAGCCAGAGCTTGCCGGCCGGCACCTTGACGTCGAAGTTATCGCCGGAAGCGTAATCGTCCGGGTAGAGGTAGGAGGACTCGTCAAGCGGCTTGCCGTTGATGGTGATGCGCTTGTCGGCGTCGCAGCACTTGACGCGGTCGCCGCCGACCCCGATGACGCGCTTGATGGTGTCTTCGCCGTTCCAGCCCTTGAACACCACGATGTCGCCGCGCTCAGGCTTGCCCGACAGCTTGTTGACGAAGATCCGGTCGTCAAGCTGCAGGGTGTTCTCCATCGACACGGACGGGATGTAGAACGACCCGACCACGAAGGCCTGCAGCAGCAGCGCGATGCCGACCCCCAGAACGAGCAGCAGCACCGTCTCGCGGAAGCTGCCCTTCTTTTTCTTCTCTTTGCCCACGCCCTCCGCCTTCTTGGTGACGGCCATCAGCGCTTCCTCCGCAGCCGGCGCCGAACCAGGATCAAGGGTACGGCCAGCCCGAACCCGGCGACCACCGGTACGGAATCGCCGAGCGCGTGGAGCGCGGGTTGGGCGAACGTCTCGGGGATGTCTATCGAAGAGGCGCGGTCGAACGGCCACACGATCACGAACGCCCGTCCGATGACCTGGCCCACCGGAATGGACCCGCCGCCCGAGTCGCCGGTGTGGGCGCGGGAGTCGAGCGACACCGAGCGGTGGTCGCCCATCACCCACAGCCGCTCGGGCGGCACCGTGACGTCGAAGAACTTGTCAGAGGGCACGTTGCCTGGATAGAGGTAGCTCTCCTCGTTGATGGGCGTGCCGTTGACGGTGATGCGGCCTTTGGAGTCGCAGCACTTGACGTGGTCGCCGCCGATGCCGATGACCCGCTTGATGTAGTCCTTCTCGCCGGGGATGACGCCGAACGCCGTGCCGACCCAGCGGAAGAACGCCGCGACAGGGTTGGACGGCTCCTCCATCTGGAACTCGCCGTCCCAGGAGTCGACGCCCGAGAAGACCACCACGTCACCGCGCTCGATGTCGCGCGTGTGGTAGACGAGCTTGTTGACGAGAACCCGATCGTTGGTCAGCAGGGTGTTTTCCATCGACTCCGACGGAATGTAGAAGGCCTGGACCACAAAGGTTTTGATGATCAGGGCCAGCACGAGAGCGACAACGACAAGAACAGGAAGCTCTTTCCAGAACGACCCCTTCTTCTCCCTTTTTCCGCCCTTAGCCGGCTTCTGAGTCTCTTCGGCGACCACGTCCACCTCGTCCTCGACAGGGCGGCGCGCAGCGCCGTGCTCCTGGCTCTCGCTAGTCATCGCTGACGAGCCTAGATGATGTCCCGGCTCGACAAGCCTGGACCGACGTTACACCCACGCACGAGTCGCTCCACATAAAGGAAACGGCCCCGTAAAGCCGAAAGGCCCGCGCCGCAGCGCGGACCTCGGAAAGAGCAGGAGCTACTTCGCGGGCGTCGTCTCACGCTTCTCGCGGATGCGTGCGGCCTTACCGCGCAGGTCACGCATGTAGTAGAGCTTCGCGCGGCGCACGTCGCCGCGGGAGACGAGCACGATCTTCTCGATGACCGGGCTGTGCACAGGGAAGGTGCGCTCGACGCCGACGCCATAGCTGACCTTGCGGACGGTGAAGGTCTCGCGGGCACCGCTGCCCTGCCTGCGCAGCACGAAGCCCTTGAAGACCTGGATGCGGGAGCGGTTGCCTTCGACGACGCGTACGTGAACCTCGAGCGTGTCACCGGGGCGGAAATCCGGCACATCGCTGCGCAGGGTCGCCTTCTCGAGCTCCTGGATCTTCGTGTGCATGAGAGCTGTCCTCAAGTCCTCGTGAGCACGCGGAGGTCCACCCGGCCATGGCTCGTGGCGGACACGCCTGCTGATGTGATGAAACCCAGGACCGTTTCCCGGGCATGACAGACCAACCACAACAGGTTGGCAGCGATTCAGTTTGCCATATCTTCCGGCTCGACGCGAAACGACAGCTCCTCGAGAAGCTTCCTGTCGTGCTTGTCGAGCATCTCGGGGTCGAGCTCCGCCGCGAGTTCAGGCCGGTTTCGTACGGTACGGCGCAGCGCCTGGTCCCGCCGCCATCTCGCGATTTTTCCGTGATGTCCGGACAGCAACACGTCGGGCACCTCGCGCCCCCGCCAGACGGGAGGCTTGGTGTAGACGGGCCCCTCGACGAGGTTGCGCATGGCCCCGGGGGCGAAGGAGTCGTCGACGGCCGACTGGGCGTTGCCGAGCACCCCCGGCAGCAGCCTGCCGACGGCCTCCACCATGACCAGCACCGCCACCTCGCCGCCGGCCAGCACGTAGTCGCCGATGCCGACCTCGTCGACCCGCAGCCGCTCGGAGTATTCCTCCACGACGCGGGAGTCGATCCCCTCATAGCGCCCGCACGCGAACAGCAGCCACGGCTCGCCCGCCAGCTCCTGCGCGAGCTCCTGGGTGAACGGTCGCCCGCTCGGCGTCGGCACGACCATCCGCGGCGCGCCGTCACCGATCACGGAGTCGATGGCCTCGCCCCACACCTCGGGTTTCATGACCATGCCGGGCCCCCCGCCGTAAGGGGTGTCGTCCACGGACTTGTGCACGTCGTGGGCCCAGTCGCGGAGCTGGTGCACGCGTACGTCCAGCGTGCCGCGCTCGCGCGCCTTTCCGATCAACGAGACGTCGAGCGGCGCGAAGTAATCGGGAAAGATCGAGATGATGTCGATCCGCATCACAGCAGGCCCTCCGGCGGATCCACGACCAGCCGCCCCGCCTCCACGTCGACCACGGGCACGAGGGCCTTCACGAACGGGATCAGCGCGTCGTCGGCACCGCGCCGGCGCACGACCAGAAGGTCCTGGCCGTGATGGAGCACATCGCTGATCTCGCCCACGGGCTCACCGGAAGCGGTCTCGACCGCCAGGCCGATGAGCTGGTGGTCGTGGAACTCGTCGGGGTCGTCGGGCGGCGGCACCTCGTCGGAGTCGATGACCAGCATGGTGTTGCGCAACTCCTCGGCCGCGTCACGGCCGGCGACCCCGGCGAACGACACCAGCAGCATGCCCTTGTGCCAGCGACGGCTCTCGACGACGAGCGGCCCCTTGCCGGCCGGGTCGGTGACGATCGACGTGCCAGGGGCGAAACGCAGCTCGGGATCGTCGGTGCGCACCTCCACGGTCACCTCACCGCGTACGCCGTGCGGACGGCCAATCCGGCCGACGACCAGCTGCACGTGAACCCGCCCTTTCCTCACGCGAGCGCCCCCATCGGAAGGACCGATGAGGGCGCGCAAACCTGACGCTAACGGACTACTTCGTGCAGATCGAGCAGATCGACTCGCACGTACTTCCCGTCGGCCAGGGCGTTCACGACCGTGCGCAGCGCCTTGGCGGTGCGCCCGCCGCGTCCGATGACCTTCCCCAGGTCCTCGGGGTGCACCCGGACCTCCAGGACGCGCCCGCTGCGGATGCGGCGTGCGCGGACCCGGACATCGTCTGGATGTTCGACGATGCCCTTAACGAGGTGCTCGAGAGCCTCCTCGAGCACGTCAGGCCTCGCCCTCGGCCTGGGTCTCGGCGGGGGCCTCAGCCTCTTCCTTCTTCTTGGCCTTCTTCGGCGGCGTGGTGGCGGCCGTGCCGGTGTCGCCACCGGACAGCGCCTCCTTGGCCGCGGCCTCGTAAAGGGCGTGACGGTCAGGCGCGGGCTCAGCGACCTTGAGAGGCTCGGGGGCGGGCTCGCCCTTGAACTTCTGCCAGTCGCCGGTGAGCTTGAGGAGCTTGAGCACCGGCTCGGTCGGCTGCGCGCCGACACCCAGCCAGTAGGCCGCACGCTCAGCGTTGATCACGATGCGCGAAGGGTTTTCCTTCGGGTGGTAAAGGCCGATCTCCTCGATCGCCCGGCCGTCCCGCTTGGTGCGGCTGTCGGCGACGACGATGCGGTATTGAGCGTTGCGGATCATGCCGAGCCGCTTGAGCTTGATCTTGACTGCCACGGGTGTGGTCTCTCCTGCATTCGCATGTGGGTGAACGGCGCCTCGCCGAGTGGGGCACGACGGAACGACGCTCCAGGGACAGGCGTGTCCTGCGGGAGGTGAGAGGGCACCCGCCTGGTCACGGTGTTCCAACATGCCATTGTGCCAGATCGACGACACTGCCCACGACCGTCGGCGGCACGTCGCCGCAAAGGGTCGGCAAGCTCCCGTCCTCACTTCCGCTACGACCCCATCGGACCGGAAATGCCCCCGTCCGCAAGCCCTCCACCGAACCCCGGTCACGGCCCCCGGCCCTCACACACCACGCACCGGACGAGCCCGGGCACCTCCCTGGCAGAGGGCACCTCCCTGGCGGAGGGCACCTCCCTGGCGGAGGGCACCTTCTGGCGGAGGCACCTTCTGGCGGAGGCACCTTTCTGGCGGGGGCGGCGATCGCGTACGCAACGGGGGGGGACGATCGCGTACGCGCTGGGTGGCGGAGCGTGCGTCATGCGGCGGCCGGCGAGCGGACTGCGGGCAGCGGGCAGCGGGCAGCGGGCAGCGGGCGGACCATCGAGCAGCGGGCGAGTCGATAGAGCAGCGGGTGCACCCACGAACAACGCACAAACCCGCCGAGCAGCGGCCTGGTCGGCAAAGCAGCGGGTGCACCGCCGAGCACCACACGAACCAGCCAAGCAGCGCGCATACCAGCGGACGACGGGCGGACAGGGCCGAGCAGCGGCCTGGTCGGTAGAGCAGCACACAGACGGGGGAGCAACACACGAACCCGCCGAGCGGCGCGCATACCAGCCGAACACCGAGCGGACCGGCCGAGCGGCGGCCGGGTCGGCAAGGCAGCGAGTCGACCCGCCGGACGGCCGGGCGACCGGGCGACGGGCGACGGGCGACGGCGGACGGGCGACGGGTGGACGGACGGGCGACCGGGCGACGGGCGACGGGCGACGGCGGACGGGCGACGGGTGGACGGACGGGCGACCGGGCGACGGGCGACGGGCGACGGCGGACGGGCGACGGGTGGACGGACGGGCAGAAGGGACGGACGGGGGACGGACGGCGGGCGGGGAACGGACGGACGG
>NZ_SMKO01000137.1 GCF_004348685.1 Nonomuraea deserti | reverse complement strand
TATAAGAGACAGCCGTCTTCGGCTGACCCCGGCCCCACCCGCACCACGTACGGCGTCCGGCGGACGCCGGCGCCTGCACGCCGGTGACGCGACCCCGCTTCGGGAGCGGCCGACCTGTGCCCGGAAAATGCCTCTCGCCCTCTTGCCGAAAAAGTGATATCACTTAGATAGCAACGTGAAATCGGCGGAGATGCAGTGAAGGAGACAGGCCATGACCGACACATCAGGCGGAGTCGCGATCGAAGGGGCCGTCATCGACATGCCGGCGCCGCGCACGAACGAGCGCCCGGTGCGGGCGGCCAACGGGTTCGTCATGGTCGGCGTGGCCACGCTGGTCACGCTCGCGGGGACGGCCCTGCTCATCGTCGCGATCGCCATGCTCGCCTCGGGGGCCGGGCAGGGCGGCGTGTGGCTGCTCGTGGCGTCCGCGCTGGTGATCATCATCGGCATCGTGCTGTCCTTCGGGCTCACCGCGGTGGCCCCGGGCGAGGCCAGGGTCGTGCAGCTGCTCGGCCGCTACGTCGGCACCCTGCGCACGCCCGGCCTGCAGTGGGTCAACCCGATCACCCTTCGGCGGCGGGTGTCCACCAGGATCCGCAACCACGAGACGGACGTGACGAAGGTCAACGACGCCGACGGCAGCCCCATCCAGATCGCGACCGTGGTGGTCTGGCAGGTGGAGGACACGGCGCAGGCGGTCTTCGAGGTGGACGACTTCGTGGAGTTCGTCGCCATCCAGGCGGAGACGGCGGTGCGCCACATCGCGGGCAGCTACCCGTACGACTCGCACGGCGAGCCGCGGTTGTCCCTGCGCGACAACGCCGACGAGATCAACGAGAAGCTGTCCGCGGAGATCTCGATCAGGGTGGCCGCGGCCGGGGTGAAGGTCATCGAGTCCCGCATCATCCACCTGGCCTACGCGCCGGAGATCGCCCACGCCATGCTGCGGCGCCAGCAGGCCGGCGCGGTGGTGGCGGCCCGCCAGCGGATCGTCGAAGGGGCGGTCGGCATGGTCGAGACGGCGCTGGCCAAGCTCGCCGAGCACGACGTGGTCGAGCTGGACGAGGAGCGCAAGGCCGCCATGGTCAGCAACCTGCTCGTGGTCCTGGTCGGCGATCGTGACACGCAGCCGATCGTGAACACCGGAACGCTCTACCAGTAATCGACGTGGACCGGAAAAAGATCCTCCTGCGGCTCGACCCGGTGGTCCACGACGCGCTGGCCAGGTGGGCTTCCGACGAACTGCGCAGCACCAACTCGCAGATCGAGTTCCTGCTGCGCAGGGCCTTGTCGGAGGCCGGACGCCTGCCCGACGGCGTGGGGCGGATGCGGCCCCGCGGACGGCCGAGGAAGAGCCAGGAGGAAACCCAGGAGGACAAGGAGCCGGCGGATGAAGACGGAGATACGGGTGGAGCGGGATGAGTCCCTGCCGAGGTCGGCGTTCCTGCTCGCCTTCGACCTGCGCAAGGAACGACTGGCCAACCGCGGCGAGCTGGGCTACCTGCTGCGCGCGGCGGCGCTGGCCGAGCTGCTGCTGGCCGGCAACCTGACGGACGACGCGGGCACGGCGCGGGCGGTCGTCGCCCCCGCCGATCCCGGCCCGCTGCAGGCGGCCGTGTGGGAGCAGATCGCGAACTCCCCGCCCCGGTCGTGGCGGCACTGGATCCGCAAGGACCGCGCGGGCGCGTTCCGCCTCGTCCGCGACGAGCTGGAGGCCGCCCGGCTCATCCGGGTGGAGCGGCGGCGGGTGCTGCTGTTCCCCGTCGAGCGGATCACGCCGCGAAGGCCGTACCTGTCGCGCAAGCTCGCCGAGCGCGTCAGCAGGGCGGCGCGCGGCGGCCGGCCCGTCGGCCGCCTCGACCAGGACGTCCGGATCCTGGCGGCCCTCGCGGCGGCGGCCAGGCTGAAGGTGCTCCCGCCGGAGCGGGAGCAACGCCACCACGGCAGGAGACGGATCGAGCAGCTGTCGGAGCCGGTCGAACCGGTGGCCACAGCGCTGCGCAAGATCGTGCAGGACTCCCATGCCGCTCACATGAGCGGCGGCGACGGCTGACCGGCGCCCGGGCGGGCGCGCGCCACGTGCGCTCCCCCGGCAGGCCGGCGACGGGCCGGGCCTGATGCTAGGACGGATCGGGGCCCAGGTAGGCGAGGACGGCGGCCACCCTGCGGTGCACATCCCCGCTGTTCTCCAGGCCGAGTTTGGTGAAGATGGCGTTGACGTTCTTCTCCACCGACGAGATCGACAGGTGCAGGGCCCGGGCGATGGCGGCGTTCGACCGGCCGTGCGCCATCTCCCGCAGCACGTCACGCTCGCGGCCGGTCAGCTCCTCCCGCTGGCCGCGCACGTCCCGCCTGGCCAGCAGGCCCTCCACCACCTTCGGGTCGATGACCGAGCCGCCCGAGGCCACCGCGCCGATCGCGCCGAGCAGCTCGTCCAGGTCGCCGACCCGGTCCTTCAGCAGATAGGCGTAACCCTCGGTGCCGTGTTTGAACAGCTCGAAGGCGAACAACGCGTCCGCGAACTGCGACAGCACCACCACCCCGACGCCCGGGTGGGCGGAGCGGATGCGGTGGGCGGCGTCGATACCCTCGAAGCCCGGCCGCCACTCCCCTCCCGGCATCCGGATGTCGGTGATCACGACGTCGGGGCCGAGCCGGCGTACGGCGTCGAGGAGCTCGTCGGCGTTGCCCACCGTGCCCACGACCTCCACCTCGCCCGACATCTCGAGCAGCCGGCGGGTGCCCTCGCGCACCAGATAGTGGTCGTCGGCCACGACCGTGCGGATCGGCTCACTCATCGACCGGTACCCACGCGTTCACCCGTGTTCCCTTCCCTGGCTCGCTGCCGACGCTCAGGCCGCCGCCGAGGGCGTCCAGCCGGTCCGACAACGTCGCCAGACCTCTGCGCCGCGTGAGCGAGGCGTCGAAGCCCTTCCCGTCGTCGGCGACGGCGGCGGTCAGGCGTCCGTCCGCCTGCGACAGGCGTACCTCTATGGCGGCGGCCTCCGCGTGTTTGAGCGCGTTGGCCACGGCCTCGCTCACGGTGAAGTACATCGCACCTTCTATCTCGTCGGTGAAGCGCCTCGACCGCAGGGCGGGGGCCGAGGTCACCGTGGTGCGCACGGGCAGGCGCGAGCAGCGCTCCTCGACGGCCTCCACCAGGCCGCCCTGGCTGAGGGAGGACGGGTGGATGCCGGCGGCCAGCTCTCGCAGGTCGGCGAGCGTCTGGCGGGCCTGCTCGCGCAGGTGGGCAAGCATGTCCGCGCCCGCTCCCGTGGCGCGGGCCAGCTCGATGCCGGCGATGAGGGCGACGAGTTGCTGCTGGACGCCGTCGTGGATGTTGCGTTCGATGCGGCGGCGTTCGGCCTCCTGGGCGTTGACCAGCCGGGTGACGAGCCCGGCGCTCTGGATCGCCAGGCCCGCGGGCACGGCCAGCGCCTCCAGGAGCCGCCGGTCCTGGCCGGTGAGCGGTCCGGCGTCCCTGGGGCCGCACTCGATGTGGCCGAGGCCGCCGCGTACCGGCATCGTCAGCGCGGCCGGGCCCTCCGCCCGGCCCGACACCACGCGTGTCCCGTCGGCGAGCGTCACGGCCGCCCATCTGAGCTCCAGCCCGGCGCGCACGGCGGCGGCCAGCCGGCCGAGCTGCTCCACCGGCTCGGGCGTGTCCTCCAGCGCGGTGCCCAGGTCCGACAGCACCTCGCCGACCGTCGGCCGCACGTCGAACACCAGGTGCAGGCGCGATCCCCTGATGCCGAACCGGATGTCGAGCAACCGGTGCCGCACGATCGCCACCCCGATGGCGGCGGGAAGCGAGCCGACCAGCGCCAGCCCGGCGACTCCCGTGAGCAACGGCGTGCCCAGCCCGAAGATGAACAGCACCGTCAGTACGCCCCCCGCCACGGTCGCGGCGACGCCCGCGACCATGCACGCGTACTGGGCGCGCTCGGGCCGCTCGCTGCGCCGCCAGCGGAGCACGAGCCCCCAGAACACGATTCCCGCGATGATCCACGTGACGAACTGCCCGGCGCCGCCCACCAGCGCCGCGACCAGGTCGACCTGGGCCGTGGAATCGTAGGGGTCCAGCCCGGCCTTCGCCGTCCCGATGCCGTGCGCGGCGATCGCGATGCCCGCGATCCACGGGACGGCCCGCCAGCGCCGCGAGGGCAGCCGCCCGTCGGGGAACAGCAGCGGAACGTAGATCCAGGTCAGCCCGTAGAAGAGGGCGAGCGCGACGGACTTCACGTAGTCGAGGAGTCCCGCAGGGGCCCCGGAAGCGGTCAGCCCCGTGCCCAGCATGCCGACCCCTAGCGACAGCCCGGCGGCGAGCAGCACCCAGCCGTAGCGGACCTCCGGACGTCTGTACGCCAGCAGCCAGCCCACTCCGGGCAGCATGAGGGAGACCAGGATGTACGGCAGTAAGGCCGACGCGGAGGGCATGCCGCCCGCCAACCACGTGCCCACCACGATCCCCGCGGCCGAGGCCACCGCGAGCAGCCCGGCCACCAGCCTGGATGTCATAGGCCTCCATCGTCATGAGGGATCGGGAGGGCGTCTATGAGGTTATCCGCATATTTCTTCCGGACAGCCCCACCTGCGAGAACGGCGGTCCACTTGGTGGCCCGCGCCCTCGCGCTCCGGTTCGCTGGTGGTACGCGAAAGTCGAGGCCGAAGGAGCCCCCTCATGAAAACCCCGTCGAAGCCCACCCGGGTGCTGGCGACCGCCGCGGTCGCGGTCTCCATGACGGCCTGCGTGAGCCAGCCCATTTCGGCGGGCGCCGCGAGCGTCCAGGCACCCGTGTCGGCGGCCGCCGTCGCCGCGCCCGAGATCCCCGACACGCCCGTCGGCAAGCAGCTGAGCTGGCTGCTCGACGCGCTGGCCACTCCGCCGGTCCCGGAGGAGGAGATCGCCAAGCACTTCGCCGCCGGCTTCCTCAAGGACACCCCGGCCGCCACCATCAACCAGATCCTGGTCGCCTTCAAGGGCCTGCGGCTGGAGAAGGTCACGACGTCGAGGGAAGACGTGCTGATCGCGCTGGCGACCGGGGGCGAGTGGCGACACGAGATCTCGTTGTCGGTGGACACCGCGGGCCTGATCAACGGCCTGCTGTTCCGCGCGCCCGCCCCCAAGAACTGGGCAGAACTGGACAGGCGGCTGAAGAAGGCCGCGCCGCAGGCCGGCTTCATCGCGGCCGAGGTGGCCAAGAACGGGGACTGCCGCCCCGTGCACGCCACCGCCCGCGACAAGAGGCGCCCCCTGGGTTCGGTCTTCAAGCTGTACGTGCTCGGCACCGTGGCCCAGCGCATCAAGGCCGGCGCGTTCGGCTGGGACACCAAGCTCACCATCACCCCCGAGCTGAAGAGCCTGCCCAGCGGCGAGCTCCAGGACCGGCCCGACGGCAGCAAGGTCACCGTGATGGAGGCCGCCAAGCTGATGATCTCCATCAGCGACAACACGGCCACCGACCTGCTGATCCACAAGGTGGGCCGCAAGGCGGTCGAGCGCACCATGCGCGCCTGGGGCGCCACGGACAAGCGCAACTTCCCGCTGCTCAAGACGCGGGAGCTGTTCGTGCTCAAGGGCGCCGACTATCCCCGCCACGCCAAGCGGTATCTGTCGCTGAGCACCGCGAAGAAGCGGGACTACCTGGAGAAGGTCGTCGCCAAGGTCCCGCTCGACCGCGTCGCCACCTGGACCAAGCCGCGTGAGCTGGACACGATCGAGTATTTCGCCTCACCCTCCGACATCTGCGGCGCCCACGCCCGGCTGGCCAGGATGGGTGACAAGCACGTCGGCGAGGCGATGTCGGTCCCCGCCAACGCGCTCGGGCTCGACCCGAAGAAGTGGACGACGGTGTGGTACAAGGGCGGCTCGGAGCCGGGCGTGCTCGACCAGAGCTTCCTGGCTCGCACCTCCGGCGGGAAGACGTACGTCGTGACGGCGATGGCGGTCAACCCCGCGGCGGCGTTCGACGACGGGAAGCTGGGCTTCGAACTCACCGCCCTCGCCCGCGGCGCCTTCACCCTGGCGGACAGGTCCTGACCATCCCCCTCCTTGCGGGAGCACACTTCTTATGCGTGCACTCCCGCAAGGAGGGAGCATCGGGTCAGGCAGTCACGGCACCTTCTTGAGCGTCACGCAGGCGATGCGGTCGCCGGCCACGCCGGCCTTGGGCCCCTTGGGCGTGGTCGGCTTGGCGTGGATGACCAGCGAGCCCGGCAGCCTGGCGGGGTCGAGCGCCCAGTCGTTGCGGGCCGTCGAGCGGCCGGCCCCCTCGTCGTCGGTGCGGATGTCGAGCCACACTTCGCTCTCCGGATTGATCTTCCCCGGGTGGTGCTGGTAGTGCGGACCGGAGTCGTCGGGCTTCTTCCCGCACGGCTTGGTGTGCAGGTGGACGCCGTAGCGCCGGTCGGGTAGCAGGCCCTCGGCGACCAGCGAGGTGGTGGTCTCGTCTCCTGACGACTCGACGGTGACGCTGGCCTGGGCGCCCTTCGGGGCGAGCTTGCGGTCGTAGGCGATGGCCGAGGTGTCGTCGTCGGTGAACTCGCCGGAGCCGGACAACGTGATCGCGCCGTCCGGGCTCTTGGCGGCCTCGGGACCGGCCGCGTTCTGGACCGGGGCGGGCGGCCCCGCGCAGGCTCCGGCGCAGGCGACGGCGAGCAGGACGAGCGGAAGTTTGGACACGCGCATGAGACCCCCATGATTCGAGCCCCTCCGGCATGAGGGCTCTGAGAGGCACCCACTCTAACGAGTGACCGGCCGATCACGTAACGTGTCCGGAGATCCGGCGCCAGGTTGTGCGGCGACGATCAGCTGCGCCTAGAATGAGATTCTAGGAAGAGGTGGTCACGTGATCGTCGAGTACGCGGACCGTGTGTGGCGCGGCGAATCGGACGACAGCATCGTGGACGCCGGCCTGGCCGGCACCGGCGTCCAGACGGTGGCCGACGGCCTGGGCTGGTGGCCGGGGTTCGGCAACGTGATCGCCTTCGAGACCGAGGGCGAGCTGGTGCTGTTCGACACCGGCAACCCGTACACCGCGGCGCGGTTGCACGAGGACGTGCGCAGATGGAGCACGGTGCCGCTGACCACCGCCTTCTACTCGCACGGGCACATCGACCACGTGTCCGGGACGGCGCCGTTCGAGGAGTCGGGGCCGCGGGCCACGGTCTACGCCCACAGGGCGGTAGGGGACCGGTTCGAGCGCTATCTGCTGACCAACGGCTACAACGCGGTGATCAACCAGCGACAGTTCCAGAGCCCCGAGCTGCGCTGGCCAACCCGCTACCGGCATCCCGACGTCACCTACACCGACACGCTCGCCGTGCGGCGCGGCGGGCTGACGTTCGACCTCCTGCACGCCAAGGGCGAGACGGACGACGCGACCATCGCGTACGTTCCCGAGCACAAACTGCTGCTCCCCGGCGACCTGTTCGTCTGGGTGACGCCCAACTGCGGCAACCCGCAGAAGGTCCAGCGCTATCCCAGGGAGTGGGTGCACGCGCTGGAGCGGATGGCCGCCATGGACGCCGAGATCATGCTCCCCAGCCACGGCGCCCCCGTCTTCGGCCGCGATCGCATCCGGCAGGCGCTGCTGGAGACGGCGGACTGGCTGCGCTCGCTCGTCACGCAGACCCTCGGCCTGCTCAACGCGGGCGCGCGGCTCGACGAGATCGTGCATACCGTCGAGCCCCCCGCCCACCTGGCCGACCGCCCCTACCTGCGGGCCCGCTACGACGAGCCGGAGTTCGTCGTACGGAATCTGTGGCGGCTCTACGGCGGCTGGTACGACGGCAACCCGGCCAGCCTCAAGCCCGCCCCCGACGCCGTTCTCGCGCGGTCGCTCGCCGGCCTGGCGGGCGGCCCAGCGGTGCTCGCGGACGCGGCGCTCAAGGCCCTTTCCGAGGGCGACGAGCGGCTGGCCGGGCACCTCGCGGAGCTGGCCGCCCTGGCGGCGCCGGACGACGCGGGCGTGCACCGCGTACGCGCCGAGGTCTTCTCCGCGCGGGCGGCCGGCGAGCTGTCCCTGATGGCGAAGGGCATCTTCGCCTGGGCCGCCGCGGAGTCGGAGCGGCGCTCATGAACGCGACCGTCAGCCCAGGTGGGCGCGGGTCTCCGCGAACGCCTGGTCCGTACCCTCCAGGGCCTTGGCGACGTCGTCCTCCGTGTGCGCCGCCGACATGAACCAGTTGTGCCACGGGTGCAGGTAGACGCCGTGCCGCAGGCAGGCGTCGCTCCAGTGCATCGCCACGGACAGGTCGGCGTCGCTGTCGAAGCTGAGCCACGGGATCGTCACCGGCCCCGTCTGGTTCACGGTGAACCCGTGCGACTTGGCCTGCGCGTAGAGGCCCTCGCGCAGCTGGGAGCCGGCCCGCTCCATGGCGGCGATGCCGTCCGTGTCGCGCAGGGTCTCGATGGTGGCCTTGGCCGCCGCCATCGCGACCGCCGAGAACCAGAACGACCCCGTCGAGTACAGCGTCTGCGCCGGTCCGCGCAGCGCGTCCGTGCCGGTCACGGCGGCGATCGGGTAGCCGTTGGCCATCGCCTTGGACCACGCCGTCAGGTCGGGGCGCACCCCGTACGGCTCCCACGAGCCGCGCAGGTCGACGCGGAACCCGGCGCGCACGTCATCGATCACCAGGGCGGCCCCGAGGCGGTCCGCCAGGGCGCGGGCGCCGCGGGCGAAGGCCGGCTCCACCAGCTCCTGGTCCTCGAACGAGTCGTGTTTGAAGGGTGTGACGATGATCGCCGCCACGTCCCCTTCCACGGTCGCCGCCGCCGACTCCAGTGACTCCGGCGAGTTGTAGGTGAACTCCACCAGGTCGGCCCGCTCGTTCGGCGTCGTGCCCGCGGGTGACGGCGTGCACCAGGGGTCGGCCCCGTGGTAGGCGCCGTGCGCCATCAGCACCTTCGTCCGCCCGGTGGCGGCTCTGGCGACCATGAGCGCCTGCGTGGTGGCATCGGTGCCGTTCTTGGAGAACATCGCCCAGTCGGCGCTCGGCACGGTGTCCACCAGCAGCTCGGCCAGCTCCACCATGATCGGGCCGGGCCCGTTGAGGCAGTCGCCGAGCGCGGCCTGGCGGGCGGCTGCCTCCTCCACGCGGGGGTGCCGGTGCCCGAGCACGACGGGACCCCAGCTGCACATGAAGTCGATGTACTCCCTGCCGTCGACGTCCCACTGCCGGCAGCCCTCGCCACGTTGGAAGAACTGCGGGAAGCCGGGGGCGAAGAGGGCGGCGTTGAGGTGGCCGTACATGCCGCCGGGGACGACCTTCGAGGCCCTCCGGCGGAGTTCTGCGTCGGTCATCTTGGGGTCCTTAGAGGAGGCTGAGGGTGGATGCGAGGTCGGTGAGGCCGGCGTCCGAGCCGAGGCCGGTGGCCACGCGGGCGGCGGCGGCCGTGCCCCAGCGGGCGGCGACCGGCACGTCCTGGCCGTGCAGCAGGCCCGTGAGGAAGCCGGCGCAGTAGGCGTCGCCGCAGCCGGTCGTGTCGGCCACCTCCGCCTTGATCGCGGGCACCCGCTCCGCGCCGCCCGCCGTCACGACGAGGCTGCCCGACGCGCCGAGGGTGACGAGCACGCCGCGAGGCCCGCGGGCCAGCAGGGCGTCCGCGGCCGCCGCGACGTCGGTGGCACCCGTCATGAGGAGGGCCTGCGACTCGTTGGGCAGGACGTAGTCCACGTGGGGCAGGAACGCCGTGGCCATGCCCAGCAGGTCGGGCATCTCCGACAGCAGGTCCATCGTGACGATCGTCCCGGCCGCGCGTACCTCGTCCAGGAGCGCGAAGAAGGCCGGATCGCCGAGGCCGAACGTGACGTCCATCCCGCCGAGGTGGATCGCCCGCGCGCCGCGCAGCACCCCGGCGTCCAGGTCGGCGTACGTCACCCCGAGGTTCGCGCCGGGCACGTGGAAGCTGGGCCGGCCGCCGTCGGGCCTGATGGGCAGGATCGACGCGGCGGTCTGCTCCCCCGGCCTGCGCACGAGGCGCGAGGCGTCCACGCCGCGCTTGGTGAGCACCGCCAGCAGGAAGTCGCCCAGCTCGTCGTCGCCGACGGCGCCCATGGTGACCACGGAGTTGCCCAGCTTGACCAGGTCGACCGCCGTTCCCGCGGCGGCGCCCGCGGCGGTGAGGCGGATCTGGTCGACCAGCACGGTGTCCTGGCCTTCGGGGATGTGCTCGACGGGCCTGGCGAGGATGTCGACGATGTGCACGCCGACGGTGGCGACGGTCATGGTCTAAATAGACAGACGTCCGAATAAAAAGTCAATATGGTGAGGTACGTCTACGAGAGGGGCAGCCCGATGCCGAAAATCGTCGACCACGACGAACGCAGGCGCGAGGTCATGGCGGCGGCCGGCCGGGTGATCGTCAGGGACGGCATCGACGCCGCCACCACGCGGGCCATCGCCAAGGAGGCCGGCTACTCCAACGGGGTCCTCGCCCACTACTTCGCCGACAAGGACGAGATCCTGCTGTCGGCGCTGCGCCAGTCCCACCAGCGCATCCGCGCCCGGCTGACCGCCAAGGTCGAGGGCGCGACGGGGCTGGCCGCGCTGCGCGAGCTGCTGCTCGACAACCTGCCGCTGGACGACGAGCGCGGCCAGGAGACCCGGCTCGAGGTCAGCTTCTGGAGCCGCAGCCTGACCTCGGAACGCCTGGCCGAGGTGCAGCGGGCGGAGGCGGCCGAGCTGCGCGCCGCCGTACGCGACCTGCTCGGGCAGGCCCGCGCGGCCGGCGAGCTGGTCCCGGAAAACCACGCGGAGGACCACGCGGAGGACCACGCGGAGGACCACGCGGAGGACCACGCGGAGGACCACGCGGAGGACCACGCGGAGGACCACGCGGACGGCGACCTGGACGACCTCACCGAGCACCTGCTCGCCCTGGTGGACGGCCTCAGCCTGCACCTGCTGCTCTACCCCGGCCGGATCACCAGGGAGGGCGCGGAACGCATCATGCTGGGTGCCCTCGACCGCCGCTGATTGCCGCGTTTCGGACAACCCACTACATTCGACGCACATGAGCCTCCGCGAGCAGTTGTGCGAGTACGGGCGGCGCGCCGTCGAGCTCGGCCTGGTCATCGGCACCTCGGGCAACCTGAGCGTGCGCCAGGGCGACCTGGTGGCGGTCACGCCCTCGGGGGTCGCGCTCGACCGGCTGACGCCCGAGCTGTGCCCGATCGTGGACGTCTCGGGCCACCTCGTCGAAGGCGACGCCCAGCCGTCCAGCGAGACCCCCATGCACCTGGCCGTCTACGAGGCCACGGACGCGCTGGCCGTGGTGCACACGCATTCCGTGTTCGGGACGGTCGTGGCCACCACGATGACGGAGCTGCCGCCGGTGCACTACAACGCGCTGTCACTCGGCGGCGTGGTCAAGGTCGCCGAGTACGCCACGTACGGCACTCCCGAGCTGGCCGCCAACGTACGGGCGGCGCTGGAGGGCAAGCAGGCGGCCCTGATGGCCAACCACGGCGGGGTGACCATCGGGCCGACGCTGGAGCAGGCGTTCGAGGCGACCCGCCTGCTGGAGTGGTTGTGCGAGGTGTACGTCAGAGGGCTCGGCGTCGGCAAGCCGGCCATCCTCACGGACGAGCAGCTCGCCGCCGTCGTCGACCGCGCGCTCAACCCGCCGGCGTTCCCCCGCCGCCCCTGACCGCACGGCCCGGCCGCCCGGCTCCGACCACACCGCCCGGCCACCGGGCCCGACCACCGGGGCCGCCCGGCAGGCGGTGGTCAGGCGAGCGCGGCCTGCTCGGCCAGACCCAGGGGCAGGCCCCCGGATCCGGCGATCCGGTCGTGGAACTCCTTCGGCGTGCCGCGGAACGACTCCCGGATCCGGTCGATCTCGATCGCGCCCGTGAGGTAGGACGGCGCCTGCGTGGGCCAGGCGCAGTAGCGGTTCACCTCGCCCTGGGCGGTCCCCGGCGACAGCGACGCCTTCGTGGCCATGAACGTCTCGGCCTCCTCGACGGACATGTCCTCGCAGTGCAGCGCGGTGTCCACCACGATCCGGGCGGCGCGGAAGATCCGGCAGTCGAGGTGGGCCAGCTCGGTGGCGGGGGTGTCGAAGTAGCCCTGCTCGTGCAGGAGCTTCTCGACGTACAGGGCCCAGCCTTCGGTGAAGTACGGGGTGCGGAAGACCTTCCTGGCCGTACGCTGGTTGCCCGCCATGTACGACAGGTGCCAGTGGTGCCCCGGATAGGCCTCGTGGACGGCGATCGACGGCATCTGGGCCCGGGAGTTGGTGCGCAGGCGCTGGCGTACCTGTTCGGGGGTGAAGTCGTCGGGCGTGTAGGGGACGAAGAAGACGCCCGTGCGTGAGGCGCTCAGCGGCGGCGGCGACAGGTAGTGGGCGACGGACAGGACCGGGCGCGTGTACTCGGCCGACGGCAGCACGTGGCACTCCTCGCCGTCGGCGAACGTGACCAGGTCGTGCTCCCTGACGAACGCGCGGGCCCGCCGGGTCTCCGCCTCGTATTCTGCGCGCATGTCGGCCAGCGTGGGCGGGTGATCGTCCATGAGGGACTCCATGGCCGCCCGCCAGTCCTCGGTGCCGTTGACCCCGAGCGCGACCCGGCGCATCCGCGCGTCCAGCTCCGCCCAGGCGGCCTTGCCCTTCTCGTGCAGCTCGGCGGCGCCGTACGCGAGCATCTCGCGCTCGCGCAGCAGCGTGGAGTAGAGCTTCTCCCCCATCCGCCAGGTGCCGCCGCACTCGAAGCCCTCCAGGAAGGTGACCAGCTCGTCGAACGCCCGCGCGGCGGGCTCGGCGGCCTCGGCCAGGGTCGCGCGCAGGCCCTCGTCCTGGACCATGGACGGGATCGTGCGGGTGAGGAAGTTGCGGCCGGTGCGGGCCTGGCCGAGCCCGCGCTGCACCAGCAGCGGGGCCGCCAGGTCGGGGTCCAGGTTGGCGCGGCAGGCGGCCAGCACGCCGGGCACCTCGGCGAGCCGGGAGACGGCGGCCGCCACCAGCTCGGGCTCCGGCTTGAGGCGGTGCTGGAACGGCGTGAACATCGAGGCGAAGATCGCGGACAGGTAGGTGGCGGGGTCGCGCCGCCATGCGGGCCAGGAGGCCAGCGCGATGGAACCCCTCAGCTGGGAGAGGACAAGGTCTCTGTCGATCGTGTCGTCGAGTGACCCGGTCTCGAGTGCCGACAGGCGATCGTGCCAGCGGGCCTCCTCCCGCTCGCGGGCGGTCCAGGCGGTGGCGGTGAAATCGCCGAGGGTGTGATCGTAGCCGTCCGCCCCCAATGTGCTGGCGATGACGGGACGGTCGGAAAAGTACCACTTGAGAAACTCGTCCACCGATGCACCATATCCTGATGAAATGCCCCTGCAGATCACCGGCGCGCTAGGCGACCCTGACCTGATCCGCCTCCCTTGGGAGGTGCCCCTCCAAGACTGGCCGCAGCGTCACCTGGTCGATCTGCCCCGCGGCATCTCGCGCCACGTGGTGCGGTTCGCCAGACTGTCCGGCAAGGTGTACGCGATCAAGGAGATCAGCGAGCGGTACGCCAAGCGCGAATACCAGTTGTTGTGGGACCTCGCCCGGCTCGACGCCCCCTCCGTGGAGCCCGTCGCGTACGTCACCGGCCGCGAGAACGGGCTCGACGCGGCACTGATCACCAGGCACCTGCAGTTCTCCCTCCCCTACCGCGCGGTCATGTCGGGCACCCTGCGCCCCGACACGCTCACCCGCCTGCTGGACGCGCTCGCCGTGCTGCTGGTCCGGCTGCACCTGAACGGCTTCTACTGGGGCGACTGCTCGCTGTCCAACACGTTGTTCCGCAGGGACGCGGGGGCGTTCGCCGCCTACCTCGTGGACGCCGAGACCGGCGAGATGCACCCGATGATCAGCGAGGGGCAGCGGCGCGGCGACATCGACGTGGCGCACACGAACATCTTCGGCGAGATGCTCGACCTCGAGGCCGGCGGGCTGCTGCACCCGTCGATCGATCCCATGGACACCGCCGAGGACATCGTCGCCCGCTACCACCGCCTGTGGGACGAGATCACCCAGAGCGAGATCATCGAGGAGGTCGACTGGCACCGGGTGGAGCAGCGGATCAGACGGCTCAACCTGCTCGGCTTCGACGTGGCCGAGATGATGGTGCGGCGCAAGGTCGGCACCGGACGGCTGATCGTACGGCCCAAGGTCGTGGACGCGGGGCACCACCAGCGGCGGCTGCTCAGGCTGACCGGGCTCGACGTGGAGGAGAACCAGGCGCGGCGGCTGCTCAACGACCTCGACGGCTTCAGGGTCGCCAAGGGCCTGCGGCACGAGGACGAGGCCATCGTGGCGCACCGCTGGCTGGCGGAGGTGTTCCAGCCCACGGTCGAGGCGATCCCCGCCGAGCTGCGCGGGAAGCTGGAGCCCGCGCAGCTCTTCCACGAGATCCTCGACCATCGCTGGTATCTGTCGGAGGGGGAGAACGCCGACGTGGGGCTGACCACGGCCGTGAAGTCGTACGTGGACAACGTGCTCGTGCACAAGCCCGACGAGAAGGCGCTGCTCCCCGACGAGGACGCCCAGCCGGTCTCCGGCGAGGCGGCTCAGTAGGCGGCGGTGATGCGGCTGCGCGGGTGGGCGTTCCGCTCCACCTCGTCGGCGATCGCGACCGCGAGGTCCTCGGCGCTGATGGCGCTGCGGCCCCGCTCGTCGGTCAGCAGCATGTCGCCGCCGACGCGGAAGGCGCCCGTACGCTCGCCCGGCGCGAGCTCCGCGGCCGGCGAGACGTAGGTCCAGTCGAGGTCCGCGACCTCCCGGTAGAGCTCGAGCGCGGCACGAGCGGCCAGCGCCTCCTTCTTCAGGTGCTCGGGGAAGCCGGGCGTGTCGACCAGGTCGACGCCGGACGAGACCTGGAGGCTGCCCGCGCCGCCCACGACGACGAGCCGGCGCACCCCGGCCGCGCGCACACCCTCGATGAGGGCGCGGTTGGCGGCGAGGAAGGGTGGCCCCGGCTCGGTGCCGTCGCGCGGCGGCGCGATGGCGGAGATGACGGCGTCGTGGCCCTTGGCCAGCGTGGCGGCGTCGTGGACGTCGCCCTTGACGGGCCCGCTGCGGCTGAGGCCGGTCACCTCGTGCCCGCGGCCGGCCAGTTCCGCGGCTATGCGCTGACCGAGCATGCCGGTCGCGCCGAAAAGAAGGATCTTCATGGGGTCACGATATCCATCGGATACTGGTTACTTCACCGTGCTATAAGTACCTTGTGGATACCGGTGATATCTTCGACCCGAATTGCCCGACGCGGGTGGTTCTCGACCGGATCGGCGACAAATGGTCGGCGCTGGTGCTGCTCTGCCTCGCCGACGGGCCGATGCGCTTCACCCGGCTGCGCTCGCGGATCGGCGGGGTCACGCCCAAGGTGCTGACGCAGACGTTGCGGACCATGGAGCAGGACGGGCTGATCACGCGCGAGGTGTTCGCGGAGGTGCCGCCTCGGGTGGAGTACGCGCTGACCGACCTGGGCCGCTCCTTGCACGACCCGATCTCGGCGGTGGCCACGTGGGCCGAGACCCACGTGGCCGAGATCCTCCGGCGGCGGGAGCGGTCCGCGTAGTCAGGCGGCGGTCAGCTTGGCGATCTCGCGGGCGATCTCCGGCCAGAGCGGCTCGGGCAGGTCGTGGCCCATGCCCGGATAGGTCACCAGCCGGGCGCCGGGAATGGCCGCCGCCGTGGCCCGGCCGCCCTCGACCGGGATGAGCGGGTCGGCCTCCCCGTGCAGCACCAGCGCCGGTATGGTCAGGCTCGCCAGCAGGTCCGTACGGTCACCCGAAGCCATGATCGCGGCCAGCTGCCGGCCCGTGCCCGCCGGGTCGAAGCAGCGGTCGAACGCGCGCCCGGCCCTCTGGACGACCCTCTCCCGGTCCATCGCGTAACCGGGCGAGCCGATCACCGCATACGTCTCCAGCGCCTGCGCCATGACGGCCGCCCGTTCGGCGGCGGGACGGGCGGTCAGGGCCGCGAACGCGGCCTCCGTCGGCGGAGCGACCGTGGGGCCGGGCGTCGACATGAGCGAGGTGAGGGTCAGCACCCGTGCCGGATGCCGGATGGCCAGGGACTGGGCGATCATCCCGCCCATGGAGGCGCCGACCACGTGGGCGGCCGGCCAGCCGATGGCGTCCATGAAGCCCGCGGTGTCGTCGGCCAGGTCGTCCAGCAGGTACGCCGAAGGCGCCCCCGTCGTGGGAGCGCCCTGGTCGTGGAGGTGAGTCGACAGGCCCGCGTCGCGGTTGTCGAACCGGACGACGTGGTGTCCCTGCTCCACCAGGAGCTCGCAGAACCCGTCGTCCCAGTGGGTGAGCTGCGCGCCGAGCCCCATGATGAGAAGCAGGGGCCGTCCGTCGGGGGAGCCGATGCTTTCGTAGGCGATGTCGATGCCGTTCGCGGCTACGCGGAGGGTCACGGTGACCAGAATGTCATTCTGGCGCCACGTTAGTAAAGTCAGCCTCGCCGGGCGTACGCGCCGGTCGAGAAGGGCACCGGCCGCCCCTTCTTGCCCAGGCCGTCACCCCACTTGGTGATGACGTAGTCGATCTCGATGTGCCCCTTGCCGCCATTGCCGTCGATCATCAGCGAGTCGCGGTTGAAGGTGCCCCCGGTCAGGTCGGCGAACGTCTTGGCGTCGAGATCCAGCATGATGCCGCGACTGGACGGCTCCCCCGGCCCTCTGTCCCCGACGAAGAAGGGCATCTTCTTGCCCTTGTAGATCACGTACCCCTCGGTCAGCAGCGGCCAGCTCGGGCTGGCGGCCATGCCCTTCTGCATCGGCTTGCCGCTGGCGGGGAGGCCGGTGTCGCCGGCCCTGCCCGAGCCGTCGTCCCAGAAGTACGACGCCGTGGTGGAGCCCTTGAACAGGACCTTCTCCTCGGCGCCCGGATCGGCGTGTGCCGCGGTGCAGACGACGCTCATCGAGCTGACGGCGGAGGCGGTGAGCAGGGCAAGGGAACGCAGACCAGAACGGGGAGACATGAAAATGTGAAGTCCTTCGCGAGGGGACGAGGGGGAGGCGCGCCGGCAAGAAGGCACGGCGCTGCGGCACGCCCGAGCGACTACATCGGGCGAGGGAAAGAACCTGGGGAAGGAGGGCCGCTCAGGCGGCGGCCGGCACTACGCGATTCGGGGGTACGACGCGGCAATACATGCGGTATGTCCTCTCCATCACACCTACCGGGTTAGCTGACGGGTTCGGGCGTGGAGATGCCCTACCGGCACGCGGCCGGATTCACCCCAGTGAGGGTGGGTCCCCGGTTCCCGATCGAGTCGGGATTCGGCGCCAGCCGGAGGCCCTCTCTTGGGTAAGGGCCAGGTCACCGGCTGGTAATGGCGGCAACTCTAGCAGCGAATCGGACATACGCAAACGATTCGCCATCAAACGGGCAAAGATCTACCTAGCGCGGGAATACAAAAGGGGGTACGGCATGCCGTACCCCCTCAGTTCCTCCGGCTCAGCCGCCGCTCTTGCGCCTGAACGATCTCTTACTCGCAGCCGGGCCGTGCGCCCCGTGAATCTTCGATGGGTCGACGCCCCTGCCACCAGCGCCGGAGCCCGCATGCTGGTTGCGCTTGCGCTCCAGTGCTTCGCGGAACTTGCGCTTCATCTCGTCCTCGGGAGTTTCGCTGACTTCCGGCTCCGGTGATTCCGCCATGAGGACCTCCATGGTGTTGGGGACAACCACAGCTTCGCACGAGGTCGCTTTCGACGCGAAACCGACCTCGCCCTGTTATCCGTCTCGGATGAACGCCAGCAGCCGGAACACCGGGTCAGGCCCGTCCCGCCCCTGCCCGTGACCCACGAACGTGGCCTCGCCGGACTGCCGCAGACCGTGCCGCGCCGCCTCCGCCACGACCAGCTCCCGGTCGTCGGCGGGATGCCGCCGGCCTCCAGGCCCGTGGGCGGCCCGCTTGTCGACCGTCGTGACGTACACGCCGCCTGGCCGCACCACGCGCGCGGCCTCGGCGATCACCGGGCGGGCGTCGCCGAGCAGGTGGAGCAGCCAGATCGTGGTGACCGCGTCGACCGACCCGTCGCGTACGGGTAACGCGCAGCCGTCACCCAGGACCACGTGCACCCGCCCCGCGGCGACCCGCGCCATGCCGGCGGAGGCGTCCACGCCGAGCACCCGCAGGCCGCGCCCGGCGAGTTCCCTGGTCACCAGCCCGGTGCCGCACGCGACGTCGAGCAGCGTGCCCCCGGGCAGCAGACCGCGCACGGCCTCGGCGGCGGCCTCGGCCCGCGGCAGGCCGCCACGGGTCTCGTCGTAATGTGCGGCTTCGAAGTCGTAGTCGAGCACGATCGCAGCGTACGCCCGCCGGGTAAAGGGAGACCGTTCGGTTCCTGGTGTTGCGTTGGAGTGGCCCAGGAAATACACCCCGCATGTTGGTCGACGCCCCAGGTGCCACGATGGACGTGCCGCGATGAACGTGCTCGGTCATGACCTGGCGATGGATCTGGGTGCCGCGAGCACCCGGATCTACGTCAAGGGCAAGGGCATCGTGCTCGACGAGCCCTCCGCCGTCATGCTGGACAGCCGCACGGGCCGGGTCGTCGGATACGGCGCCGAGGCCGCCCAGGGCGCGCGGGGAGAGACGCGCTGGCCGGTCAGCGGCGGCCTCCCGGTCGACGACGAACTCGCCCGGCACCTGATCAGGTACTTCCTGCGCAGAGTGCACGGGCATCCGTTCTCCAGGCCGCGCGTCGTGCTGGCGCTGCCGAACAACTCCACCCCGATCGAGCGCGCGGCGCTGCGCGACATCGCGTTCGAGGCGGAGGCCAGGGGGATCCTGCTGATCCCGCACGCGCTGGCGGCGGCGCTGGGCGTGGGCTTGCCGGTCAAGGACTGCGCCGGGCGCATGGTGATCGACATCGGGCGCGACACCACCAGGATCGCCGTGCTCTCCCACGGCTCCGTGATCGCGGCCGCCGCGATCCCCGGCGGCGGCGAGGGCATGAACCGCGCCATCATCCGCCAGGTCGAACGCGACCACGGGCTGCAACTCGACGAGGAGGAGGCCGAGTCGGCCAAGCGGCGCGCCGGCACCGCGTGGAAGCCTCTGTATCGGCAGGTCACGGTGCGCGGACGCGAGAGCGACACCGGCCGCGAGCGCTCGATTCCGCTGCCCGTGCAGCGGATCTACGAGGCGACCAGGCAGCCGATCGAGTCCATCGTGCGGGCCGCGATCGAAACCGTGGAGCAGTGCCCGCCCGAGATCTCCGTGGATCTCGCCGACCGCGGCGCGGTGGTGGTGGGCGGCGGCGCGCTGCTGCGCGGGCTCGGCCGGCGGTTGCGGGCGGCGCTGGGCATTCCGGTGAGCAGGGCGGAGCGGCCGATGGAGTCCGTGGCGCTCGGGCTCGGCCGCTGCGCGGAGGACCTGGGGCTGATCTCCAGGCTCCGCGGCCGGTGACCCGCCGCGAGGGAACGACGCGAGAGGCCGGCGACCGCGGCGGTCGACCCGGCGCGAGGGGAACGACGCGACGGCCCGGCGACCGCGGCGGCGAGGGGAGACAGTCCATGACCGTGCACGGCATCGACCACGTCGGGGTGACGGTGCCCGACCTCGACGAGGCGACGAAATTCTTCGCCCGCGCGTTCGGGGCCGAGGTGCTCTACGACACCCTGCCCAAGGAGCGGGGACCGAAGGGAGGGTGGGCGGTCGAGCGGCGGCTGGGCGTGCCCCAGGGGACGGTCGAGGTGGCGATCCGCATGCTGCGGCTGCCCAACGGGCCCGGAATCGAGCTGTTCGAGTTCGGCGGGCCACGGCAGGCCGACCCGGTCCTCATGTGCGATCTGGGATGGCAGCACGTCGCCCTGTACGTGGACGACGTGGACGCGGCGGTCCAGCGGATGATCGAGGCCGGCGGGTCGCCGATGGCCGAGCCGGTGCCGCTGCCGGGGCCGGAGTCGGGCGGGCGCAACCGGTTCGTCCACTGCCGCACGCCCTGGGGCAGCGTGGTGGAACTGGTCACCTACCCGGACGCGCAGCCGTACGAGCAGGACACCGGGCTGCGCCGCTGGCGGCCCTGACGCGTGCCGGCTCCGCCCTGTGCGCCTGGACGGTTTCCGGCTACATTGCGAAGGTGCGCCTTCGCCGTCACGGTGTCCCCGTGATGCTCCTCTGCGTCGCGGCGGTGACGTCCTGCGCTGCGGCGGGGCCGGCGAACCTCGAAGAGGCCGGCGAGCGGCTCAGCGCCGACGCCGGGCGCCTGCTCGACGCGGCCGGCCTGGATGTGTCGCAGGCCGAGGAGATCGACGACGACGTCTGCCTGCCGGGGCAGGCGCGGCGGTTGCTGCGTGCCGAGAGCGACGCTGCGGGCGCCTCCACGGGGCTGCTCGACCGGCTGGGGGAAATGGGCTACAGCAAGATCGCCGACGATGTGGATCTCCGTGACGATGACGCGGACGTCTCAGTGCTGCGCAACCCGGAGACGGGGCTGACCTTCGAGCTGACCGTGCTCGCCGGAGAGCCGCCCGTGGTCCGGATCGTCGGCAAGACGACCTGCTACGCCGCCGAATAGCAGGCCGCCTCGCCACCCCGCGCGCCCGGACGGACGCTCACGGGGTGGACAGGGCCTCCGTCGGTGACAGCCGGGAGGCGCGGATGGCCGGGTAGAGGCCGGCCACGGCCCCGATGAGCAGGGTGGCCACCAGGCCGCCCACCGTGGCCCAGGCCGGCACCACGGACGGCCAGCCGCTGTAGAGCGCGTACCCCATGGTGACGCCCATGCCGAGCAGGATCCCCCCGCTCCCGCCCATCGCGGACAGCAGCAGCGACTCGGCGAGGAACTGCGTGCGGATCTGGCCGCGAGTGGCGCCCAGTGACCGCCGCAGGCCGATCTCCGCGCGGCGTTCGAGCACCGAGATGACCATGGTGTTGGCCACGCCGACGCCGCCGACGAGCAGGGCCACCGCGCCGACGCCCAGCAGGAGGTTGGCGAACGCCTGGCTGGTCGCCTGCTTGGCGGCCAGCGCGTCGGACGGGCGCGAGACGTCCACCTCGTTCGGCGCCTCGGGGTTGGCCGTGCCGGCCAGCACCTGCCGTACCGACTCCAGCTTGGCCTCCTCCGACCGGGTGTAGAGCGTGGTCGGGTGGCCGTCGAAGTCCAGCCTCGACTCCGCCACCGGCCAGCCGACCAGGACCCCGCTGTCCAGGTCGGCGGCGAGCGCCACCGGGTTCAGGATGCCGACGACCGTGAACCGCACGCCGCCGACGACGATCTGGGTGTCCACGCCCGCCGCGCCGATGCCGAGCCGCTGGGCGGTGACGGAGCCGAGCACGGCGGCGGGGTAACGTTCCGTGGCCGCGTTCAGCCAGGTGCCGCTGCTCAGGGTCGCGCCCACCGTGGCGGGCAGGTCGAGGCTCGCGGCGTACGCGCTGATGCCGCCCGTCTGTGCCTCGGGGATCTGCTCCGACCGGTACACCTTGGCCTCGGAGACCTTCCCGACCGACGACGCCCGCTCGACGGGGCCGATGCGTTCGATCATCATCTCCGCGTCCTCCGGCATCTGCGCCGCCTCGCCCATGAGCGTGGTGCCCGACGACACGGTGAGCAGATTGGTTCCGAGCGCCGACAGCGTACGGTCGAGCTCGGCGCCCGACGAGGACGAGAGCCCGACGACGCCGACCATGGCGGCGATGCCGATCGCGATGCCCAGCGCCGACAGGAACGCCCGCAGCGGTCGCGTGCGCAGGCCGACCGCGCCGACCCGCAGGACATCACCCAGCCGCATCCTGGCCGGCGACGGTTTGAGCCGCGCCACCTCGATGCCCATCACGCCACCCCTGATCCGGCGTGCCGGGGCCAGGGCTCGCTGGGCGGGGCGGCGGCGGAGTCGGAGACGATCCGGCCGTCGCGCATCCGCACCTGCCTGGGCAGACCCGCCGCGATCTCCCGGTCGTGCGTGATGATCAGGATGGTCGTGCCGCTCGCGTTCAGCTCGTGCAGCAACTCCATCACCCCCGTCCCCGACACCGAGTCCAGCGCCCCGGTGGGTTCGTCGGCCAGCACCAGCGGCGGGTCGCCCGCCACGGCCCTGGCGATGGCCACGCGCTGCCGTTCACCGCCGGACAACTCGTGCGGCTCGTGGTCCATCCGGTGCCCCAGCCCCACCCGGTCCAGCGCGGCCGCCGCGCGGCGGCGCCGCTCCGGCCTGCTCAGGCCCGTGTAGACGAGCCCGTCGGCCACGTTGTCCAGCGCGGGGACCTTCGATGCGAGGTGGAACGACTGGAAGACGAAGCCGATCGTGGTGGCCCGCAGCGCCGACAGCTGCCCGTCCGACAACGTCGAGACGTCGTAGCCGTCGATGTGCACGGTCCCCGAGGTGGGCCGGTCGAGGGTGCCGATGACGTTGAGCATGGTCGACTTCCCCGAGCCCGACGGCCCGACGATGGCGGCCAGCTCGCCGTGCCGGATCCGCAGCGACACCGACTGCAGCGCCGCCACGCCGCCGGGATAGGTCCTGGACACGTCCGTCAGCTCGATCATGGGGTACGTCATGACTTCGGCATCCCCACGGTCATGCCCTCGGCGAGCCCGTCGCCGCTGACCTCGACCCGGCCCCCGGCGAACAGCCCCGTCTCCACCGCGACGTACCGGGACCTTCCTCCCTCGATGATCTGGAGGCCGAACCCGCCCTCCTGCAGCGCCACGAGCGCCGCGACCGGCACGGTCAGGACGTCCTTGCGCTTGGAGGCCGTGAACGTCACGTCCACCGCCGCCTTGTCGAGGCCCTTGGCGGCCTTCGAGTCGCCGATCGAGACCAGCGCCTCCAGCCGGGTCTCCGGCTCGGCGTCCTGGCTCTCTCCTGGCTGGATGACGGTGGCGACCTCGGTCACCTTGCCGTCCACGCTCTTGCCGTCCGGCAGCGTGACCTCGACCTCGGAGCCCTTCTTGGCCATCCGCTGGTCCTCGGCGTCCAGCTCGACCGTGATCACCTTGGACGTGCCGGTGTAGGTCAGCACCTTCTGACCGGGCGCGGTCGGCTGGCCCTCCTCGGTCTCCAGGCTCTCCACCCGCACCTTGCCGGGCGCGAAGACGATCCGGCCCAGCTCGACCACGCCGGTCTCGTCCAGCCCCCGATCCTCCTGCCACTCCATGACGGCCTCGGCCGTGTCGTAGGTGTACTCGTCGTCGACGGTGAAGCCGTCGTAGCCGAGCTTGCTGAGGTTGCGTTCCAACGCCTCGACGTCGCCGCCCTCCAGCCCGGACTTGAGGTCGCGGTACGCGGGCGTCTTGCCGTACATGAGCATGACCGGCTCGTTGTCCACCCGGTAGAGGGATTTGCCGCGGGTGATCTGCCGGCCGCTGTCGGGCAGCCACGTGATCGTGCCCGGTCTCCTGCTCACCGCCGTGGTCACCGGGCCGTAGCCCAGCTCGCCGTCGGCGTCCCTGGTGTCGTTCAGGGTCTGCTTGGTCACCTCGGTGGTGGCAGGGGGCAACGCACCGGCCGACCGCGTCGGCTCCGCGTTCCCGTCCAGCAGGCCCGCGCTGTTCACCGCCACCAGCGCACCGCCGGCGACGGCCACGGCCACGGCGACCAGCAGGCCGGCGACCAGCTTGCCCCGCCCGCCGCGTCGGCGGCGGGCGGATGTCGCGTCGGGCTCCGCCTTCCCGTCCAGAGGCGTGGCCCGGTCCGTCGCCGGAGTCATCAGGAATCTCCCACACCGGCTTCGGCGGACTCCTTCTGGCATTTGGCCTGCGCGTCCTTGAAGTCGGGGTCCTTGCCGACCTCACCCGTGATGCGCATCATGTTGCCCTCGGGGTCGGGGTAGTTCTCGACGCCGTTGTCACGCATGCACTGCGCCAGCTTGCGCAGGTTCTCGCCCATCTTGGGGTCGCCCTGGCCCGACTTCTGCCCGCTCGGGGCGAACTCCTTGCAGGCCTCCTGGGCCTTCTCGATCCGCTCCCGATCCTCCGGGCCTTTCGCCTCCATCTTCATCCTGACGCCCTTGCCCGGCTCCGGGTCGGGGACATCCACGCCGTTCTCGCGCATGCACTGCGCGAACTTGAGGCCTTGTTCCTGTGGATCCACGCTCGGCTTGCTGGTGGCCGCGGCCTGGTTGCCGCTGCCGCCGCTCACCGACGCCACATCGGATCCGCCGCCACCGGCGGACCCGCAACCGGTCAGGGCCAGGGTGAACGCGATCGGCGCCACGGCCAGCGCGCTGAGGACTCGTCCTCGCATCAAAGCTCTCCTCCGTCGAACTGTCGTCGAAGGGAGATGCAATAGAGCCGGCTGTTTCCTCAACGTTTCCATTTCGGCTTACTTCGAGCGAATATCTCCTGCGCCACAATCGGCCTCGGTAAGCGGATGAAAGGGCTTGGATACGCCATGCGGGTGTTGGTGGTAGAAGACGAGCGCATCCTCGCCGACGCGATCGCCGAATGGCTGCGGGACGAGACCCACGCGGTCGACCTGGCGCACGACGGCGAGAGCGCGCTGGAGCGGATCGCGGTCAACGATTACGACGTCGTCGTGCTGGATCGCGACCTGCCGCGCGTGCACGGCGACGACGTGTGCAAGCAGCTCGTGGCGTCGGAATCCGACGCGCGGGTGCTGATGCTGACGGCCGCCGCGCAGCTCGACGACCGGGTGACCGGGCTGTCCATCGGCGCCGACGACTACTTGCCGAAACCGTTCGCCTTTCCCGAGCTGGCCGCTCGCGTGCTGGCGCTGGGCCGGCGCGCCCGCCCCGCCGCGCCGCCCGTGCTGCGGCGGGCCGGGATCACGCTGGACCCGGCGCGGCGGGAGGTGTACAGGAACGGGCGGTTCGTGCCGCTGTCGAAGAAGGAGTTCGCCGTCCTGACCGAGCTGATGCGGGCGAACGGGACCGTCGTCTCCGCCGAGCAGCTGCTGGAGAAGGCGTGGGACGAGCACGCCGACCCCTTCACCGGCGCGGTCCGGCTCACCATCCTGAAGCTGCGCCGCAAACTCGCCGACCCGCCGGTCGTGGAGACCGTGCCAGGAGTGGGGTATCGGATCGCATGATCTTCTCGCGCCTGTCACGCCCGCAGCCGACCCTCCGGCTGCGGCTCACCCTCGTCTACGGCGCCCTGTTCATGGTCGCCGGGCTGACGCTGCTCGGCGTCACCTATCTCCTGTTCGACCAGCAGCTCAACCAGTACTTCGAGAGCCGGTTCGCGCCGGAGCCCGGCAAGTTCAAGAAGACCTTCCTCCTCCGCGACGGGATCGAACTCTCGGGCGAGGCGGCGAGGGAGTTCATAGAGCGGCAGGAGATGGAGTTGCGCGGCGTCGCCGTCACGTCGCTGATCACCCAGGGAGCCGTCGCGCTGATCGTGGTCGGGGCCGCCGCAGTGGTGCTCGGCTGGGTGGTGGCGGGCCGCGTGCTGGCGCCGCTGCACCAGGTGACCGCCACGGCGCGCAGGATCGCCGCCGCCCCGATGGCCGAGCGCGGCCTGCACGAGCGCATCTCCCTGGACGGGCCCGACGACGAGGTCAAGGAGCTCGCCGACACCTTCGACACCATGGTCGAGCGGCTCGACCACTCCTTCGACGGGCAGCGCAGGTTCGTCGCGAACGCCTCCCACGAGCTGCGCACCCCGCTGACCCTGAACCGGGCGCTGGTCGAACTGGCCATGCACCGGCGTACGGCCACGCCCGACGTCAAGGAGCTGGGCGAGAGCCTGCTGGAGATCAACGCCCGCCACGAACGCCTCATCTCCGGACTGCTGCTGCTGGCCAGATCGGACCAGCACATCGCGGACCGGTCGCCGGTCGACCTGGCCGACGTGGTGACGCACGTGGTCGCCCACACCTCGTCCGACGCCTTCGAGGCCAAGGTCACGATGTACGAGGTCGCCGAGCAGGCCCCCACCACCGGGGACGCGCTGCTGCTGGAACGGCTCGTGCACAACCTCGTGGAGAACGGCATCCGGTACAACGTCGACGACGGCACCGGATGGGTGCGGGTGGTGAGCCGTACCGTGTCGGACGGGAAGGTCGAGGTGGAGGTCAGCAACACCGGGCCGAGCGTGCCGCCGTACGATGTCCACCTGCTCTTCAAGCCCTTCCACCGGCACGGGGCCGAACGGACCGTCACGGGGAAGAGCGCCGGGCTGGGCCTGTCGATCGTGCGGTCGGTGGCGCTCGCGCACGGCGGCGAGGTGCGGGCGCGGCCGCGCGAGGGCGGCGGCCTGGTCGTGATCGCCTCCCTCCCGCGGCCCCGCCCCGGTCACGTGGTCAGTTGACGCAGTCCTGCGTGTCGAGCCCGAGCGCCAGCTCCTCGACCGTGCCCTTCTTCGTGGCGAAGAAGGCGTAGTAGGCCTTGCCGTTGCCGGGCACGGAGGCGAGGAGGAAGCCGCTCGCGGCCGTCTTCCACCGCGGGTATGCCTTCTTGACCTGCTTCGTCGTGGAACCGATGCCGATGCTCTGCGGTGTCCTGACATCCTTCGGGGCGAAGATCACGGCCACGCCGCGCCGCTTCGAGATGTACAGGCCCACGCTGTTCCTGCCGGTGGGGTGTGCCTTCAGGTCCCAGCCGGAGCAGGCACCTCCCCCCAGGGGCATCTTGAGCAGGACCTTGCCTGTCGCTCCCGCCTTCTTCGCGCTCATCCCCAGCCTGACCTTGCCGTAGCCGTACGGGCCCAGCCTGGTCTTGGCGGCCCCGACGCCCTCAGTGGCCTGCCCAGCGGGGGTGGCTCGGGCCGCACGGATTGTCTGGGCGAGTGCGGGCGTGCCGGTCGCGATCAGCGCCCCACCGGCCAGGACCGCGACGAGTGCCCTGCCCATGATCATCGTCCTCCTCGGATCGGAATGGCGGCCACCATATATATAAGGAGAGCCGCTGTTCGGTGAGAGCGCCAGTGGCGGCTGCCAGCGGGGCGCGCGACGTGCCCCCTTCCGGAGGGGCGAGCATCGGTGGACGGGCGTGGCCCGGCTGTGCTCCGGTGAGCTGGGTCGGGCACCATGCACCTCTTTCCGGCCCTCCCGCGTCGGCGGCGTCCGGCCCTTGTGGCGGGGATGGTCGGGAGGGTGCGGAGCCACCCTGCCAGGCCTCCTGGCTCTTATACACATCCCCGAGCCCACGAGACGTAGCAGGATATCGTATGCCGTTTTCGGCTTTATAAAAAACACAAACAA
>NZ_SMKO01000136.1 GCF_004348685.1 Nonomuraea deserti | reverse complement strand
CTNAGTATAAGAGACAGGGGCGGGCAGGATCGCCGGACGCCCTGAGACGACGAACCTCTCTCCGGCGTCGTCGCCGGAGTAGTAGATCGGGACCGACAACATCATCCTGCGCGGGCCGGTCTGGAAGGCCACGCTCGCCACCGCGTTGTGGGCGTCGGTCGCCTCGATGTCGTAGGCCTGGATGGCGACGGCCGCCAGCTTGCCGAAGCCGTCCCAGCCCATTTGCGGGTCCATGCCCTGGGCCAGGAACGCGGCGAGTTTGCTGGACCTGCTCGCCGCGTCGTCGGGGTTGAAATTGAGGTAGACGCCCGCGAACTGGGCGGCGAATGCCATGCCGCGCTCGGCGGGGAATCCGTGGTGCTCCTGCACCGCGCCATTGGGCGCGGCAACCTCTTGCTGGGTAAACCTCTCAAATGGGGCACGAACCCCATTCACGACGACAACCACAATAAGTGCCCAGAGAATGATGCGGCCGGTCCATACCAGCCACCGTCCGCCGCCTCCCGACCAGCCGCCGCGCCGGGGCCGGCGAGGCGGCGGCGCGGCGAAGTCGTCTGTGTCGAGGCGCGCGGAAAGCTCGGGCTCGCCAGCGATCCGAGGATCGTGCTGGACGGTAGACCTACGAGCCATCACGCCTCCGCTCGCGCCGATCCCCCCGGCTGGCGCGGTGTCGTCCGTTGCCGATCCCCATCATCCGCGGTGAAGTAGTCACCCTATCCGGTCTCCGCCATTGTTCCAGGAAAGCCACGCCCATGCTGCGGCATGACCGTCCTCACGGCAAACCGGGCCCGCATGACAGGGCCCAGACCCGATTCCAGTGAGTTCCCGGTGTAAACAGCTTTTGACCAGGCCAAACGCCTAAAACCGCATAGCGCGGCGGCCACGGATTCCTGTCCAAATCGCGCAAGGACTCTCGCGACCTGCGGATTCGGCATAGGTCACGAACGGGGGCGGAGCGTCAGGCGGGCTCAGGGTCCTGAGACGAGTGCGACCGGCGCCTGCTCTCCAGGTCGACGACCGTCGGCTGCACCGCCCGCTCCAGGGAGCCGCGGAGATCGGCGAGCATGCCCGCGGGGCCCTGCTCGCGCATGCGGGTCGCCATCTCGTCGCGCTCGTCGACCTTCCTGCGGAGGTACGCCTCGCGGTTGACACGCAGGCCGTACATGAGCTCGACCCTGATCAGGGCCAGCTCCTCCTCGAGGCTGATGCCCGTGAGCGTGGGTGCGGGGCGTCGTTTCCGGATGATGCGTCGGATCATGAGGGTCTCCCGAGTCAGCGTGAACGCCGTGACGATTCGACGCGCGGACGCCCGCGGAGGTTGACGCATCAGTCGTCCCGGGATCAGACGTCCATTCCTTTCCCGGGACCGCCCGGTCAGACGTTGAAGCGGAACTCCACCACGTCGCCGTCGCGCATGACGTAGTCCTTGCCCTCGATGCGGGCCTTGCCGGCGGCCCTGGCGTTGGCGATGGAACCCGCCTCGACCAGCTCGTCGAAGGAGACGATCTCGGCCTTGATGAAGCCGCGCTGGAAGTCGGTGTGGATCACGCCGGCCGCCTCCGGCGCCGTGGCGCCCTTGCTGATCGTCCAGGCCCTGGTCTCCTTCGGGCCGGCCGTCAGGTAGGTCTGCAGGCCGAGCGTCTCGAAGCCGACCCTGGCCAGCTGGCGCAGGCCCGACTCCTCCTGGCCGACCGACTGCAGCAGCTCGAGCGCCTCCTCCTCGTCGAGCTCGACCAGCTCGGACTCGATCTTGGCGTCGAGGAAGACGGCCTCGGCCGGCGCGACCAGCGTGGACAGCTGCTCCCTCAGCGCGGAGTCGGCCAGCTCGTCGGAGTCGAGGTTGAACACGTACAGGAAGGGCTTGGCCGTCAGCAGGTGCAGCTCGCCCAGCTCGTCGCGGTCGAGACCGCTCTCGAAGATGGTCTTGCCGGTCTCCAGCACCCGCAGGGCGCCCTCCGCGGCCTCGAGCGCGACTTTCTTGTCCTTGTTGTTGCGCGCCTCCTTCTGCAGGCGCGGGATGGCCTTCTCGACCGTCTGCAGGTCGGCCATGATCAGCTCGGTGTTGATGGTCTCGATGTCGCGCTTGGGGGAGATCTCGCCGTCGACGTGGGTGACGTCGGGGTCGTTGAAGACCCGGATGACCTGGCAGATCGCGTCGGTGTCGCGGATGTTGGCGAGGAACTGGTTGCCCCTGCCCTGCCCCTCGGAAGCCCCCTTGACCAGGCCCGCGATGTCGACGAACTCGACCTTGGCGGGCAGGATGCGGGCCGAGCCGAAGATCTCGGCCAGCTTGGGCAGGCGGTCGTCGGGCACTCCCACGATGCCCACGTTGGGCTCGATGGTGGCGAACGGGTAGTTCGCGGCGAGCGCGTTGCCGGACTTGGTCAGCGCGTTGAAGAGCGTGGACTTGCCGACGTTGGGCAGGCCGACGATGCCGATGGAGAGACTCACGGACGTCGAGTTTACTTGCTCAGCACGTCCAGACAGGTCACCGGGCGCGGGGCGGAGGCGGAGCGCAGATAACGTTCGGAGCGCGCCGGGCAACTCCCCGCGGCCGTCTCGAACGACAGCACCCTGGCCCACGCCCGGGCCGAGCCGCAGGCCACCCGGGTGACGTCCGAGCGGTCGGCCACCCGGCCCGGCGGCCGCGCCACGCACGCGCCCCGGTCGAGCACCTGGCCGCCAGGGCCCAGGCAGATCGTCCTGGAGCCGCCGCCGAGAGTGTCCAGGGTGCCCTCGGGGCAGGCGGCGGCGTCCGGCGTGATCGCGACGGCCCTGCCGTACCAGCCGGGCCGGGCGCACGGCCGCTCGCGGCCGTCGAGCGCCACGCAGTCGCCCACCCTGAGCAGGCCGCCCCCGCCGCCGGGGGCTCCGGGGTGCGGGTCGAGGAAGTTGCGTACGCACGCCGTACGGCCCGGCCCGACGCGCAGGACGTCGTCGGTGTCCTCAGGGCAGTCACCCGGACCCGGCGGGTCGGGAGCGATGGCCACCACCTCGGAGGCTCCGCCGTTGCACGGGGTCAGCGCCAAGTCGCCGGTGACGCACGCGCCCGGCGACCAGCGCAAAGCGGCAGGCCCGGGCGTCCGCTCGGGCCGGGAGCTCTTCCCCGCGCCGGCGATGACGGCCCCGGCGAGCGCCACCAGCGCCACCGCCACCGAGACGCCCACCACCACCTGCTTCGCGAGCGTGTCCATCCCACTACTCTCGGCGACGACGGTCGGGGCGCACAAGCGGAACGCCCAAGCGTGTCGGGGGGATCCGCGCCCCGGAGTCCTGCAATCATCGATGAAGTGGATGTCATCTCGCTTCTCACAGGTCTCGCCGTCGGGCTGCTCATCGGTTTCCTCGTCGCCAGGACACGAGCGGCGGTGCGGGTGGCCGAGGCCGACGCGCGCGCCAGGTCCGCCGCGGAGAAGCTGGTCTACGTCGAGGAGCAGCTCGCCGAGCGTTTCCAGGCCCTGTCCACCCGCGCGCTCGACGTCAACAACGTGCGCTTCCTCGAACTGGCCGAGACCAGGCTCGCCGCCAGCCGCGCCGAGGCCACCGGCGACCTGGAACAGCGCAGGCAGGCCGTCGAGCACCTGGTCGAGCCGCTGAAGGACGCCCTGTCACGGGTCGAGGCGCAGCTGCGCGACACCGAGTCGGGCCAGCGCGCCGCGCGTGCGGAGCTGGCCAAGCAGATGGAGTTCGTACGCCAGAGCCACGAGCAGCTGCGCTCCCAGACCACCGCCCTGGTCAGGGCCCTGCAGCGGCCCGAGGCGCGTGGCCGGTGGGGTGAGCTCCAGCTGCGCAGGGTCGCCGAGATCGCCGGGATGCAGCGCTACTGCGACTTCGACGAACAGGTCAGCGAGGGCTCCATGCGGCCCGACATGGTCGTCAGGCTGGCCGGCGGCAAGAACATCGTGGTCGACTCCAAGGTGTCGCTGGCGGCCTACCTGGAGGCCGCGGAGGCGTCCGACGAGTCGCTCGCGACGGTCCGGCTCGACGCGCACGCCAGGCACGTGCGCGAGCACATCGACCGGCTGGCCGCCAAGTCCTACTGGCAGGGGTTCAACCCGTCGCCGGAGTTCGTCGTGCTGTTCATCCCCGGCGAGGCGTTCCTGGCGCCCGCCCTCGAACGCGACCCCGGGCTGCTGGAATACGCCATGACGCGGCGGGTGCACATCGCCACGCCGACGACGCTGATCACGATGCTGCGCACCGCGCACTACGCCTGGCAGCAGGCGGCGCTCAGCGAGAACGCGCGGGCGGTGTTCGAGCTGGGCAAGGAGCTGTACGAACGGCTCTCGACCCTGGGCAGGAACGTCGACTCGCTCGGCAGGGCGCTGACGCGGGCCGTGGAGGCGTACAACAAGTCGGTCGGATCGCTAGAAAGCCGCGTGCTGGTCACCGCGCGCAAGCTGCACGATCTGGGCGTCGTCGACGGCGACCTCGACTCCCCGGAGATGCTCGAAGGGCTGCCCAGGCCCCTCGCCTCACCCGAGCTGCTCGAAACCGCTTCTCAGCCAACCTCGTCACTGATTTCGCACCCGAACGGTAAGTTGGCCAACGGGTCGCAGTAGACGGGGGTGGGCCAGTGGCCGGGAAAGGCAGGCGTTCGGCGGTCAAGCTGACCGCGCGCGGCGCCATCGCGCTCTCCCTGGTCGCCACCCTCGCGGGCTACGTGCTGACCGCCCTGCTCGACGTCCCCCACCTGGTGGGCGCCGCGTTCGTCCTGGCCAGCCTGCTGGGCGTGCTGCTGGTCAACCGGCGCGAGCTGCTGTCGCTGGTGGTGACGCCGCCGCTGGTGTTCTTCTGCGCCACGCTCTTCGTCGAGCTCGGGCGGGCGTTCGGCTCGGTGTCGATCGTGCAGTCGCTGGCGCTCGGGCTCTACACGTCGCTGACGCAGGGGGCGCCATGGTTGTTCGCCGGCTCGGCCGCCGTGCTGGGCGTCGCGTGGCGGCGCGGGCTGCGTGACAACGTACGCGACCTGCGCGAGGAGCTGAAGGCCGGCGCAGAGGTGCCGCGCCCGCGCCAGCCGTTCGTGCCCGAGCCGGAGGGCTACTTCGAGCCGAAGGTGTACGGCACGCCGCGCGGCGACGACTGAGGCACGTCACCAGGGCTCCGGGCGGCCGTCGCACGAGCAGGACGCACGCGGCCACGAACGCCGCCGCCGAGCAGGCGAGGACCGTGCGGACGGCCGGCACGTACCGCACGGGGCCTTCGACGACCACCTCGTGCACGGGCTCGTCGCCGTCGCCCAGGACGAAGGGCGTGAGCGTGGCGGCGATCACCAGGAAGAGGACGTACACCAGGCCCCAGATGAACACCGCGGCCTGCGTCCGTGGCGTTCCGCCGGCCGGGCAGGGCGATGAGCCCTCCGGCGATCAGCACGCCTTTCGATTCGCCTCGCCTGGCCGCCGTCCTGGCGATCGCGGCGAGGCCCGCGGCGACCGCCGCGACCGATACCACCACGCGGGATGGCCCACAGGCCCAGGACGTACGACACCGCGGCGAGGCCGAACAGGACGGTGGTGGACCAGACGTATCAGGGCGCGCCCTCATCCACGGCCCGCGGGAAGAGGGTCAAGGCCCCGAAGAGCGAGAAGCCGAGCCGGCACCCGCCGACCAGCGCCGCCAGCAGCGAGCCCAGCGGCACGCCGCGACGGACCATCATGGCGGCCACGGCCGTCAGCGCTGCCCCCCGGCGCCGCAGAACAGGGCGTTGACGAACAGCGGCACCGACGACGGGCTGCTGGGGGCGAACAGTAAGGCCTTGACGATCGGGACCACGGTGACGAGCGACTTCAGCGCCGACGCCAAGGCGATCTCGTGGAGATTGCGCGGGGGCTCCATCGACGCCACGGCGAGACCGAGCCCGACGATCGAAGCGCAGAAGACGCTCACGGATCCGAGCAGGGGCGGCCGCCGTCACGTCTCTCTTCATGACGCATTGGACGTCACGGGACGGCCGCCCGGTTCGGCGCGGACGATCAGGAGACGCGCAGGTCCTTGCGCAGCTCGTGGGGCAGCGCGAAGCGCATGCGCTCGTCGACCGGCCGCACCTCCGTCACGTCGCAGAACCCGTGCTCGGCCAGCCGCGCCAGAACCCCGTCCACGAGCTCTTCCGGAACGGACGCGCCGCTGGTCACGCCGACCGTGGTGACGCCGTCGAGCCACTCGTCACGGATGAACGTGGCGTCGTCGACGAGGTAGGCGGCCTCGGCGCCGTAGTCTTTCGCCACCTCGACCAGCCGCTTGGAGTTGGAGGAGTTCTCCGAGCCGACCACGATGACCAGTTGCGAGTCGGCGGCGATCTCCTTGACCGCGACCTGCCGGTTCTGGGTGGCGTAGCAGATGTCGTCGCTCGGCGGGTCGATCAGCGTCGGGAAGCGCTCCTTGAGCCGGGCGACCGTCTCGGTGGTCTCGTCGACCGACAGCGTGGTCTGCGACAGCCACACGAGCTTGCTCGGGTCTTTCACCTGCACCTTGTCGACCGCGTCGAGCCCGTCGACCAGCTGGATGTTGTCGGGCGCCTCGCCGGAGGTGCCCTCGACCTCCTCGTGGCCCTCGTGCCCGATCAGCAGGATGTCGTAGTCCTGCCCCGCGAACCGCTTCGCCTCGTTGTGCACCTTGGTGACCAGCGGGCAGGTGGCGTCGATGGTGCGCAGCCGGCGGCTCCTGGCCTGCTCGTGCACGACGGGCGCGACGCCGTGGGCGGAGAACACGACGATCTCCCCCTCCGGCACCTCCTCGGTCTCCTCGACGAAGATGGCGCCCCTGGCCTCGAGCGTCTTGACGACGTGGGTGTTGTGGACGATCTGCTTGCGCACGTAGATCGGCGCACCATACTGCTCCAAGGCTTTCTCGACCGCTACCACGGCTCGATCGACTCCGGCGCAGTAGCCACGCGGTTTGGCTACGAGGACTCGGCGGGAAGTGGGGGTCTGGGGCTCCATACTTCTTATGCTACGTGGAGCGGCCGGTAGGCCCGCGCGTGCGTGGCCGCCCGCGGTTTGCCACACTGGCCGTCCAATACTGACCTCCCAGGGAGACGTACATGTCCCTCAGCGACGTGATACGCAACATCGCCAAAACCGTTACCAACAAGGACGAGCTCAAGGAGAAGGCCAAGGACCTGCCGCTCCTCGTCGCCCAGACCGCGCTCAGCGCCGCCGGGCAGGCGATGCTGCTCGTCGACCGGGTGAAGAACTCCATCAAGGGGTCGGGCGAGAAGGAGGAGCAGGACTCCCGCCCCGCCGCCGAGCAGCTCGCCGCGCCCGCCGCGGAGGACGAGGAGAAGCCCGCCCGCAAGGAGCCGGTCATCTTCGCCCCGCGCCCGGGAGCCGCCGAGCCGAACGGCACCGGCAAGACCAGGCCCGACCCGGTCATCTTCGCCCCGGCCGGCAAGGCGGAGCCCGCCACCGCCGAGCCCGCCGCGCCCACAGGCAAGGCCGCAGAAGCCAAGGCCGCGGAGGCCGCGGAGGCAGCGGTCGCGCCCGCCACGCCCAAGGCCGCCGAGCCCGCTGTCGAGCCCGCCGTCGAGGACAAGCCCACGGTCACGGACAAGCCGGCGGTCACGGAGGAGGCCGCCGCCACGCCTGCCGTCGCCGAGGAGACGAACGTGGCGGCCGGGCCTGCCGCCGGGAAGACGGACGCCGCCGACGAGCCGGCCGCCGCCGCGACGCCCGCGGCGAAGCCGAAGGCGACGCGGGCCAAGCCCAAGGCCGCGAGGAAGCCCGCCGCCAGGAAATCCGCCGCCAAGGAGCCCGCTGCGGCGCCCGAGCCGGCCGCCGCGCCGGAGCCGGCGGCGTCCACCGAGCCCGCCGCCGCACCCGAGCCGGTCGCCGCGCCCGAGCCCGTGACGGCCGCGGCGACCGACCTGGCCGAGCCGCTGCCCGGTTACGCGGAGCTGACCGTCGCCTCCCTGCGCGCGCGGATGCGCGGGAAGACCGCCGAGCAGATCAGCGGATTCCTTGCCTACGAGCAGGCGACGAAGGCCAGGGCCGAGGTCATCCGCATGTTCGAGAACCGCCTCGCCAAGCTGCGAGCCGGCGAGTAGCGGGAGGAAACGTCCGGCCCTCGGGGAAGCGTGCTTCCCCGCCGCGTAGTCTTCCCCCATGACCTCGAAGACCTCGCCCGAGTCACCCTTGCCGATCCGCACTGTCCTGCAGATGGTGGGCGGCTGGATCGGCAGGCTCGGCACCGTCTGGGTCGAGGGCCAGATCACCGACCTGAGCGCCCGCGGCGGCACGGTGTTCATGACCCTGCGCGACCCCGTCGCCAACGTGTCGGCCAGGGTCACCGCCCCACGAGGGGTCTATGAGGCGGCCATGCCGAGACCGGCCGACGGCGCCAGGGTGGTCGTGCACGTCAAGCCCGACTTCTGGGTCAACAGAGGATCGTTCGCCTTCACCGCGATGGAGATCCGCCCGGTCGGCGTGGGCGAGTTGCTGGCCAGGCTCGAACGCCTCAGGCAGCTGCTGGCCGCCGAGGGGCTGTTCAACGCCGACAGGAAGCGGCGGCTGCCGTTCCTGCCCGGCACGATCGGGCTCGTCTGCGGCCGCGACTCGGCGGCCGAGCGCGACGTGCTGGAGAACTCCCGCAGGCGCTGGCCCGCCGTGCGGTTCAAGGTCGAGGAGGTGGCCGTCCAGGGGCCGTACGCGGTGGGCGAGGTGACCGAGGCGCTGGGCAGGCTCGACGCCGACTCCGAGGTCGACGTGATCGTCATCGCCCGGGGCGGCGGCTCGCTGGAGGACCTGCTGCCGTTCTCCGACGAGACGCTCGTGCGCTCGGTGGCCTCCTGCCGCACCCCCGTGGTGAGCGCGATCGGCCACGAGCAGGACAGCCCGCTGCTCGACCTGGTGGCCGACGTACGCGCGTCCACCCCTACCGACGCGGCCAAGAAGGTCGTGCCCGACGTCGGCGAGCAGCTCACGCTGGTGCGCCAGCTGCGCGACCGGGGCCGGCGGGTGCTGAGCGGCTGGCTCGACCGCGAGATGTCATGGCTGACGTCGGTACGGTCGCGGCCGTCGCTGGCCGATCCCGTACGCGAGCTCGAACGAAGGGCCGAGCAGGTGGACGCGCTGCGCGAGCGCGCCAGACGGTCGTTGACCGGCTCGCTCGACCGGGCGTCCGACGACCTCACCCACCTGCGTGCCCGGCTGATCGCCCTGTCTCCGGCCGCCACCTTGGAGCGCGGCTACGCCATCGTGCAGCACCCGTCCGGTGACGTGGTGCGCCGGGCGAAGGACGTCTCCCCCGGCACCGTGCTGACGATCCGCCTCACGGACGACCGGCTGACCGTGCGCGCCGAGGAGCCCGGAGAGACGGCAGGAGGAACGGGCGGCGCGTGACTTCGCCGCATGGCCTAACGTCCGGCGTATGAAGGTCACGAGGTTCACGCATGCCTGCGTCCGCGTGGAACATGAGGGGCGCAGGCTGGTCATCGATCCGGGGACGTGGAGCGAGCCCTCCGCTCTGGACGGCGCGGACGCCGTGCTGGTCACGCACGAGCACGGCGACCACGCTGACGTGCTGCGGCTGCTGGGGGCCGGGGTGCGGGTGTACGCGCCGGCCGGGGCCGACCTGGGGCGGCTGCCGTACACGCCGGTGAGCGCCGGTGACGAGCTCTCGGTGGCGGGCTTCCACGTGCGGGCCTGCGGTGGGCGGCACGCGCAGATTTATGGCGGTCTGCCCGACTGTGCCAATCTCGGCTACCTGATCGAGCACGCCCTCTACCATCCCGGCGACTCGCTGTACGTGCCGCAGGAGCCGGTGGAGACGCTGCTGGTGCCGTTGCAGGCGTCGTGGCTGAAGACCGCCGAGGTGATCGACTTCGTACGCGCGGTGCGGCCGCGGCGGGCGTACGGGATCCATGACGCGCAGGTCAACGAGCGCGGGCTGGCGAGCGTGAACGGGTGGCTGGCCCAGGAGACCGGCCACGGCTACCGCTGGCTGCCTCCGGGCGGGACGCCGTAGCCGCAGGTGACCACCGTGGCCAGCCGGGCCAGGCCGGCCTTGATCTCCCCGATCGTCATGCCGCGCTCTTCCTGCTGGAAGGCGATCAGGCGGGCGTTGACGGGCGCGAGGAGCGCGTCGGCCAGGAACGCCGGGTCGGCGTTCGGGCAGGCCTGGGCGAGCAGCGTGGCCAGGTGGACGTGGTGCACCCGGTACGGCCCGCTGTACCGGATGGTCTTGCCGCACTTCTCCAGCTGCGCGAACAGCCCTTGCTGGGCCACGACGCGGCCGACCAGAGCGTCCAGGAACGCGGTGATCCGTTCGGCGGCGGGGGCGCCGGGCCCGAGCGGCGGCGGCCCGGTGAGGAACGACTCCTGGAACTGCCGCTCCCGATCGTCGATCAGGGCGAGGACCAGCCCGGCGCGGTCGCCGAAGCGCCGGTAGACCGTGCCGACCCCGACGCCGGCGACGCGGGCCACCTCGTCGAGCGAGATGTCGTCCGCGCCGTGCTCGGCGATCATGCTGGCGGCCACCTCGATGATCTTCCGTCGGTTACGGGCGGCGTCGGCCCGTTCCGGCTGGGGCTGCCCGATCAGGGGCAAGGTTCGGCGTCCGCACACGGTGGGAGCATACCGCTTGTAAACGGAGAACACTCCGATTAACCTTCGAACCGGAGATCTCTCCGATTCCCTGAGGAGCCGTGATGAACGATTTCAACCAGCAGGTCATAGACGAGTTCCGCGCCAACGAGGGGCGGGTCGGGGGCATGTTCGACAAGGCGCACCTGCTGCTGCTCACCACCACTGGAGCCAAGAGCGGCAAGCACACCACCACCCCGTTGATGTACCTGCCCGACGGCGACCGCCACGTCGTCATCGCGTCCGCCGGCGGCGCCGACAAGCACCCGGCCTGGTACCACAACCTGCGCGCCACCCCCAAGGCCACCATCGAGGTCGGCACGGACACGTTCGAGGCCGGCGCCGTCGCCGTGGAAGGCGAGGAACGCGACCAGCTCTACGCGCGGATGGTGGCGCAGGCACCCCAGTTCGCCGAGTACGAGGCCAAGACCGCCCGCCGCATCCCCGTGATCGCCCTCGTACGCTCCTGACGCTCCTGACCACGACCGGGCCAGCAGGCATGGGGCCGGCCGCGGCAGGAACGGCGACGGACCCCGCCGCAGGCGGAAAGCGCCGGCCCGGCCGCAGAAGCGATGCGGCGGTCGGGCACAAGGGGGGCGCGGCGGGCCCGGAGCCGGAACGGCACCGCGGCGGTCCGGCGGGGAGCGCTGCGGCGCCCAGCCACCAGGTGCGCCCCGAGACGGTCGGACGGGGCGCGATGGCGGTCAGAAGGGGGCGTCGCTCCCGTCGTCGGAAGTGGGATCGGCGCGGCGGGCCATGGCCGCGGCGAGCTTGACCCGGGCCCCCTGCAGCCACTCCTCGCAGACGGCGGCCAGCTTCTCGCCCCGCTCCCAGAGCTCGATCGACTGCTCCAGGGTGAGCCCGCCGGTCTCCAGGCGGCGCACCACCTCGGTCAGCTCCTCGCGGGCCTGCTCATATGAGGGTGCCTTCTCGTCTGCCACGGCACCCACCCTAGACGCGACGGCGCGTACCCGGGCGCAGGCGCGTTCCCGTACCCGAGCAAGGCGTGCCGAGCGCGGGGCGTGCCCGGCAGGGGCCTGGTCAGCCCTGGGGGCGCTGCTGGAGGAGGGCGGCCAGCTGGCCCAGCTCGGTCCAGCCGGCGGTGCCGGTGATCACCAGTGTCACGTCGGGCAGGATCCGCACCAGGGTGCGCTGGTTCTTGTCCTCGCGGAAGCGCCGCTCCCACGTGACCCCGCCGGCCTGCTGCGTGCCCACGGCCTTGTCGCTGTTGGCCATGCGGCTCGCGAACCCGGCGGGCGGCTTCTCGTCGCTCTGCGCGAACATCGCGTGCTCGCGCTCGGCGGTGGCGTAACCGAGGTAGAGGACCTTGGCGCCGCCCGTGCCGGCGGCGATCCGGTTGCTGTTGGGCACCCATCCGGCCGGGTCGTTCCGCGGCGCCCACACGCCGTAGGGCACCTCGTGACCGAAGTTGGCGACGGTGATGGAGTAGTCGACCCGCGGGATGTGCTCGTCGCGGCTCTGCGGGGTGACCAGCAGGAACACCCCGGCTCCCACGAGGCAGACCAGCAGGGCTACCGCGTAGCCGTAGAAACCTTCGGTGAACCGTCGCACACCTGGCGAGGTTACCCGCTGGACGAGGCGGTCGCCGAAGTGGCCGGGCGGATCTGGCCGATGATGGCGAGGGCGTCCTCGGCCAGGCCCCGATCGCCTGACCGTACGACCTCGGACACGGCCGCGGCCAGCGCCCCCGTGATCACCACGACCAGCGCGCCCTCATCCTCGAACAGGGTGGCGTTGAGCTGGGCCCACTTGCGGAGCCGGTCGCGCATGATGACGTCGAAGCCGGGCGGGCCGTCGCCGCGCAGGAAGAGCGCGGCCAGCTCGCGCTCCTCCAGGCAGCCCTCCAGGTAGGCGCGGGCGGCGCTGACGAACACGCGCATCGGGTCGGTCTCGCCGGCGGCGCGGGCCTCGCGGGCGGCCAGTTTGGTGCGCTGCGACAGCCCGGCCTGGAACTCCTCCCACAACGTGAGGTAGAGGTCGGCCTTGCCGGAGAAGTGGTGGTAGAGGCTGCCCACGCTGGCCTCCGCCTTGGCCACCACGTCGGTCACGCCCGCCTCCGCGAAGCCCTTGGAGACGAAGACCTCCCTGGCGGCGGCCAGCAGTGAGCTGCGTGTGGCCGCGCCCCGCTCGGACGTGCGCGACTGGGCCACCACGTTTTCCACATCGCTCATTCGGAACTCCTCCACGGCGAGGCGCCATCCTGCTCCACGGCGGAGGCGGGATCTCCGGCGCGGGAGCGCTGGACCCGTTCTCCGATGCACGGGGCGACCAGTCGAAGCTTACAGAGGTCGCCTTCCCCCCGCTTCTGGGCAGAGAAGCAATGCCGGCAGGGCAGATTATCCCGCCCTGAGCGGGAATATGGCGGCAACTACGATCGACGTAGATGTTCCACGAGGAGGCCACGCATCATGTCCGACGAGACGTCCGTACCGGCCCCGCTCGCCACGGGCGAGCACGCCCCCGACCGTAACCTGGCGATGGAGCTCGTCCGGGTCACGGAGGCCGCCGCGATGGCGGCGGCCCGCTGGGTCGGCCGGGGAGACAAGAACGGCGCCGACGGCGCGGCGGTGAACGCCATGCGCCAGCTGATCAACACGGTGTCGATGAACGGCGTGGTGGTCATCGGCGAGGGTGAGAAGGACCACGCCCCGATGTTGTTCAACGGCGAGCAGGTCGGCGCCGGCAGCGGCCCCGCCTGCGACGTGGCCGTCGACCCCATCGACGGCACCAGGCTGACGGCGCTGGGCATGCCCGACGCGGTGTCGGTGATCGCCGTGAGCGAGCGCGGTTCGATGTACGACCCGTCCGCGGTGTTCTACATGGAGAAGCTGGTCACCGGCCCCGAGGCGGCCGGCATGGTCGACATCGAGGCCCCTGTGTCCGCGAACATCAACGCGGTGGCCAAGGCCAAGCACTGCTCGCCGTCCGACGTGACCGTGGTGGTGCTCGACCGGCCCAGGCACGAGCGGCTGGTCAAGGAGATCAGGGAGACGGGCGCGCGGATCAAGTTCATCACCGACGGCGACGTGGCCGGCGCGATCATGGCGGCCCGCTCCGGTACGGGCATCGACCTGATGCTGGGCATCGGCGGCACGCCCGAGGGCATCGTGGCGGCGTGCGCGCTCAAGTGCCTGGGCGGCGTGATCCAGGGCCGGCTCTGGCCCCGCGACGACGCCGAGCGGAGCAAGGCGGTCGACGCCGGGCACGATCTCGGCCAGGTGCTCACCACCAACGACCTGGTCAGGTCGGACGACGTGTTCTTCGCGGCGACCGGCATCACGCACGGCGAGCTCATGCAGGGCGTGCGGTTCAGGGCCGGCTCGGCGGTGACGGAATCGCTGGTGATGCGCGGCCGGTCGGGGACGATCCGCAAGATCGAGAGCGAGCACCAGCTCTGGAAGTTGCGGGCGTACAGCGCGATCAACTTCGACACCGCGGGCTGAGGCGGCGGGCGGGCGGGCGGCCGGAAAGGCGCGGTCAGCGGCGGCGCTTGCGGCGGGGTGGCTCCTTGACCTTGACCTCGCCGGCGAAGTTGGTCGTGCGCACCTCGACGACGGGCCCGCCCGGCTCGGTCGGCTGCTTGGTCAGCCGGACGGTCTTGTCCTTGGCGACCCTGATCACCTCGAGCCCTTCAGGAACGTGGATCTCCAGCCCGCCGAAGACGAGGGTGGCGTTGATGACAATCCGCCGGTTCTGCAGGATCGCGTCACGGAAGTCGAGCTTCGTCGTGCCGAACATGGCCGTCACGGCGACCTCGGCGGGCACGACCCAGCGCCCGCCGCGCTGCTCCTTCTTGAAGATGGCCGACACCGGCCGGCCGTCGAGGTTGAGCGGCTGCTCCTCGGCGGGCAGCAGGTCGGCGGTGAGCGCGGCCAGCTCGCCGAGCGTGCGCGAGGAGTAGAGCACGCCGAGCCGTTCCTCCAGCTCCTCCAGGGTGAGCCGGCCGTCGGCGTGGGCGTCCTGGAGGACCTGGGCGATGCGCTCCCGGTCGGCGTCGGACGCGCGTAGCTCGTGCGGCTGCGGCGCGTCGCTGGGCGCCGGCGGGCGTCGGGCCGACACCCACTCCTCGGCCAGCCGCTCTCCCACTTCCTGCAGCTTGGGCAACCACGATCCAGCGCGTTCGTTCACACTTCTGACGATATCTGGCGCTCGCCGGATGCGCTCGTCCCGAACCGGTCGCGTCAGCCGATTCGCGCCGGGGAGGCGACGATCCCCTCGGCCAGGTCCTCGTTCGTCTCGGCGTGGCGGGAAGGCGGCGGCCGCGCCCCGGAAGGCAGCGTCCGGAAAGGCAGCGTCCGGAAAGGCGGCCTCCCGGAAGGCAGCGGTTCCGGGAAGGCGCGAGAAGTGCGCGCCGCGCGGAATCCGCGCGCGTCCCCGACCGTTGATCCGGCGTAGGGAGGTGTGTGCGCGTGCATCAACCGGCGCGGTGGGGTCTCGGCGCGGCAGGCGCGGGCATTGCGGTCATCCTCGGCCTCGAGGTGTCCAGCCTCGACGAGATGAACCCGATCAGGCGGACCATCAGCGAGCACGGCCTGGGCCCCGACGGCTGGATCTTCGGGTTCGCCGTGGGTCTGCTGGCGGCGGGGTCCGTGGGCATCGGCGTGTCGCTGGCGCGGAGGAAGCTGGCCGGTGTGCTCGGCACCGTGGCGCTCATGGGGTGGAGCGCCGGCCTGCTCATGACGGCGTGGTTCCAGAAGCACGACTGGTCGGTGGGGCCGAGCCTGAGCGGGAGCATCCACCGGGTGGGCAGTCTCGTGGCCTTCCTGTGCCTGCCGCTGGCGGTCGTGCTCATCACCGGGCCATGGCGGCGCCGCGTGCGGTCGCGGGCCACGCTGGTGGCGTTCGGGCTCGGGATCTGCTCGGTGTTGTGGGTGGTGGGCATCGGCACGATGGTGTTCATCGGCACGCGTAGCGGGCTGCCGTGGTATCGGATCATGCCCCTCGGGCTGGTGGAGCGCGGCCTGGCCGTCACGGAGGTGGCGGCGCTGCTGGCGCTCGGCGTGTGGGCGGCCACACCGGGGAACCGCTCGTTGAAACCCGGGCTGCGTGCTGGCGGAGCGGCGGGTTCTGCCGCTAACCTGACTCCGCCTCACGTTTGATCCACCCCCCGATCAGGAGGCCGCCGTGCCGTCCTCGCGTGATCGCCAGGCCCGGCTCGCCACGTACGTCGTCTACGCCGTGCAGGGCCTGTCGTTCGCCTCGCTCCTCATCCAGGTCGCCGCCCTGCAGGACAAGCACGAGCTCGACGAGGGCACGCTGACGCTCCTCCTGCTGATCGTTCCCGTGTTCGCGGGGGCCGGCAGCGTGGCGGCGGGCGCGTTCGCCGCCCGCCACGGCAGCAGGGTCCTGCTGCGGGTCGCCCAGCCGGTGGTGGCCGCCGCCGTGGTGCTGGCCGGGCTCGCGCCGAGCGTGCCGCTGCTGGTGCCGGTCCTGCTGGTGTTCGGCGTGGCCGTGGGCGCGGTCGACGCGGGCATCAACATGCAGGGCGTGGCGGTCGAGCGCAGGTACGGCGTCCAGGTGCTCAACGGCTTCCACTGCGTGTGGAGCGCGTTCGGCATGGCCGGAGCGTTATGGGCGTCGGTCGCCGCCGATCTGACGCTGCCGCTCATCATGGCCGTCCCGATGGCCTTCGCGCTGGCCGGCTCCCTCTACGCGGGCCGCGGCCTGTACGCGCCGGACGAGGAGAAGGTCCCGGCCGCCTCAGACACCGCCCCCGGCCGTTTCCCCTGGCGACCGATCGTCCCCCTGTGCCTGGCCATGGGCTTCCTCTACGTCGGCGACGCCGCCGTGTCCAATTTCAACACCGTGTTCATGAAGGACGTGCTGGCGGCGGGGCCGCGCGTGATCCCGCTGGCCTACGTGGCCTACCAGGCGACCACGCTGGCCGTCAGGCTCGGCGGCGACCTCGCCGTCCGCAGGTACGGCCCCGCCGCCGTCGTCAGGATCGGCGGCGTGATCGCGACGGCCGGCTTCCTCGGCGTCGTCCTGGCCCCCAACCAGCCGCTCGGCATCGTCGCGTTCGGGCTGACCGGGGTGGGTTTGTCGGTGGTGGCGCCGCAGTCGTTCTCGGCGGCCGGCCGGCTCGACCCGTCGGGCACCGGGGTCGCCATCGCCAGGGTGAACCTCTTCAACTACGTCGGCTTCATCGTGGGCGCGGCCCTGGTCGGCGGCATCGCGGACGCCGCGGACATGCGGGTGGCGTTCGCCGCGCCGCTGGTGCTGGCCGCCGCGATCATCGTGCTCGCGCCCGGTTTCGAGCCCAGGAGCCGCGCCGGTCAGCCCGCGCCCAGCACCCCGTCGAGGTAGGCGAGGCTGCGCCGCACGTCCTCGATCGGCCGGTCGTCAGGGCCGGACAGGATGACGTCCTGCTCCATGACGTACCAGCCGTCGTAGCCGCTCCTGGTCAGGCCGGTGACGATGGCCTCGATGTCCACGTCGCCCCGGCCCAGCGGGCGGTAGACGCCCTCGCGCACCGCCTGCGTGTAGGCCAGCGTCCCGGCGGCGACCTGGGCGGCGAGGCGGGCGTCGACGTCCTTGAGATGCACGTGCGCGATCCGCGACGGGGCCGCCTCGACCAGGGCGGCCGGGTCGGTGCCGCCGACCAGCAGGTGGCCGGTGTCCAGGCAGAGCGGCATCGAGCTGCCCTCCAGCACCCGCTCGACCTCGGCCCGGGTCTCGACCATGGTGCCCACGTGCGGGTGGAGGACCGCTCGGGGGCCGAGCGCGGCGGCGATCCCGTCGAGGTTGCCCAGCAGCGTGGCCCAGCCGGCGGCGTCGAGCTCGGGACGCGTGTCGTAGCCGTCGTCGCCCGTGGCGGCGGCCAGCACGAGCAGCCCGTCGTCCGGCAGGCCGGGCAGGGGGTCGTGGCCGGGGTCGTGGAGCACGACGGGCACGAAGGCGCCGGCCAGGCGCAGGCCGTACCGCTCGATGAGGCCGGGCGTCAGGTAACCCTGAGGGCCCAGCTCGGTCGCGGTGAGGCCGAGCTCGCGCATCTCGGACAGCACACGGTCGGGCGGGAGCTGGTGGCCCCAGCCGGGGACCTCGCACACGCCCCACGAGATGGGGGCTCCAGCGAGCTTCATCGCCGCACCTCCGCCACGTCCACGGGACGGCCTTCGCGCAGCGACAGGTCGGCCGCCTCGGCCACGTACAGGGCCTCCAGCGCGTCCTCGATCGAGCAGAGGCCCTGGCCGCCGCGGAGGAAGCAGTCGATCTCGTCGCGGTACGCGGTCGCGAAACGGGTCACGAAGTCGGGCCAGGGATCGTCCGGCTCCCGCATGCCCTCGGTCGTGTGGAGCGGGGCGCGCGGGCCGAGCCCGACCGCCTGGGTGCGGCGGGTGCCCGCGAGTTCCATGCGCACGTCGTACCCGCCGCCGTTGTAGCGCGAGCCCTGCAGGGTGGCCAGCGTGCCGTCGTCCAGCGTGAGCAGCGCGGCGCTGGTGTCGACGTCGCCCGCCTCGGCGAAGAACGCAGCGCCGCGGTTGGCGCCCCGCGCGTAGACGGACACCACCTCGCGGCCGGTCACCCAGCGCAGGGCGTCGAAGTCGTGGACGTGGCAGTCGCGGAAGATGCCCCCGGACAGCGGGAGGTACGCGGCGGGCGGGGGCGCGGGGTCGGCCGTGACCAGGTGGACCCGGTGCAGCTCGCCCAGCTCGCGGTCCCGCACGGCCCGCGCGGCGGCCGCGTACCCGGGGTCGAACCGGCGCTGGAAGCCGACGTGCACCCGGTTGCCCGCGCGCGCCTCCAGCACCTTGACGGTCTCGCCCACCGTGCCCGCGACCGGTTTCTCGCAGAGGACCGGGATGCCGAGTGCGCAGGCTCGGACGATCAGCTCGGCGTGGGTGCTGGTCGGGGTGGCGATGACCACGGCGTCCGACTCGAACGGGTCTCCCGGCCTGCCGTACGGCGACGTCCGCACGGGATCTGCCACGATCAGCTCGTCCACCAGCGGATGGGCGGCCATGGTCGCGGCGTGGAAGGCCCCGATCCGGCCCAGACCGAACAGTCCCACACGCATGAACGTCTCCCGTCCCCGCCGGGCCCGCGTCCCGGGCGGATATGAACCTTTAATCCGTAACATGTCCTGACATTCTTACTTTTAAGCCTTGGACGGCCTCGGCGGCCTTGTGACCGGGCAACCGCGCGAACCCCACCACCACCGCCGGCTTCCCTGGCGACTGGCGCATCGGCCCCACAGGCTCGGCGGACAGCCCCAGCTCCCGCGCCACCCGCGCCGTCCGCGGCTCGTCCCAGCCGTCCGGCAGCTCCAGGTAGACGTGCAGACCCGCGTCGATGCCCTTGACGCTGATCGCGGGAAGCTCGCAGGCCAGCGCCCTGACGAGGGCGTCCCTGCGGCGGCGGTACTCCCTGCGCATGCGGCGCAGGTGCTTGTCGTAGCCGCCGGTACGCAGGAAGTGCGCCAGCGCGTACTGCTCGATGACCGGCGAGCCCAGGTCGAGCTCGCCCCTGGCCCGGCGCACGTCCTCGGCCAGGTCGGGCGGCGCGGCCACCCAGCCCAGGCGCAGGCCGGGCGCGAGCGCCTTGCTGACGCTGCCCGACAGGATCACGCGGTCGGGCGCCAGGCCCTGCAGGCAGCCGACGGGGTCGCGGTCGAAGCGGAACTCGGCGTCGTAGTCGTCCTCCAGGATCACCCGGCCGCCCACGTGGACCCACTCCATCAGCGCGGCCCTGCGGGACGGGGAGAGCACCACGCCGGTCGGGAACTGGTGGGCCGGCGTCACCAGCACCGCGTCACCGCTCAGCCTGCGCACGTCGAGGCCATCCTCGTCCACGGGCACCGGCACGAGGTGCGCGCCCGCTCTCCTGAGCAGGGGCACCTGGCGGTGGCTCGTCGGGTCCTCCACGGCGAGCCGGAGCGCGCGCCGCTGGGACAGCACGTGGAGCACGAGGCTCAGCCCCTGTGCCACGCCGCCGACGATGATGAGGTTCTCCGGGCGCGCGTCCGCCGCCCTGACCCTCCTCAGGTAGCCGGCCAGCTCTTCCCGCAGCTCAGGCACGCCGCCAGGGTCCCCGTAGTCGAGGGCGTCCGAGGGTACGGTGGCCAGGACGTGCCTGACGGCCGCCAGCCAGCGTTCACGGGGGAAGTGGCTGAGGTCGGGAGAGGTGGGACGATGACCGTAGTACGGCGCGCACGCGGGGGTGTCCGAGGTGGGCCGCACCGGCGTGGGCCGCTCCTGCGCCGCGGCGCGCCGCCTCGGTGCGACCCTGGCGGGGGGCACGGGGGTGACCCGGGTGCCGGCGCCCACTCTGGAGACCAGGAAACCCTCGGCGACGAGCTGCTCGTACGCCTCCACCACCACGCCCCTCGAGACCTGGAGGTCGCCGGCGAGGTCGCGGGTCGCGGGCAGGCGGGTGCCGGGGGCGAGCCGGCCGCCCCTGACGGCGTCGCGCAACTCGGAGGCGATCTGACCAGCGATCCCCCCTTTGTCGCGACTTATCTGGATGTGGAGGTCGGCCATATTGGTCCTGTCATCCGGCGGGACATTGGACTGTTTTCCCGAACCATCGTGCTCCTAGCATCCCGCACATGAGACAGGGAATCGTCCGCGCGGCCTCCGCCATGTTCCTGCTCGGGACGCTGGCGGGCGTCTCCGGGCTCATCGGCGGCTACCCCATCTACGGCGGGCAGGCCGTGCGGTACCTCGTGGCCGCCGCCATCCTGCTCGTCATCACACGGGTGCTCGGCCTGCGCTTCGTCCGGCTGACGCCGCGCGAGGCCCTGTGCCTGGCCGGGCTCACCCTCTTCGGCCTGGTCATCTTCAACATCTGCGTGATCGAGTCCACCAACGCCTCAGGGCCAGCGCTGGTCGGCACCATCCTCGGCACCGTGCCGCTCTGGCTCGCGCTGGCCGGCGGGCGGCCCGCGCCGCGGGTGCTCATCGGAGCATGCGTGGTGGTGGCCGGGGCGACCCTGGCCACCGGCCTCGGCAGCGGCAACCTGCCCGGCCTGCTCTGGGCGCTGGGCGCGCTCGTGGGCGAGGTGAGCTTCTCCCTGCTGGCCATCCCCCTGCTGCCGAAGCTGGGGGCGATCAGGGTGTCGGCCTACTCGACGGCGCTCGCCGTGCCCATGCTGGCCCTGGTCGGGCTGGCGTACGAAGGGCCCGGCATGGTGCGGACGCCGACCGTGGCCGAAGGGCTGGGGCTGGCCTACCTGGCGCTCGTGGTGACCGTCGGAGCCTTCTTCCTGTGGTATTCCGCGCTGCCCCGGCTGGGCCCCGGGCTGGCCGGGCTGTTCGCCGGGCTCATCCCGGTGGGCGCGATCGTCACGGGGGCGGTGCTCGGGATCGCGATGCCGACCGCGTACGACCTGCTCGGCGCCGGCCTGGTGATCGCGGGCATCACGCTCGGCCTCACCGCGGGGCGGTCACGGACGCGAGCGCAGGCGGCCGTCTCCGAGGCGTGAGCACCGGCGGCCGGGTCACCCGTTAACCTCTTGGGTGACCGAAAGGATGGACATGGGCGAGTTCGACTACACCGACCTGCTGCCGCTGGGAGCCGATGAGACCGAATATCGGCTGATCACCACGGAGGGGGTGCGGAAGGTCGAGGCGGCCGGGCGTACGTTCCTCGAGGTCGAGCCGGAGGCGCTGCGACTGCTGACCGAGACGGCGATCCACGACATCTCCCACTTCCTGCGGACCTCCCACCTCGCCCAGCTGCGCAAGATCGTCGATGACCCCGAGTCCAGCGGCAACGACCGCTTCGTCGCGCTCGACCTGCTGAAGAACGCCTCCATCTCGGCCGGCGGCGTGCTGCCCATGTGCCAGGACACCGGCACCGCGATCGTCATGGGCAAGCGCGGCCGCCACGTGCTGACCGACGGCCGCGACGCCGAGCACGTCTCGCGGGGCGTCTACGACGCCTACACCCGGCTCAACCTGCGTTACTCCCAGATGGCCCCGCTCAACATGTGGGAGGAGAAGAACACCGGCGACAACCTGCCCGCCCAGATCGAGCTGTACGCCGAGGACCCCCACGGCCACCCCGACGAGTACAAACTGCTGTTCATGGCCAAGGGCGGCGGCTCGGCCAACAAGTCGTTCCTGTACCAGGAGACCAAGGCCGTGCTCAACGAGAAGCGCATGCTGGCCTTCCTGGAGGAGAAGATCCGCTCGCTGGGCACGGCGGCCTGCCCGCCGTACCATCTGGCCATCGTCGTCGGCGGCACCTCCGCCGAATACGCGCTCAAGACCGCCAAATACGCCAGCGCCCGCTACCTCGACTCGATCCCGACCGAGGGCTCGCCGTCCGGGCACGGTTTCAGGGACCTCGAGATGGAGGCCAAGGTCTTCGAGCTCACCCAGAAGCTGGGCATCGGCGCGCAGTTCGGCGGCAAATACTTCTGCCACGACGTGCGCGTCATCCGCCTGCCCCGGCACGGCGCCTCCTGCCCGGTGGCCATCGCCGTGTCCTGCTCCGCCGACCGGCAGGCGCTGGCCAAGATCACGCCGGAGGGCGTGTTCCTGGAGCAGCTGGAGACCGACCCGGCGCGGTTCCTGCCGGAGACCACCGACGAGCATCTCTCGGACGACGTGGTCCAGGTCGACCTCAACCGTCCCATGCCCGAGATCCTCGTGCAGCTGACCAAATATCCTGTCAAGACGCGGCTGTCCCTCACCGGACCGCTCGTGGTCGCCCGCGACATCGCCCACGCCAAGATCGCCGAACTGCTCGACAACGGCGGCGAGATGCCGGAATACCTCAAGAACCACGCCGTCTACTACGCCGGACCGGCCAAGACCCCCGACGGTTACGCCTCCGGCTCGTTCGGGCCGACGACGGCCGGGCGCATGGACTCGTACGTCGGGCGCTTCCAGGCGGCCGGCGGGTCGATGGTGATGCTGGCCAAGGGCAACCGGTCGAAGCAGGTCACCGAGGCGTGCGAGCAGCACGGCGGCTTCTATCTCGGCTCCATCGGCGGCCCCGCCGCCAGGCTGGCGCAGGACTGCATCAAGAAGGTGGAGCTGCTCGAATATCCCGAGCTCGGGATGGAGGCCGTGTGGAAGATCGAGGTGGTCGACTTCCCCGCGTTCATCGTCGTGGACGACAAGGGCGACGACTTCTTCACCGACAGGACGGGCCCGGTCCTGTCCATCGGCCGCCGCTGACAGCGGGTGTTACCGCGCGGGAGGTCATCGGCGGGCGGACGCTCTCGGTGGCCACCGCGGCGGGCCGGCGGCCGGGGGGTTGAGGAGCCAGGGGGTTGAGGAGCCGCGGTCAGGCGCGGGCGGGCGCGTGGCGCGGCGGCTCCGGCCGGAGGTGGGCGGTCAGGCGGCCACCGGTGCCCGGTGCGGTGCCACGACGGTGCCGTCGGGCAGCAGCAGGCCGGTGTCGTCGAACAGCACGACGCCGTTGCAGAGCAGGCTCCACCCCTGGTCGGGGTGGGAAGCGATCACGTGTGACGCCTCACGGTCGGGCGAGTCGGCACTGGGGCAAACGGGGTAGTGACTGCACATCGCGCACCTCTCAGATAGCGCTCCTGGTCGTGGCTTCAATAGGGCAGCGGGCGCCCCGACGGCGTGCGAAGGTCCAGGCCGGCTCTGGCCGGCTTCTTCGGCCGGCGGCGAACCTGGGTCTGGCGCATCTTCATCACGTCCTTCAACGATCTGGCATCGGTGGGAGGACTTCGGCCTATGCCCCCAGTGTGACGTTCGGCACCGACATTTCCGGTGGCCTAGGAGTTGGCCCTCCCTCATGGCTTTACCATGCCCCCGACCACTTTCGGCACCCTTACAACCCGCTGACGACGCCCCCTAGGTCCCCGTAAGCACGCTTGTCGAACGCCTCTCAGCCATCATTCACGGGGACCGGCGACATGGGTGTGCCGGCGGGCACAAATGCCCGGCGAGCTGCATGAACGCGCTCCAGGAAGCCGGGCGGGGACGCGTGCGCGGGCGGCTCGCCGCCGCCCGCGCACGCTGGACCAATCTGACCCTCGCCGCACTGCCCGCACGAGGTCCTAGGTCGCAAGTCTGATGCAACTGCGAATGAGTTGCAATAGTGTCGTCCCAAAGATCCAGAAGGAGGACACGCATGGGGGACTACACCCTTCCCGACATGCCCTACGACTACGCCGCGCTGGAGCCCGCCATCACCGGCGAAATCCTGGAACTTCACCACGCCAAACACCACGCGGCCTACGTCAAGGGCGCCAACGACACGCTCGAGCGCCTCGCCGAGGCCCGCGACAGGGCCGAGTTCTCCAACCTCGTGGGCCTGGAGAAGACGTTCGCCTTCAACCTGTCCGGCCACGTCCTGCACTCGATCTTCTGGCGGAACCTGTCACCGGACGGCGGCGACCGCCCGGACGGGCCGCTCAGGGACGCCATAGACCAACACTTCGGCACGTTCGAGGCGTTCCAGAAGCAGCTCACCGCCGCCACCTCGACGGTCCAGGGCTCCGGATGGGGCGTGCTGGCCTGGGAGCCGACGAGCCGCAGGCTGGTCGTCGAGCAGGTCTACGACCATCACGGCAACGTCGGGATGAACACCACGCCACTGCTCGTGTTCGACGCCTGGGAGCATGCGTACTATCTTCAGTATCGGAACGTCCGACCCGACTACGTCGAGAAACTGTGGGGCCTCATCAACTGGGATGATGTGGCCGCGAGGTTTGCTGACGTGACGAGTCAGGCGACTTGACTTAACTTCGCAACATTTTATCGGCCACGCCTCTACTGGTCGGTTTACACAAATAGGTAAGCTGCCAGGCATGCGTGCGCCCTCCGGTTACCTACTCGCCGCGCGCTACCGGCTCCTGGAGCCGGTTGGTCGTGGCGGCATGGGCACCGTTTGGCGGGCGCATGACGAGCTGCTCGACCGCGACGTGGCGGTCAAGGAAGTACGCCTGCCCACCGTGCTCGACGAGGAGTTGCGCGCCGAGTTGTGCGCCCGCACCGAGCGCGAGGGCAGGGCGACCGCCATGGTCACCCACCCCTCGGTCATCACCGTGTTCGACGTGGTCACCGAGGACGACCGGCCATGGATCGTGATGGAGCTGCTCCGGGCCAAGTCTCTGGAGCAGCTCATCCAGGAGCACGGGCCGCTCCCCCCGCGCAGGGCCGCCGAGATCGGCCGGCAGATCCTCGGCGCGCTGCGCGCGGTGCACGCCAAGGGCATCCTGCACCGCGACGTCAAGCCGAGCAACGTGCTCGTGACCGAGGACCGCGCGGTGCTCACCGACTTCGGCCTGGCCGCACTCGAAGGTGACGTTTCCATTACCCAGGCGGGCATCGTGCTGGGGTCCGCCGGTTACATCGCGCCGGAGCGGGTGCTCGGCTCGAAGGCCAGCCCCGCGGGCGATCTGTGGTCGCTCGGGGCGACCCTCTACACCGCCGTCGAAGGCAGGGGCCTGCACGGCCGCCGTACGGCCGCGGCCGCGCTCGCGGCGCTGACCAGCGGCGAGCCGATCCCGATGAGCAAGGCCGGCCCGCTGGCCCCCGTGCTCGACGCGCTGCTGCGGATCGACCCGCAGACCAGGCTCGACTCCGTACGCGCCTCGCTGATGCTGGCCAGGGTGGCCGCTGGCGGCTCGGCGGAGGAGCCGCTGACCCCGCGCAAGCCCAAATCCGCACGCCCGGTGCCGGCCCTCACGCCACCGTCTTTCACACGCAGGCCCGCGCATCGCGGGCTGCACCGCGCCGAGACCCAGACCGTCACCGTGCCCGCGCCGAGGCAGGAACGTAAACCCGGCGAGGGAGTGCACAGGAAGCGCGTTGAAGCGCGGCCGTCGCCGTCGGCTTATGCTCGTTTGAAAGCGACGGTGATAAAGTTGTGCCTTCCTCGGCGGTTCTGGCCAAGAGAACTTCGCAAGCGAGGGTAAAGCACTTCCCAAGCGAGAATCGATATCTTCTTCTCATGCCGGAACAGCAGACACGCCTGCTCGCGGAGCGCTACGAGCTCATCACCCCGCTCGGGCGGGGCACCATGGGCACCGTGTGGCGCGCACGCGACCGCGCGCTGGGGCGCGAGGTGGCGGTCAAGGAGATCCGCCAGGACCCGGTGCTCACCGAAGAACAACGGACGGAGCTGCGCGAACGCATGGTCCGCGAGGGCCGCATCGCCTCCCGGATCAACCACCCGTCCGTGGCCTCCATCCACGACGTGATCATCCACGACGACAGCCCGTGGATCATCATGGAGCTCATCGAGGCCCGCTCGCTGGAGCAGGTGATCGACGAGGAGGGTCCGCTGCCACCCCGGCTCGTGGCCGAGATCGGCGTCGACCTGCTCGGCGCGCTGCGTGCCGCGCACGCCCAGGGCATCACCCATCGCGACGTCAAACCCGCCAACGTGCTCATCACCGAGAGCGGGCGCGTGGTGCTGACCGACTTCGGCATCGCCAAGGCCGAGGGCGACTCCCGGCTCACGAAGACGGGCATGGTGATCGGCTCCCCCGGCTACACCGCCCCGGAACGTGCCAGGGGCGACTACACCGGGCCCGAGTCCGACATCTGGGCGCTCGGGGCCACGCTCTACTTCGCGGTCGAGGGGCGGCCGGCGTACGAACGGTCCACGGTCGCTGAGACACTGGCGGCGCTGCTCACCGAGAGCGCCGACCCGCCCACGCAGGCGGGGCAGCTCCGTCCCGTGCTGAACGGGCTGCTGAACAAGGACTATCGACAGCGTCTCGGCGCTGCCAAGGCGGAGACCCTGCTGCGCATGGTCGCCGACACCCCCACGAGCGAGATGCCGGTGCTCACGGCCGAGGCTCTTATGGCGCAGGAGGCCGCTTTGCCCGATCCGTTCGCTGCCCAGAAAACCCCCGCCGACCAGGCGTCCGGCCCCGGCGCCGGCCAGGGGCCCGGCCCGGGCGGGCGCGGGCCCGGACACATGCCTGGCGGGCCGGGAGCGCCGCAGGGCCAGGGCGGGCCCGGCCAGGGCGGGCCCGGCCAGGGCGGGCCCGGACAGGGCGGGCCCGGACAGGGGCCTGGAGGGCATGGGCAGGGTCCCGGAGGGCACGGACAGGGTCCCGCGGGTCCCGGGCAGGGGCAGGGCGGTCCGGCGCCGCGAGGGGCGTTCAGCAGCCCGGGTGGTGCCGGCGCAGCGGGGCAGGGCTATCCCGGCCAGGCCGCGCCGGGTCCGAACGCCTTCACCGGATCCGGTCCCGGGCAAGGCGCGCCGGGGCCGCAGGGCGCGTTCGGCGGTCCAGGACACGAGCAGGGCCGGTCCGGGCAAGGGCCGGGCGGGCCCGGCGCGCCTGGGCAGGGCCCGGGCGCGACGAACCCGATGGGCGGCAGGCCCGGCCCGGCACCGGGCGCGGGCGGCGGGCCCGGCGGAAGGCAGGGTCCCGGCGGACCCGGCGGCCAGGGACCTGGCGGCCCAGGAAACGGCCCCGGCGGGCACGGACCCGGTGGACAGGGGCCCGGTGGACAGGGACCCGGTGGACAGGGACCCGGAGGACAGGGACCCGGAGGACAGGGACCCGGAGGACAGGGACCCGGAGGACAGGGACCCGGAGGACAGGGACCCGGAGGACAGGGACCCGGAGGACAGGGACCCGGAGGACAGGGACCCGGAGGACAGG
>NZ_SMKO01000135.1 GCF_004348685.1 Nonomuraea deserti | reverse complement strand
ACCCCCTCCAAACGGGCGCCTCTCCTCGTTGCGCCGGCGATCCCGAACCTGCCCCGACTCAAGGGGGTGCCCTGCCCATTGTGCAGGGTCTCCGGCGCGGCGCGACGCGGCTGTACACGCTCCGTACTTCCCGAAGCACCGGGCACGACGAACGGACACCGATGGCGTACACACTCGAGGAAGCCGGGACATCCTGAGCCTGGTCGCGCTCGGTTTCGCGGGGTACGACGCGATCTACACCTGGCTGGACCGGGGAGGCCTGCGCCGCCGGGGTTGACGGTGGCCACGTCACCCCGCCGCCGCCGGGGTGACCGGGCCGCGCCCGGCTCAGCCGGTCAGGCGCGTGGAACTCGCCCTCCCCCTATGCTGACCGGCTCAACTCCCGGTGGTGATCGCGCTCCTGCCGCACCGGCGCCATCCGCTCGTGGAATCCGCCGTCCGGGGATCGGGTGATGATCCCGGTCTCCACGCCGTGCTCGGCCACGTCGCGGTCCGACTGCTGGAGTGCGAGGCAGATCCACCGGGTGACGACAAAGGCGACGACGGGCCCGATGACCACGGCGTATCGGAAGAAGATCGTCACGGCGTTGAGAGTGAGCTGGAACTGGTGGGCGAGCTGATCGTTGGCCGCGGCTGCCCACAGCAGGCCGTAGAACGTGATCCCGGCGGCGGCGATGGCCGTCTTCACGGGCGTGTCGCGCGACCGGTCGAGCAGTTTCCGCGCCGGTGCCTCACGGGCGATGCGGCGCGCGCTCTCCGGCCGGCCCAGCGCGTCACGGCGGCCGCGTCGCGCAAGGAGGAAGCGCTCGGCGAGCGGATACGTGGCCAGCGCGGTGAAGAAGACGCCGGGTACCACCACCGTGGGGACGAGGACCGCGAGGCTGAGCGTGTAGTCCCCGAGAGCGAGCTCCCACGCGGGCATGATCCGGAGTGCGCCGTCGAGGAACCCCATGTACCAGTCGGGCACCGAGCCCGCCGAGATCTGCGTCGGCCTGGCCGGACCGTACAGCCAGATCGGGGCGATCTGGAACCCGAACCCGAGGATGATCAGCATGCCGAACGTCGCGACCGCCATCAGCGGGCGGGCGCTTCGCCGCGCCGGCAGCGAGGCGACGAACCGCGAGTGGCCGTGCCGCCGCACCAGCAGTTCACGGGCGATCAGCAGTACGGCCATGACGGCCGCGAGCAGCAGGTGCCCGACGTACATGACCGAAATGACTGTGTCGCCGGGAAAGCCCGAGCCGAACAGCAGCGACATCATCCACGTGCCCACCACCGGGATGGACTGCACGACCGACATGATCAGCCACAGGCTCCCGCTCGACAGCATGTCGTCGGGCAGGGCGTTGCCGGTCTCGCCCGCGAACATGCCCAGCGCCAGCAGCGCCACCCAGATCAGCCACTGCTGGATACGCGGGCGGCGGAACGCGCCGGTGAGGAACATGCGCAGCAGCTGCAACACGACGGCCGCCACGAAGACGAGCGCCGACCAGTGGTGCATCTGGCGGATGAGCAGCCCGCCGCGCACCTCCAGGCTCAGGTGCATGGTCGAGTCGAACGCCCTGCTGACGAGGAGCCCGCGCAGCGGGCCGTAGGAACCGTCATAGGTCACCTGGGACATGCCGGGGTCGTAGAACAGCATGAGCATCGCCCCGGTCACCAGCAGAACGACGAACGACCAGACAGCGATTTCCGCGAACATGAACGACCAGTGGGAGAACTGGAACGAGCGGCGTACGGTCGGCAACGAACGCATCTTGGGCCCCCTAATCTTGCCTACCCACAAGACGCGATCGGGCCGGCAGATGTGACGTCGACAAGGGCCTTCGTGACCGTGAGTCCCGTCACTCCGGAGGGCCAGAACAAGGGTCGGTCGCGCGTGACGGGTGCCGGCAGACGATCGCCATCGATTAGCCCGGTCGTGGTGTCGTGCCGGTTCTTGCGGGTGTGGAGGCGCCTTCCGCGCGGGGTCGGTGCCCACCTGCCGATCACGCCGTTGACCGCGGTAGCGGGCCCGATCGCCAGGTACGCGAGGTGGAATCTGCCTGCCGGTGTGCCTATAGGCCTGGGAGGCAAGCTATTGCTTCACAGCTCTGCACCGAAGTCATAAGTGCAGGCGTCCGAGAGCGGCACGTCGTTCAGGCCGGCTTCGACGGTTCCGGGCGTTCGATGCGGGTGGGGTTGCCGCGTACGAGCTCGTCGTGAATGCGCCAGCGGGCGGTGGTGGCGGCGCGCTCCGCCGCCGCGTCGCCCTGTTCGATGCGCTCCCGCAGCAGCCGCATGGCGATGCGGCGGTTGAGGCCGAACTGCCGCTCGGTGTCGACCACGACGACGGTCCCCGTGGGCCGGTGGGTCGCCCGTACGGCCGTGCTGGCCTTGTTGCGGTGTTGGCCGCCGGGGCCGCCGGTGCGGCAGGCGACGATGTCGACGTCCGTCTCGGCGAAGGTCGTGCGCGGGGTGTCGACCTGGCACGGCCGGGCGATGACGTACCAGTTCTTCCGGCCTACGGGATGTCAGACGTCGACCGTTCCGGCTCGTCGAGGTGTTCGCGCTGCGGACCCGGCGGGCGTGGTTTCTGATGAAGCAGAGCGCTGAGGAGCGGGGTGGTGGCTGGGCGAGGATGTGGGATGAGGGCATCGGCGATGGGATCAAGCGGCGCGAGGCCTGGCTGGATCGGCCATGGCGCGGTCATCGAGGCGGCGCCGAGCGCACCGTAACCCCCTGTTTTATCTGGTCGGGCTCATTCCGGATGAATCGTCACTACGTTCCAGCGTGCTGGCATGCCGTCGCCATAGCACTCCACTGCGATCGCTGACCTGGCGCGATCAGCATGCCGCCATAAGGGACGAGCTCTATGATCAGTTCGTCCTGATCGTTGAGATTCGGAGAAGATGTCAATCTCATGCGCCACGCCATGGTCCTCCTGGGTGGCGTCGCCCTCGCCGTCGGCGCGTTCACCCTCTTCTACCAGGGCCCGGGACAACCGTTCATCCGCGGTTACGTGAGCGACGTCGGCGCCACCATGCTGGTCTACGCGTTCTTGGGGCTGCTGTGGCGCACCACCGCCGCACGCCGCACCCTGGCCACGGCCGCGATCGCCGTCGCCGTCGAGTTCTACCAAATAGTCGGCATGACCCCGCCGGGCATCGGCGGTGTCCTGGTCGGCGCGTTCCCCGACCCATGGGACCTGGTCGCCTATGCCATCGGTGTGGTCGCGGCCCTGGCCTGGGAACGCCGATTGGTCCGATCCGGTGATCAGACCGGCTGACTCTCGGACGACACCCCACCAGCACGTTGACGGTACGGATGCCCCACAGCGGCGAGGTCATCGGGTTCGTCCTGCGCGGCGGCCAGCGTCGCAAGGCAGGACCGCCGTATCTTCTGCGCCCCGTTTCTTGACTGCTGCTGGGTCAGTCGGAACGACATGCGGCGCGGGAGGTGCGTAAGGCGTGCCCGCTCTTCACATGTGGTGTGATCAGCCAGGTCGTCGCGGCGGTTGACCCTGACGCAGGGTCAACCCCCCAGCATGATGGGCGTGACTACGACAACCAGTGCGATACAGCACTTCACGGTCCACCACGACGGTGTCACGATCCCGGTGTCTCGCGGTGGACGGGGACGGCTGCTGGTCCTGTGCCCTGGGCTGTGCTCGACCCAGGCCGATCTGCACGAGCTGGCCGAGCTGCTACGGCGCGACTACGACGTGGTGACCTTCGATCTCAGGGGTCATGGCCTCGCGTCGGCCGCGGGCAGGTACTCCTTCGAGGCGTTCCTCAGCGATCTCGCCACCGTGCTGGCGGAGCTGGGACACTCTGACCAGCGCGCCGTGCCGGTTCTGGTGGGCTACTCGCTGGGCGCGGATCTGGCCGTGCACTATGCCTCCGAGCATCCGGGAGCCGTCGCCGAGCTCGTTCTCATCGACGGGGCGAACCCCGTGCCCGAACCGTTCATCACCGAGGCCGACCTGCCGGACTTCCGTGCGATGTGGGAGGACATGGCGAAGCAGCAGGAGGCGGGGCGAGGCAGCGCGCGTCAGGTACTGCTCACCGGTCAGGAGATCCTCGCCCTGAATGTCGAGATCGATGGGATCCGGTCAGAAATCCTCGACCGGTACCGGAGGATCGACTGCCCCGTCAGCATGATCATGTCGACCTCGATGGCCGGTGGCAGCGACGAAGGGCCTGCGCCGCGGTTTAATCTGAACTGGCGGGCCGGTGTGGAGCGGCTCGTCCGGCAGCAGCCGCGCATCTCCACGTCCTGGCTCGACGCCGATCACCGTCTGGTCTTCACGCATGCCCCGGAGATCGCCGAGATCATCCGGAGTGCGATCGGCCCACCGGTCGGGCCGGCTTCTTGAACGTCTCCCGCGGGAGGAGACTGGTTCGATGCTGACCATCGGCGAGCTGGCGTCGTACGCCGGAGTGACGGTCCGCGCGGTGCGGCACTACCACGCCAAGGGACTGCTGCCCGAGCCGGAGCGGGACCGTTCCGGCTATCGGAGGTACGACGCCGGCGCCGTGATCGAGCTGATCAAGATCCGTACCCTCGCCGAGGCCGGGGTCCCGCTGGCGCGGGTGCGGGAGCTGCTGCGGGCCGACGAGGAGGAGTTCGCCGCAGCGATCGCGGACATCGACAGGCGGCTGCGGGCCGAGATCCGGGAGCGGCAGCGGCACCGGGAGCGGATCGCCCGGCTCGCCGCCGGCGACAGCCTGGCGCTGCCGGCTGAGGTGGTCGAGTTTCTCGACCGGTTGCGGGCGCTCGGGGTGGACGAGCGGATCGTCCGGATCGAACGCGACGGCTGGATCCCGCTGGCCGCGCACTCGCCCGAACGAGTCCCGGAGTGGATGGCGCGCAAGCGGGAACAAGTCGCCGACCAGCAGCTCATCGAGCTCTACCGTACGCTGGGCCAGGCTCTCGACCGGGCCGACGACGACGCACGGCTGGTCGAGCTGGCCGACAAGCTGGCCGGCTATCTCACGCGGATGGCGGACGAGCGGGGCGAGGACTACGTCGGCGACATCGACGTCGATCCACCGTTCGCCAGGCTGATGGACACGCTGGCGTTCGACACCGTACCCCCGGCCCGCCGGCTGATGGAGCTGCTGAGGGAGCGGGGCTGGACCGGCTGGACCAAGCTTGAGCGCGTGGACCCACAGGGGTGCGGCCAGAGCCCGGCACCCGGAGGACACCCAGCTTAGGCCGCTGACCTTCCGGCGCTGACTCGGCGTAGTCCACCGGCGCAGTCCACCGGCGCGGTGGCCCAGTCCAGGTTGGACGGTGCGGCCTCGGCCACGACCTCCTTAGGACACGCGCCCCACTTCACCTGCGTCGCGTGCCTGGCCGCGGCGGGTGTGCCGCGGTCAGCGCACTGCCGCTTTGACCGTGCCCATACGTCATGGTGTGGACTGGGCAAGGGACGCGTGGCGTGGAAAGCCTGCAGCCGAAGGCGACGGGGGAGGCGGTGTATGGCGTGGAGCACGCGGCAACTTGCCGATCTTGGGGGCTCGACGGTGAAGGCCATCCGGCATTATCAGGAGCTCGGGGTTGCTGGAGGTGCCCGAGCGCGCGGCCAACGGGTACAAGGTGCCGCTGGCGCAGGTCGCGGCGATGGGGCGGGCCGACGAGGAGCCGGACGAGGTGATCGGGGTGCTGGACGCCGAGCTGGCGGCGACGAGTGGCGCGGCACGCTGTGGGTGACGACATGCGGCAGGAAGTCACGCCCGGAGTTGGCGGGTGATGGAGGGGTCGGTGATGGCGGTGTCGTTCGCCAGCAGGAAGGCCTTGCTGAGGATGAGCGCCAACCGGCCGTCCTCTCGAAGGGCAGGAACAGCCCGGCGTGGGGTCCGCGCGCGGAGACGATGCACAGGTAGGCGTCGTTGGGCTCCATCAGGATGTTCGCCGACCCCAGGTGGATCTTGTAGGTGCGCAGATCACCACGTACCACCAGGAAGCGGTCGGTGAGGGTGCACCGGTCGGCGATGGCCGTACGCCCGATCAAGCGGGACAGCGCGTCCCGGCGCACCTCGGCGGAGGGCGGCAGCGCCGCGAACGAGCCGGTCCGCCAGTAGTCCCGCAGCCGATCATGCCCCTGGCCGGCCCACTGAGGATCGGTCGTGATCGAGGCGACGGCCACGAACAGGTCGATGTCCCGCATGGCCTCGCTGAACACCAGCGCGGGCACCTCCGGCAGCGGTGCGTCATGCGGCCGGGAGAGACCTCGAACTTCCAGATCAGCCGTTCGGCGACCGGATGACCCTCCAGCTGCCGGTATGGCGCGGTCGTCTCGGCGGTGTATCCGGCCTCCAACGCCCTGCCGAGGGTCATCTGCTGCTGCTGGGTCAGCTTGGCCAGCTCGTGCAGCCGCTTGACCTCGTCGGGGTGCTCCCGCCTGACCGCCGCCGGGACCGACCTCAGCTTCTTGTCCCCGTGCCACCACGACAGCTCGACCCCGGCCGTCGGTCGAGATCACCGCCGTGTGCTCGCCGAACGCCTGGCGTACCCACCCGTCGGGGATCCTGAACGCCACCTCCAGCCGCTCGGCCAGGGCCGGCTCCACGCGTTTGAACTTGCGATCGAGCTGCATGGGCACCCCGCCGTGCCGGGTGATCCGGCGGGCGGTGCGCAGCGCGGAGATCGCCTCGGGCGTCGGATGCTCCTCCACCGCGCGGGTGATCTCGAACAACAATCCCTGAGAGGGCAGGATCTTGGCCTGGGTGGGCGCCACCGCGATCCCGCGCACCAGCTCGTCCAGCAGCTCGGGCAGCCAGGGCTCGTCGCGGAAGAGCGCCAGCCGCACCGCCCGGCCGAGCGCCGACTTCTCCCCATCGTCGAACGCCTTCTCCGCTGTGTACGGGATCTCGCCCGCGTGAATCTCCGCGGCGCGGGCCCGCGCCGCTTGCAGAGCCGTACGGGTGAAATCCAGGTAACCGGGCAGGCCGCCGAGCCATTCGGCCAAACCGGGCACCGGCTCGGGTGAGCGTCCCGCTTCCGAGAACAACGCCCGGAGCAACGCGCGGGGAAGTCAAGGGGCGATCAGTTGCCCGCGCTTCGGTGGATTTGCGCTAGCCACGTAACTCACTAGTACGTACATTAGGTACGCACCGCTCGCGTATCTGTCACACCTGCTGAAAGGAAGAAGTGATGGATTCATTCCTGGTCGGGTTGATCGGCTCAGGCATCGGCACCTCCTTGAGCCCGCAGCTGCACGAGCAGGAGGCGGTGCACCATGGGCTGCACTATGTCTACCGGCTGCTCGACACCGATCGGGTGGGCGGTGACGTGGGCGAGCTGGTTCGTACGGCCCGCCGGTTCGGCTACGACGGACTCAACGTCACCCATCCCTGCAAGCAGGCCGTCATCCCCCACCTGGACGAGCTGTCGCCGGACGCCGGCCTGCTCGGCGCGGTCAACACCGTGGTGTTCGACGGTGAGCGGGCCATCGGCCACAACACCGACTGGACGGGGTTCGCCGAGTCGTTCGCGCGGGGCCTGCCCGATGCCCCCACTCATGAGGTCGTGCAGCTAGGCGCCGGAGGTGCGGGGGTCGCGGTCGCGCACGCGCTGCTCACGATGGGCGCCGATCAGATCACCGTGGTCGATTCCGACCCGGCACGGGCGCGCGCTCTCGCCGGTGAGCTGGCCGCTCGCTTCGGCGCCGAACGAGCGCGCCACGCGAGTGTGGCCGAGCTGCCAGAGCTCCTGGCCAGGGCCGAAGGGCTGGTGCACGCGACCCCGACCGGCATGGCACGCCATCCGGGCATGCCGCTACCCGCCGGGTTGCTGCACCCTGGCCTGTGGGCGGCCGACATCGTCTACCGGCCGCTGGAGACGGAGCTGCTGCGGCACGCGCGGGCCGCTGGATGCCGGACTCTGGACGGCGGCGGCATGGTCGTCTTCCAGGCCGTACACGCCTTCAGACTGTTCACCGGCCGGGAGCCGGACGCCGAGCGGATGCTCGCCCACCTGACCGATCTCATAGCCGTCTGAAGGAGGAAGCGTGCGTAAATCCATCGCCACCGTCTCGGTGAGCGGCACTCTCACGGAAAAGCTGGAGGCGATCGCCGCCGCCGGGTTCGACGGGGTGGAGATCTTCGAGAACGACCTGCTGGCCTGCCCGCTGTCGCCCGAGGAGGTACGGGCCCGCGCCGCGGATCTGGGCCTGACCATCGACCTCTACCAGCCCTTCCGCGATTTCGAGGCGGTGCCCCCCGACGTGCTGGCGGGCAACCTGCGCCGGGCCGAGCACAAGTTCCTGATGATGGAGCGCCTCGGCGCGGACCTGCTGCTGGTCTGCTCGAACGTCTCGCCCGCGGCCGTCGCCGACGACGAACTGGCCGCCGAGCAACTCCGGCTGCTGGCCGAGCGGGCCGCCGAGCACGGCATCCGCGTCGCCTACGAGGCGCTGGCCTGGGGCCGGCACGTCAACGAGTATCTGCACGCCTGGCGTGTCGTCCGGCTGGCCGATCACCCGAGCCTGGGCACCTGCCTGGACAGCTTCCACATCCTGTCGCGTGGCTCCGACCCCATCGGCATCGAGGCCATCCCCGGCGAGAAGATCTTCTTCCTGCAACTCGCCGACGCGCCGCAACTGGCCATGGACGTGCTGCAGTGGAGCCGCCACTACCGCTGCTTCCCCGGCCAGGGCACCTTCGACCTGGCCGGACTGGTCGCCAGCGTGCGGCGCACGGGCTACGCGGGGCCGCTGTCGCTCGAGGTGTTCAACGACGTCTTCCGGCAGGCGTCGGCGAAGCGCACCGCGCTGGACGGCATGCGCTCGCTCATCGCCCTGGAGCAGAGCCTGACCGGTGTGACGCATCCGGCCGCGCCGGCCGGGTTCGCCTTCGCCGAGCTGGCCGACACCGGGGCGCTCGGCGGAGTGCTGGCCGCGCTCGGCTTCGCGCGTACCGGGACGCATTCCACGAAACCGGTCGAATTGTGGGAGCAGGGCGATGCGCGGCTGCTGCTCAACACCACCGGAGCCGATCCCGCGCTCATCGCCCTCGGCATGGACAGCCCGGACCCGGCAGGCGCGGCCAAGCACGCCGAGTCGCTGCTCTCGCCGGTCCTGCCGCGCGAGCGCGCTTACGAGGAGGCCGAGCTGGAGGCGGTGGCCGCGCCCGACGGCACCGAGATCTTCTTCTGCGACGACGCCTGGCTCACCGACTTCGCCCCCACGGGGCCTGTGCCCGGCGCGGTCACGGCCATCGACCACGTGGCCCTCACCCAGCCGTGGCACTATTTCGACGAGGCGGCGCTGTTCTACCGCAACGTGCTCGGGCTGCAACCGCAGGAGAGCCTGGACCTGCCCGACCCGTACGGCCTGCTGCGCAGCAAGGCCATGTCCGGCCCCGACAGCGGCGTTCGCATGGTGGTGAACATCGCCCAGGTCGGCGTCGGTAACCTTCCCTGGCAGCACGTGGCGCTGGCCTGCGACGACGTCGTGGCCGTGGCCCGCAGACTGCGAAGGGAACATCCCGGTCTGCTCATGCCGATACCCGGCAACTACTACGACGACCTGGAGGCCCGCCAGGAGGTCGATCCCGAGTTGCGTCACCTCGGCGTGCTCTACGACCGGGACGAGCGCGGTGGCGAGTTCCTGCAGCTGTACACCGTCACCGTGGGCCGGGTCTTCTTCGAGATCGTCCAGCGGACCGGGGGATACGACGGCTACGGTGCCCGCAATGCTCCGATCCGGCTCGCCGTGCAGCACGCAAGAGGTCACTAGGATGGGTGCGTGACGCCTCAGCCCGCCGCCCCCGAACGCCAGCGGGATGCCGAGCGCACCAAGGCGGAGATCCTCGAGGTCGCCCAGCAGGAGTTCGCGCGGCACGGCTACGCGGGGGCGCGAGTCGACGAGATCGCCGCCCGCATGCGCACGACCAAGCGCATGATCTACTACTACTTCGGCAGCAAGGAACGGCTCTACATCGCGGTCGTGGAGAAGGCCTACGCCGAGGTCCGCGAGATGGAGCGGTCGATCGAAGTCGAGCACCTGGCCCCGGTGGAGGCCATCCGCACGCTGGCCGCGTTGACCTTCGACCACCACGACGCGCACCGCGACTTCATCAAACTGGTCGCGATCGAGAACATCCACGAGGCCGAGCACATCCGCAAGTCGCAGGCCCTGGCCAACCTGGGCACGCCGGTGCTCGACCTCATCGCGCTCATCCTCGACGCGGGCCGGGCGAGCGGCGACTTCGTCACCGAGGCCGACGCCATCGACGTGCACATGCTCATCAGCTCGTTCTGCTTCTTCCGGGTGGCCAACCAGCACACGTTCGGTGCGCTGTTCGGGCGCGACATGACCGCGCCCGAGCACCGTGCCCGGTTGCGCGCGATGGTTGGGGACATGGTCGTGGCCTATCTGCGGGGCACGGGCGCCTGATCCGACCCCAGTGCTCGACACCTGAGCGACCCGGCCCTCCGACTAACCGCCTTGCCGCGGGCCGGGAGGCGGTCAGGCGGGCAGGACCTCGATCTTGCCGGTGGGACGCGGGCTGAAGGTGTCGTTGAAGAAGTACTCGCCCGGCTTGGTGAAGGTGTATTGACCGGACTCGCCCGGCTTGAGCTTGATATCGAACAGGCCCTCGAAGAACTGGGTGGCGCCGTGGACATGAACGTTGCCGGCCGGGTTGACGAAGGTGACCGTGGTTCCGGCCAGGACCCGCAGGTGGGTGGGGGCCATGGCGTTGACGGCGGTGGACTCGACGGTGCCCACCTGGCCGTTGTCGTAGACGCGGGCGAGCACGACCGTGTTGTTCACGGCGCTGCCGTCCACCGGCTGGCCGGAGACCGGCCGGCGGACCACGGGCGGGGGTGGCGCGGTGGCGGGCGGCACGGTGCCGTCGAGCTTGAAGGCCCACAAGTGGTCGCCGCGCGGGGCGGAGTTGCCGTACGGGATGCCGGTGCCGCCCGCGTAGACGGCGACGTACTGCTCGCCGTCGATCTCGTACGCGATGGGGCTGCTGCTGATGGCGGCCCCGGTCTGCCAGCGCCACAGCTCCCGCCCGCTCCGCGCGTCCAGGCAGAGCAGGTTACCGTCCGGCTGGCCGATGAACAGCAGGTCGGAGGCCGTGGTGAGGATGCCGTTGCCGTGCGCCAGCGAGTACGGCATGTTCTTCTTCCAGCGCACCCGGTTCGTCGAGGGGTCCACGGCCACGACGCCGCCGGTCATGTACTCGCCGGGCGGGCGAAGCCCGTTGGACGACTCGGTGAGGGAGTGGGCGGCGGCGACGTAGCCGAAACCGGTGTACACCAGCCGGGTGCTGTGGCTGTAGGACTGGTGGTTCCAGTCGGCGCCGCCGCCGTGGCCGGGGATGGTGAGGATGGGCTCGTCCCAGTGCGGGGTGTACAGCGGCCCGATCCTGTAGTTGGGCACCGCCCGGTGCGGCGCGCCGGGGATCACGGTGCCCAGCGGCTGGCGTACGGGCGTCTGCTCGGTCCAGCCGCCCTGGCGCGGGAACGGCTGCGTCGGCCAGGTCTTCTGCCGGGGCTCCTGCGGGACGGGCACCTCGTCGATGCCCAGCGGGGCCGAGCCGTCGGAGCGGTCGAGGATGTAGTACATGCCGGTCTTGCTGCCGTACACGACCAGCTTGCGCACGCGCCCCTGGACGCGGGCGTCCAGCAGGACGGGCGCCATGACGTTGTCCATGTCCCAGATGTCGTGGTGGATGGACTGGAAGTGCCAGCGGTACGCCCCGGTCTTCAGGTCCATGGCCACGATCGAGTTGGCGAACAGGTTCTGGCCGCCGCGCTCGGAGCCGTCCTGTGAGGAACGCGCGCCTCTGGCGTTGCCGAACGTCCAGTAGACCAGGCCCAGGTCCGCGTCGATGGCGCAGTGCATCCACGGCGTGGCTCCGCCGCTCTGCCAGGAGTCGCCCTCCCAGGTGCCGCCGCCGACCTGGCCGGGGGCGGCCGTGCCCCAGAAGTGCCAGGCCAGGTCACCGGTCTCGGCGTCGAAGGCGAGGGCCGCGCCGCGCGGGCCGTCGTTGGTGCCGCAGTAGAGCATGCCGTCGTGGTAGGTGACGGCGCCCTTCTCCAGGTTGCCGTACCCGTTGTGCTGCCGCTCCCAGATCACCTGGCCGGTGCGCTGGTCGAGGGCGATGAGCCAGTTGCCGTTGGCGCAGGTGTAGACCTTGCCTGCGCCGACCGCGACCCCGCGCCGGGTGACGGTGCCGCGGGTCTGGGCGTACTTCCAGATCGTCGCCCCGGTGCGGCCGTCCACGGCGACGACGTTGCCGAGGGCCGACTCGATGTAGAGCACCCCGTCCACGGCCACGGCGGTGCTCTGGCTGTTGCCCGCAGTCAGCCCGCCCTCGATGTTGTTCAGCCACGCGCCCCGCAGCCGCCTGACGTTGCCCCGGTGCACGTCACGGAGCCCGGTGTAGCTCTGGTTCCCCAGGTTGCCGCCGACTTTCGGGAAGTTCCGCTCGGCGCGCCCGGTGGTTGCGGAGGCCGGGCCCTGCCCGGCTCCCGCGAGCGCGACGGCGGCGACGGCGCCCGCGAGTAACTCTCTGCGACGGACCATGACCATCCCTTTCACGTTCCACTCTGCGGACTGTTTCATCCGACTAATAAACGCACCATAGATCGCCATGGAGGACCCGTCAACGGACCATTTAAACCATCTGGCGGACCATGGTCCACGCATGCCCACGACGGTCGCCGCCGCGGCAAGCTTGACGGGACCCGGGGGGAGCGATCACAGGCCGAGATAGATCCGCCGGACCTGGGGGTCGTCGCGCAGCTCTGCCGAGGTGCCGCTGGCGGCGATCTCACCGTTCTCCATGACCAGGCAGGTGCTGGTGACGTCGAAGGTGAGCTTGGCGTTCTGCTCGACGAGCAGGATGGCCAGGCCGTCGGCGTTGAGCTTCTTGAGCACGCCGGCGATGTCGCCCACGAGCTTCGGCGACAGCCCCATCGAGGGCTCGTCCAGCAGCATCACCTTGGGCCGGCACATCAGGGCCCGGCCGACGGCCAGCATCTGCTGCTGGCCGCCGGACAGCGCGCCGGCCAGCCTGCCTCCCATCTCGCCCAGCACCGGGAACAACTCGTACACCTCGTCGATCGGGGTGCGTTTCCAACTGCTGGTGTAGGCGCCGAGCAGCAGGTTCTTCTCCACGGTGAGCCCGGGAAAGACATGTCTGCCCTCGGGGACGTAGCCGATGCCGTGCCGCACCAAGGTGTGGGCGGGCGCGCGCAGCAGGTCGTGCTCGCCGAAGCGAATGGTCGTGGCCTGACGCGGTGCCAGGCCCATGACCGCCTTGAGGGTGGAGGTCTTGCCGGCCCCGTTGGCGCCGATGATGCCGAGCGACTGGCCGGGTTCGACGGTGAAGGAGACGTCGTGGGCGGCGCGGACGCCGCCGTAGTGCACGGACAGTCCTTCCACGGTGAGGGTGGTCATCGGGTTGCCTCCTCGGCTGCGGCCTCGGCGGTCGCCTCGGTCGGCGCGGACATCGAGTCGCCGAGGTAGGCGGCGACCACGTCGGGGTGCACGGCGACCTCGGCCGGTCGGCCGTCGGCGATCACCTTGCCGCTGGACAGCACGGTGACCTGGTCGCACAGGGACATGACGAGGCCCATGTTGTGCTCGATGACGATCACGGTGACGCCCGAGTCCCTGATGGAGCGGACGATCTCGGCGAGCTGGCGGACCTCTTCGCCGTTGAGTCCCGCGGCGGGCTCGTCGAGCAGCAGCAGGGTGGGGGACATGGCCATGGCGCGGGCCAGCTCGATGCGGCGCTGGACGCCGTACGGCAGGGAGCGCGGTCCGGCCCCGGCGACGTCGGTGAGCCCGAACCGCTCGATGAGCTCCTCGCCCCGCCGGTGCAGCGACCGCTCGTAGTCCAGCACCTTCCACGGCAGTCCGGGATAGCGCCAGATCCACGAGGTGCGGGTGCGGTCCAGGCCCAGGAGGATGTTCTCGCGCACGCTGAGGTCCTCGAACAGGCGCAGGTTCTGGAAGGTACGGGCCACGCCGCGCAGTGAGAGCCGGTAGGGCGCCATCCCGGTCACGTCGCGCCCGCCCAGGGCCACCGACCCCTGTGTGGGGTCGTAGAAGCCGCTGATCACGTTGAACAAGGTCGTCTTGCCAGAGCCGTTCGGCCCGACGATGCCGCGGATCTCCCCCGTGGGAACGGTGAGCGACACCCGGTCCAGCGCCACCAGGCCCTTGAACCGCTTCGTCACCTCCCGGACCTCCAGCGCGGCCTCCCTGGAAGAGGCAGGCGCGGCGCCGTAGGGCCGGAACGGGCCGAGCTGGGCACGCGAGCCGCCGGCCCGCCTGCGCAGCAGGGACCGGATCTGCCCGGGCAGGCCCGCCAGCCCTTGGGGCGCGAACACCACGACGAGCACCACCACGAGGCCGTAGCCGAGCTGGGCGTAGCCCGAGGCGTCCAGCAGAGCCTCTCTGACGAGGGACAGTGCGACCGCGCCGACCACGCAGCCGATGATGCTGCTGCGGCCGCCGATGATCACCATGGCGAGCAGCAGGAACATGTTCGCGATGTTGAACGACTCAGGGGCGACGAAGCGGATGAGCCCGGCGTACAGGATCCCGGCCAGGCCGCCGTACAGGCCGGACAACACGAACGCGGTCATCCGCAGCAGCGGGATCTCCGCTCCGAGCGAGCCCGCTGCCAGGTCGTCGTCGCGCATCGCACGCAGCCGCCGGCCCAGCGGCGAGCGCGTGACCAGCAGTGCGAAGGCCAGTGCGATGGCGAAGACGACGAGCTCGACGTAGTAGAAGAGATAGCCGCTGGACAGGTCGATCCCGAACATCGGCGGCACCGGGATGTCGCTGATGCCCTCGGCGCGGCCGGCGATGTGGGCGTTGGTGACCCAGTTGGTGAACGCCAGCGCCAGGCCGAGCGTGACGATGCCGAGATAGTGCGACTGCATGCGCAGCGCCGGGATGCCCACCAGCATGCCGAACACCACGGCGACCAGGAGCGCCAGCGCCGCCGCCGTCCAGAAACCGAACCCCGCCTTCGTGGTGAGGATGGCCACCGCGTAGGCGCCGACGCCGAAGAAGGCGACCTGGGCCAGGTTGATCTGACCGGCCACGCCCATGGTCAGGCCGAGACCGATGGCCAGGATGGCGAAGATGATCGCGACATCGGCCACGTGGATCGCGTATCCGCCCAGGCCGTAGGGGAGCAGCCAGGCCGCCACGGCCAAGGGCACGAGCCAGAGGAGACGTTTCATGCGCGGTTCACCGTGGTCTCTCCGAAGATGCCGGTGGGGCGGATCATGACGATGACGGCGAAAACCAGGAAGGTGACCAGCTCGGAGTACTCCTGGAAGTTGCCGGCGGCGAACGAGTCGAGCAGGCCGAAGGCCAGGCCGCCGACGATCGCTCCGGGCATGCTGCCGAAGCCGCCGAGCATGGCCGCGGCGAAGCCCTTGATACCGAGGGTGCCGCCCATGGTCGGGTTGACGTACAGCATGGGGCCGATCAGGCTGCCGGCCAGCGCGGCCAGGCCCGCACCGATGGCGAAGGCCATGGCGTTGCTGCGGCCGACGTGGATGCCGACGGCGGTGGCCGCCTGGTGGTCCATGGCGACCGCCTGCATGGCCGCGCCGCGCTTGGTGCGCTGGAGGAACAGCGCCAGCAGCCCGGTCGCGGCGGCGGCCACGGCGATCACCAGCAGGCTGTAGGTGGGGATGCGGACCCCGGCCAGATCGATCGGCCCGGTCGCGACGGGGGACGGCACGGCGTGCCCGGTCGCGCCCCACACGAGGACGGCCCCCGCTTCCAGCACGGCGCCGAAGCCGATCGTGCCGATCAGCATCAGGGTGAAGTCCTTGTTCTCCAGCGGCCGCAGGAAGCGCTCGATGACCAGGCCGATCAGAGCGGTCACCGTGATCGCCACGAGGACCGCCACGGCGAACGGCAGCTTGCTGGCCATGTAGAAGGTGGAGGCGGCGTACGCGCCGATCATCACCACGCTGCCGTGCGCGAAGTTCACCAGGCCCATGGTGCGGTAGACGATCGAGAAGCCCATCGCCACCAGCGCGTACACCGCCCCGAACGTGACCCCGCCGATCAGCGTCTGAAGGAAGACCTGCACGTCAGCTCGCGGCCTCGGGTACGACCTTGCCGTCCTTGAGCAGGCCGATCTTCGTCTCATGAATGCCGACGCCGTTGGCGTCGTAGGCGTAGTTCCCCAGCAGGCCCGCGCGCTTGACGCCGCGGATGGCGTCGGCCAGCTTCTGGCCGCCCTCACCGCAGGTCTGCTTGAGCGCCTCGATGAGGATGGAGGCCCCGTCGTACGCCTTGGCGACGTGCATCCGGGCCTCCTCGTTGTAGGCGGCCTTGTACTTGGCGGCGAACGCCTTGATCTCCTCGCTGGCCTCGTTGCTCAGGTAGGGAGAGCTGACCACCGTGCCTTCGGCGTTCTCCAGCCCGGCCGTGGTCGCGTACACGTCGGTGCCCACCGGGGCTCCGCCGGCGAAGACGGCCTTGACGCCGAGTTCGCGGGCCTGCTTGGCGATCAATCCGGACTGAACCTCCTCGGCGCCGATGAACAGCACCTCCGGGTCCTGCTCGCGGATCTTGGCGAGGTTGGCGTTGAAGTCCTTCTGGTCGGGGGTGACGACCTCGTCGGCGAGCGGGGTGACGTTCCTGGTCTTGAGCGCGGCCAGGAACGCGTCGTGCTCGCCGGCTCCGTAGGCGCCGTTGTTGCTGATCAGGGCGATGTCCTTGTAGCCCTTGTCGTCCACCAGGTACTCGGCGAGCGTCTCGTCGAAGGTGACGCTGGTCGGCGCGTTGAGGAACATGAACGGGCTCTTCAGCTCGGCGAGCTTGGGCGACTGGCCCGAGGTGATGCTCGGGATCTTCGCGTCCTTGAGGATGGGCGACATGGCCAGCGTGACCGCGCTCTCGGCGGTGCCGAGCATGGCGATGTAGCCCTCGCTGGCGATCTTCCTGGCCAGGTTGGTGCCCACCGTGGGGTCGCCCTGGTCGTCGAAGAGGTCGAGCTTGATCTGCCGCCCGTTGATCCCGCCTGCCTTGTTGGCCTCGTCGACGGCCAGCTTGACGCCTTTGTGCTCCCACTGGCCGAGCGAGCTGAGCTGGCCGCTCTGGGCGTTGACGTTGGCGATCTTGATGGGTCCTGTGGCGTTCGCCTCTGAGCTTGCGGACTGGCCTGGGGGAGCGCAGGCGGCGAGCGCTGTCAGTGCCGCGGCTGCGATGGAGAATCTCGTGAAATGCACGGTTCACCTCGTAGGGGGGTAGGTGAGGGTTAATTCACGGACTAGTACGTTAGTTATAACGTCCGGGCGTGGCTCAGGGAATCTCGAACGTACAACGTTTCGGCCGGGTCAGTCGGCGAAGACACCCTGGTAGATGTCCTTGATGTTCCAGTGGCCTGGCGTCGGCACCGGTTCGTTCACCATCGGTACATCGATCACGGCGGGGCGTCGGCGCGCGACCGCCTTGAGCAGTGCCGCGCCGAGGTCGGCGGGCGTGGCGACGGTGTAGCCGTCGGCGCCGCAGGCTGTCGCGAACGCGGCGAAGTCAGGGCTGTAGGGCTGTCCGGCGGGATCGGTGAAATCGCAGCCGTGGCTCCGGCCGTAGTGCGCCGACTGCAGGTCGGAGATCGTGCCGTGGGAGCGGTTGTTCATCACCACGAAGATCACCGCGGCGCCTTGCTCGACGGCGAGAGGGACGGCGGGCAGTTGCGCGCTCATCCCGCCGTCACCGACGAGCGCGATCACGGTCCTGGCGGGCTGGGCGAGCTGGACCCCCACGGCGGCGGCCGGCCCGAAACCCATGGTGGAGGCGCCTCCCGGGGTGATGAAGCGGCCCTCGGCGGGCAATTCGTAGCATCGGGCGACGCCGTTCTTGTTCCAGCCGACATCGGTGACCAGAACCGCGTCGGCCGGGATCGAAGCGCGCAGGTCGGCCAGGATGCGCTCGGGCCGCAGAGGGAAGTCCGCGCTCCGGCCGCGCTCACGGCCGGCCGTGAACAGCTCCGATCGAGCCGCCAGGATCTGCTTCCGCAACTCGGGTCTGGTGCGTGTGGCGTGCGACGTAACGGCGTCGGTGATCGCCTTGACCGCGAGCCGCACGTCGGCGACGGCGCCGATCTCCACCGGGTAGTTGCGGCCGATCTCGGCCGGATCGATGTCGATCTGGATCAAGGTAGTGTCGGAGAAGTCCCAGGTGAAGCGGGGATCCCAGGAGCTGGCGTCGGTCTCGGCGAATCGGGTGGCGAGCGCGAGCACCACGTCGGCCTCGCGGGCGTAGGCGTTGGTGAGGTCCAGCCCCCAGAAGCCGGGCATCCCGAGAACCAGCGGATGGGCGTCGGGGACTGCGCCCTTGGCCATGAGCGAGTGCGCGATGGGGATGTCGAGGTGCTCGGCCAGGCGGATCAGGGCTTCGGCGTCCTCGCGCAGCCCGCCGCCCACGTAGATCAGCGGCCTCTCGGCGGCGGCCAGCCGGGCTGCGATCAGCTTCGCGGTCGCCTCGGGCAGGCCGGGCGGGGCGGCGTGACTGATCGGTGGGAAGGGGGCGGCAGGCCGGGAGAAGACGTCCATCGGCACGTTGACCAGCACCGCCCCCGGCCGTCCTGAGGCCGCCGTCCAGAAGGCGCGCTCCACGGCCCGGCCCAGATCCTGCGGGCGGTGCACGTTCCAGGCCCGCTTGACGAAGGGCCTGAAGACGGCCGCCTGGTCGGCGTCGGCGTGCTGGTTGATCTCCTGGTGGGGGTGGCGGCCGCGGTAGTAGGACGGGATGTCGCCGGAGATCACCACCATCGGCACCGAGTCCAGTGCGGCGGTCATGACGCCGGTCGCGGCGTTGGTCAGGCCCGGCCCGACGTGCGTCAGCAGCACCCCGGGCTTGCCCGAGGCGCGGGCGTGGCCGTCGGCGGCGTGGGCGGCGGCCTGCTCGTGGCGGGCGATGACGAAGCGGATGCGGCTGTCGGCCAGCGCGTCGAGCACGGCGATGTTGGTGTGACCGCAGGTGCCGAAGACGTACTCGACGCCGAGGTCCTCGAGTTGCGCGACGAGCGCGTGCGCCGCTGTGGTGCCGTGGCCGCCTTCGCCGGCCTCGACACGGTGCCCATGGGTGCCCTCACTGCGTTCGGTCACTTGTCTCCCCAGATCGTCAGGCCCTTGAGCAGGAGGGTCTTGGTCACGGTGAAGTCCTCGATCATCCAGCGGGGCGACTCGCGGCCGATGCCTGAGTCCTTCACGCCGCCGAACGGGACGTGGTCGAGGCGGAAGTTGGAGGAGCCGTTGACCACCAGGCCGCCGACCTCCAGATCGCGCCACGCGGTCACGATGCGGCGCACGTCGTGCGTGAAGAGGCCGGCCTGCAGCCCGTACGTGCTGCGGTTGCACTCCTCGACGACTCCGTCGAAATCGTCGTAGGGGAGCACCGCCACCAGCGCGCCGAAGACCTCCTCGCGGACGACTCTGGCCTCGCGGGAGGGCGCGACGACCACGGTCGGCGCCATCACCGCGCCCTCGCGCGTGCCGCCGGCCGTCACCCGGGCGCCCTGGCCGGCCGCCTCGGCGGTCCAGCGGACCACCCGTTCGGCCGCGTCGTCGTCCACCATGGAGCCCACGTCGGTCGCCTTGTCCAGCGGATCGCCCACGACCAGCGTCTTCACCTCCGCGGTCAACGCGTCGGCGAACTCCTCGAAACGGCTCCGCTGAACATAGACGCGCTGAACCGAGATGCAGCTCTGGCCCGAGTTGCTGAAACCAGTGCGGGCACACACGCGCGCTGCCGCGGCGACGTCGGCGTCCTCGCAGACGATGGTGGCGGCGTTGCCGCCGAGTTCGAGCATCACCCGTTTCGGACCGGCGGCGTGGGCGACGGCGTGTCCGGCCGTGACGCCGCCGGTGAAGCTGACGACGGCGATCTGCGGCGCGGCGCACAACCGCGCGCCCACGTCGCCGCCCCCGTGCAGGATCTGCACCGCCTCCACAGGCATCCCGGCATCGAGGAGGAGGTCGACCAGCGCGGTGGAGACGGCCGGGGCCTGCGGCGGCGGCTTGACGATCGTGGTGTTGCCGGCCGCGAACGAGGCGGCGAGCTTGTGCGCGAGCAGGTTGGCCGGGGCGTTGAAGGGCGTGATCGCCAGCACCGGGCCGGCCGGAGCATGCTGGGTGATCGCGGTGTTGCCGACCCCGCGGGCCCAGCCCGCCACCGGCAGGACCTCGCCGCCGATCGTCCTCGCCTCGGCGGCGGCAACGGACAGGGTGTCCGCGACACGCAAGATCTCGCCCCGCCCGTCCTTGAGCGGTTTGCCCAGCTCCAGCGCCAGCAGGCCGGCCAGCCGGTCGCTCTGTGCGGTGGCCGCGGCGGCGGCACGTTCCAGGATGTCAGCCCGGGTGGCGGGCGCCAGTCGTGCGACGCCCTTGGCCGCCTGCTGGGCGTAGGCCAGGGCCGCGGTGATGTCGCCGGGCTGGGCGGTCCGTGCGCGGCTGACGACCTTTCGCACGTAAGGACCCATGCGGTCGGCATGCTCGCCGCTGGTCAGCCACTCGCCGGCGACTAAGCACCCTGCGTCGTGGATGGTGTTCATGCTGGCTCCCATCGATCCGAGCAGCGGTTCTGATAATCCGCACTGTGGATTGCCTCACGGTATGAGCAGGGTGAAGGATCTGGCAAGGGGGCCAGGGATCCGCTGGATGGTGCATATGGACCGCTCAGCGGACTCGGTGTTAGCGTACGGACCATATGAGAAGGTGAGCAGCCGGTTCGCCTTCGACTCACTAGTGAGGATCCGTGCCTTCGAACATTTCCGCAGCGCCGGGGGAGAGCGGGGGCGTGCGCAGTGTCCAGCGCGCGTTCGACATCCTCTCCCTGCTCACCGAGGATCGCCGGACGCTGACGATCCGCGAGGTCGTCGACGAGACGGGCCTGGCCAAGACGACGGCGCTGCGCCTGCTGCAGACCCTGGAGCACATGGGGCTGCTGTGGGCCACGCCCAAGGGTTACACGGCCGGTCCCGCGCTGTGGCGCTGGGCGCATCTGGCCCGCTCGGCGTGGGAGCTGCCGCCGGAGACCGTTCAGCTCATGCGAGAGCTCGGGGGGCGGCATCGCGAGACTGTCAATCTCTACGTGCTGCGCGACGTGCAGCGCATCTGCATCGCCCAGCAGGAGAGCCCGCAGCCGCTGCGCCACGTGGTGCACGTCGGCGACGAGCTTCCCCTATGGGCGGGCGCCTCCTCGAAGATCCTTCTCAAGGACGCGCCGGAGCGGCTGCTCCTGCGGGTGGCCCGTTCCTCTCCTCACGGAGAGGCGCACGTGGCGACGTTGCGGGAATGGATCGACCAGGCGGCGCATGACGGCTACGCGGCCAGTCACGGCGAACGTGAGCCCGGTCTGTCAGCGGTGGCCGTCCCCATCACGGGCGGCTCGCGCGCGACGGTGGCGGCGCTGACGCTGAGCGGCCCCACGGTCCGCTTCACCGAAGACCGCGTACAGGAGTTCGCGGCGGATCTGCGCGAGTCGGCCAAACGTATCTCGGAGCGCGGGTTCGACCATCCCCTGACCTGACTCTATGGAGCATGAATGCAGCAGTTGCCACTGGACGGCGTCAAGGTCGTCGACCTGACCAACGTCCTGGCCGGGCCGTACTGCAGTTATCAACTGATGTTGTTCGGCGCGGAGGTGGTCAAGGTGGAACTGCCCGGCACCGGCGATCTCGCCCGGCGGCTCGGGCCCGACCCCGAGCTCAATCAGGGACAGATGGGCGCCTCCTTCCTGGCCCAGAACGCCGGCAAGAAGTCGGTCGCGCTCGACCTGAAGAGCCCGGAGGGACGGGCCGCCTTCGAGTCGATGGTCGCCGGTGCCGACGTCCTGCTGGAGAACTTCAGGGCCGGGGTGATGGGCAGGCTAGGCTACGGCTGGGAGCGCCTGCGCGAGCTCAACCCCTGCCTGGTCTACTGCGCCATTTCCGGTTTCGGGCAGAGCGGGCCGATGAGCGGGGCACCGGCCTACGACCAGATCATTCAAGGGTTGTCCGGCATGATGAGCGTCACCGGCACCCCTGACACCGCCCCGCTGCGGGTCGGGTTTCCCATCTGCGACACCATCGGCGGGCTGATGGCCGCTCTGGCGATCTCCGCCGCGCTGGCCGGACGACACCGCAGCGGGCGCGGCTGCTTCCTGGACCTGTCCATGCTGGAGGCGTCGATCTCCGCGATGGGCTGGACCGTGTCCAACTACCTGATCAGCGGTGCAGAACCGGAGCCGATGGGCGATCAGAACGCCACCGCCGCCCCCTCCGGCACGTTCGAGACCGCCGACGGGCCGCTCAACATCGCCGCCAACCAGCAGACCCAGTTCGAGACGCTGTGCCGGCTCATCGGGCGGCCCGACCTGCCCGCCGACCCCCGTTTCGCCGAGCGTGAAGCGCGCAAGACCCACAGACAGGCCCTCAACCGGGAAGTCAATCAGGCGCTGCGGGCCAAGACCGCGCTGGAGTGGGAGGAGATACTCTCCCGCGAGGGCGTCCCCGCCGCCCGCATTCTCACCGTCCCGCAGGCGCTCGCCCTCGATCAGGTACGCCAACGCGGCTTCCTGACGGAGGTGCCGTTCGCGGGGGCGGGCGGGCGGCAGGTCACCGTTGCGGGAAACGGCGTGGTCGTCGACGGGGTCGCCCTGCGCCCACGCGGGTCCGCCCCGCGGCTCGGCGAGCACGACGACGAGTTCGTGGTGGCGTCATGAGCGAGCGAGCCAAGGCCGCCCCCCAGTCCTCTGGAGGCGGCGCCGAAGCCGAGGTGGCCGCCTGGTGGGCGACCGCGGTGTCGAGGATCGAGCCCGACGTCATCGAGTTGCGGGGGCGGCCGATCCAGGACCTCATCGGAAGCATCGGCTTCGCCGAGATGATCTGGCTCATGCTCCGCGGCGAGCGCCCTGATCCCTCCCGGGCGGCGCTGCTGGAGGCGGCGCTGGTCTCTTCGGTCGATCACGGGCCGCACGCGCCCTCCATCGCCGTCGCCCGGATGGCCGCCACCTGCGGCGTGGGGCTCAACAACGCCGTCGCCACGGGCGTCAACCTGCTCGGCGACGTGCACGGCGGCGCCGGCGAGCAGTGCGTCGCGCTCCTGGAGGACGTGGCCGGTGACGGAGACACGGCCGCCGTGGTCGCCCGCTGGCGTGCGCGCGACAAGTACCTGCCCGGCTTCGGACACCGCTTCCACACGCGAGATCCGCGCCGCGACCCGCTGCTCGCCCTCGTGGCTCAGGCGGTCGCGGACGGGGTGGTGCCGGGAGCCCACCTGCGGGCCGCGATCGAGGTGGAGCGACTGATCGCGCCGACGCCCATGAACATCGACGGAGCGACCGCCGTGGTCTACGCCGAGCTCGGTTTTCCCGCTCCGCTGGCGCGAGGGCTGTTCGTGCTCAGCAGGAGTGTCGGGATTCTGGCCCACGCCTGGGAGGAGCGCGGCCAGGGGCGCAGGAACAAAGGGCCGATCCCGCCGTCCATCCTGCCGGCCTGGCTCTGAACACCAAGGAGGAGCTCCACCGACGGCGAGGCTCCCCTCCTTACTGGCCCTCGGCGGGCACATCTCGTACGTCCAGGGGTGCGGGCAAGGCTTGTCCCCGCACAAATCCATGGTTACGCTCAAGCCTCTGAGTGGATCGATCGATCCGTCTAGTGGACCGAACGAGAGGTGCCCATGCGCAGCGAACTCTCCATCGCCACCGCTGCCGGCGCGGCAGCCCTCCTGCTCACCGCCACCGCTCCCGGCTCCGCCACCGTTCCCGGCTCCGCCACCGTTCCCGGCTCCGCCACCGTTCCCGGCTCCGCCGCTTCCCCGGCGCCGGCGCGGAACCTCGGTGATCCCGACTACGGGGTCTGCCGCGGCACCGACCCCCGCTGTTACCACGACTGGGGCAACTTCGACCCGGCCAAGGGCCACAAGCTGCTGGTCTACAGCCGCACGGCCGGCCCGCGTCACGCGCACCTCGGCACCCCGCTGGCCCCCGGCCTGAACCCGCCGCTCAACGACGACAACGTGGCCGTCAAAGCCGTGATCGAACTGGGGGAGGAGAACGGGTTCGCCGTCGACTACACCGAAGACGTCAGCCAGTTGTCGTCGGCCGGCCGCCTGCTGTCGTACAACGCGGTGATGTTCCTCAGCACCACCCGCGACGCCCTCGACGACGCCGCGCAGACCGCGCTGCGGCAGTATGTCCGTGCCGGCGGTGGCTTCATCGGCGTGCACAACGCCTTCGGCACCGAGTACAACTGGCCCTGGTACGAAGGCCTGCTCGGCAACGCCAACTTCTACGACCACGGCGCCAACCAACCCGGCACCGTCGTCACCGTCGACCGCCGCGACGTCTCCACCCAAGGGCTGCCCAGGACCTGGGCCTTCTCCGACGAGTGGTACAACCTTGTCCCCGCCCCGACCCGCGTCCGCGTCCTGGCCGAGGTGGACGAGGACACCCTGGCCCGAGGGGTGCGCGGCAACCTCGGCCACCCCGGCCACGGCGACCACCACCCGGTCAGCTGGTGCCAGTACTACGACGGTGGCAAGGCATGGCTCACCACCCTCGGCCACGACGTCAAGGCCTGGACCGACGAGCCCATGGAGGGAGACCAACACTTCACCCGGCACCTGCTGGGCGGCGTGAGATCCGTGCTGGGCATGGCGCCGTTCTGTCGGTGACATCGCCCGGTCCGGTCCGCTGAGACGCCCCAGGCGCGACGGCCCCTTCGCCACCGCCGGCCCACGACTGCCTGCGTTCGCCCTGACCACGTCACGGCATTCGTGCCGGGATGGCGATCGCGGGAGCGACACCGGCAGGGAGGCGACGTGCGACGGGATCCGCGGCCTCCGCCTGTCGACAGCGCCTTTCCGGTCCTGGTCGTGATCCGGGGTGGAGGTGGCTCCTGAGGGGCGGCTGGGCTGTTCGGGCGGGTGGTCGATGTCCACCGCGTGACGCACACGGGCTTGACCTTGACGCTGACGTCAAGCTCCTACCGTCGCGGCATGACTACGCACGGGACCCGACCGGCTCCAACGGGCGCGGGAGCGAGGAACGGCTCGCCCCTGCCGCTGTGGCTGCCGGCGCTCTTTCTCTTGGCATTCTCCTTCGGCACCGACGACCTGATCATCGCCGGCATCCTTCAGGACATCTCCCAGGACCTGGATGTCTCGGTCGCGGTGGGCGGGCAACTCGTGACCGTGTTCGCGCTGACGTTCGCGCTGGGGGCGCCGGTCGCCGCCTTCCTGACCGCACGCCTGCCCCGGCGGCAGGTGCTCGTCGGAGCGGCTGCCGTGTTCGTCCTCGCCAACGTCGGGGCCGCCCTGGCCCCGACGTACGGCCTGCTGCTGGCGGCCCGGATCCTCTCGGGGCTGGCGGCCGCGACCGCCTCCCCCGCCGCCTTCGCTCTCGCGGCCACGGCCGCCCCCGAGGGCCGTCAAGGACGGTTCCTCGCGATCGTGGGGGCTGGGCTGACCTCCTCGCTGGTGGCAGGGGTGCCGGCCGGCACGTGGATCGGCGGCGAACTGGGCTGGCGGGCCACGATGCTCTATGTCGCCGCCATCGCCCTCGTGGCAGGCGTCGGCCTGCTGCTGACCCTGCCGCCGCTGCCGGGCGGGGAACGGGCCGGGCTCAAGGACCGCCTGGCGCCGCTACGCCGTCCGGCCACGGCCGCGGCCCTCCTGGCGATGATCCCCAGCGGCGCGGGCGGGATGATGTCCTACGTCTACATCACGGAAATCGTCGGGCGGATCGGCGGCGTCCAGGGCTCCGCCGTCGCCCCGCTCATCACCGCCGTGGGTCTGGCCGGGATCGTCGGCGCGCTCGTCGGCGGTCGCCTGGTGGACGCGCTGGGCGCCCTCCGCGCGCTGCTGGTCCTCCTCTGCGGTGTGCTCGCCGCGCCCGTGCTCATGGTCGTCCTAGGCGTCTCCGGAGGTCCGTATCCCCTCCCCGTCGTCGCGATGGTCCTGGTGCTGTATGGCCTGGCGACCTGGGGAATCGCACCGGCGACACAGGCATGGCTGCTCGAACGAACGGACGGCCCCGGTGCCGCGAATGAGCTGATCGCGCTGAACAACAGCGCCATGTTCCTCGGATTCTCGCTCGCCGGCGGGATCGGCGGTCTGGCGTTGGAGACGTACGGCGTGCTGGCCGTTCCCGCGGCCGCGGCGGGATGCGTGCTGGTCTCACTGGCGTTGTTCGGGGCGGGCTTCACTGCCGAGCGGCGAAGGAGAGCGAACAGGTGATGCGGATCGGTGAGGTCGCCCGCTGCGCCGGGGTGTCTACGCGTGCTCTGCGCTACTACGAGGAGCAGGGCCTGATCAATGCGGAGCGCGACCACAACGGCTACCGGATCTACGACAGCGACACCGTCCTCCTCGTGCGCGACATCGCCCGCCTCCTGCACATCGGACTAAGTTCGGAGGACGTGCTGCAGTTCGTCCACTGCCTGGGCAAGGGAAACCCGGAACCTCCGAAGGACTGCGTGGCCCTGCTCCGGACGTTCTCCGAACGCCTCGGTGCGCTCGACGAACGCATCGCCGCCCTGACCGACGTGCGCAAGCGCCTCGCGGCCGAGACCGACCGTCTGGCCAAGGTGCTGGAGGGCTGATAGCCGCCCCCTCTCGCGCCCCCGAGTCACGGCACCCGCTTGGGGAGCGCTCGAGGCGTATGAAGTCCAGTATGTCTAGCTAATGGGCAACATGTTGCTCCCGCTCGACGTGCGTCGGTGCCTCAATGAAGACCATCCGTCATCCATCACTGGACGGCTGTCTGGCCTCGTCAGAACGCGATCTGTGGGGATAGCCTCGCGAGGCGTTCCCGCTCTTCAGGTGCGGGTGCTGATGCTGCGCGACTTCCAAGAAGTTCAGCGTAACGGATGGTGAGATCGCCGAGGCGGATGGGGATCGACATGGGCCTCGCCGGGGTTGGATCGAGGTTGCTCACACCGTCTCTCCCGCCCCGGCGAGGTCATGTATCAAAGGCGAGGGCGGGATACGCTGCCTGCGGTGCCTCGAACCACGTGACCGGAGGAGTCGATGCTGGGATGACGGCGGAGCGATCGATGCCCACCCAGGACGACGTGCTCGGGTACTTCGACACGCTGTCGAACTGGGGACGGTGGGGTGACGACGACGAGCTCGGCACTCTGAACCACATCACCGACGACGTCCGGCTGGCGGCGGCGCGGGCCGTGCGCCACGGCA
>NZ_SMKO01000134.1 GCF_004348685.1 Nonomuraea deserti | reverse complement strand
GCCCGGTGGCGGGGCGCTTGGTGGCGGGGCGCCTGGTGCTCCGCCCGTCGGGGCGCCGCCGCACGGGCCCGCAGGCGTGGCGCAGGAGGCGCCGCCGCAGGGTCCGGCCGGAGGGCCGGTCGGGCCGGCCGGAGGGCCGGTCGCGCAACCGCAGGCGACGGCGCAACCGCAGGCGCTGAAAGCCCGGGTCAGCGCGCTGATCGCCAGCGCGCCCCGGTGGCTGCCCATGGTGCTGGTCCTCGAGGGCCTGCTCATGTTCGTCCTCGCCGTCAAGGTGCCCCCGGGGCCGCTGCGGGGTGTGGACCCTGCCGACATCGACGGTCTCGGGCTGATCTCGGCGCTCCCGGTCACCGCGTTCCTGGCGATCCTGATCATGCTCGTGTCGTTCTTCGTCACGGTCGCCCAGAGCACCGACCGCAAGTTCCTGCTGCTGTTCCAGATCGCCGCGATCGCGTTCGCCCTGCACGGTGTCGGGTCGCTCGTGGCGAGCGAGCCGCGTTTCCCCACGGCGTACATCCATGCCGGGTTCGTGGAGTTCATCAGCAGGACGGGCGAGACGGCGATCGGCATCGACGCCCGCATGGGCTGGCCGGGCTTCTTCGCGTTGTTCGCGTTCGTGACGAAGGCCGCCGGCATCAGCGACATGACGACGATCCTGCAGTGGACGCCGCTCCTGTCGAACCTGCTCTACCTGCTGCCGTTCGTGCTGATCCTGCGTCAGGTGGTGGCGACCACGCGGGCGCGGTGGTTCGCGGCGCTGCTGTTCGTGCTGGTGCAGTGGATCGGGCAGGACTACTTCTCGCCGCAGGGCTTCACGTTCGCCCTGTATCTGGCGTACGTGGCGATCCTGCTGCGATGGTTCGGGCGGGTCGAGCCGCGGACCAGGCCGATCGCCCCGAAGGGCCTGCGCAAGCTGCTCGGCAGGCTGGACGCGATGACCCCGGGCGAGCTGGCCAACACCGGCACCTACCGGGCCGACAAGCTGCTCATGCTGATGATGTTGATGGCGCTGTTCATCGCGTCGGTGGCCTCGCACCAGATCACGCCGTTCATGATGCTCGGCGTGCTGACGGCGTTCCTGCTGGTGAAGCGGACCTCGCTGACGTGGGGGCTGCCGTTCTTCCTCGGGCTCGTGGTGGCGGCCTGGATCAGCTACATGACGGTGGGCTTCTGGGCGAGCCAGATCGACACGATCTTCGGCGGTCTGGGCAACGTCCTGTCCAACCTGCGCAGCAACACCGGTGACCGGATCGAGGGCACCGACCCCGCCCACGCGATGGTGTTGCAGGCCCGCCTCGGCATCCTGGTGGTGATCCTCGGGCTGGCGGCGGCCGGGTTGTTCCGGCGGCTGCGGCGCGGGGTGTTCGACAGGTCGGCGCTGATCCTGCTCTGCGTGCCCGTGCTGGCGCTGGGGCTGCAGAACTACGGCGGCGAGATCGGGCTGCGCATCTACATGTTCGCGCTGCCCGGCGCGTGCCTGCTGGCCGCGTACGCGTTCTTCCCCAACCTGCCGGCCGACAGCGCCGACGTGCGCGAGGAGACCGTGCCGCTGCGCAAGCGGAACGTGCGCTTCAACCCCGAGCTGACCAGGAAGGTCTCGGTCGTGCTCGCGGCGTGCTTCGCGGTGCTGTTCGCGATGGCGTTCCTGCTGGCGAGGTACGGCAACGAGAAGTTCGAGCGGGTCACCACCGGCGAGGTGGCGGCCCTGCACTACGTCTACGACCACGACAAGCCCAGCGCGAGGGTGCTCTATCTGGTTCCCAAGCTGGGGCCGGAGGTCACGCCGACCCTGCCGTGGGGCGAGCGGGACGTCGAGCGGGTCAGCTTCAACGAGCAGGCGCTCGTGCACAAGGATCCGACGAAGATCGCCGATGCGGTCAAGGCGCTGCAGGAGCAGCCGCGTAACTCGTACCTGATGGTGAGCACCGGCCAGGTGAGCTACCTGCAGCTCAACGAGGGTTACCCGGCGGACTGGGGGGCCAAGTTCCGCGCGGCGCTGGACACGTCGCCCAGCCTGAAACGGGTGTTCTCCAACAAGGACGCGGCGCTCTACACCTGGAAGAAGTTCGTCAGGGGGACGGAGATCCCCGAGCCGAACTCCTACAAGGGCCGCGGCGACCCCACCTCGCCGTGGACGCCGGTGGGCATCGGGGCGCTGGTCGTGACGTGGGTGGCGCTGCTCGGCTACGAGATCATCCGCCTGAACGGCCCCAACCGGGCGCGCAGGGCCCGCAAACGGCTGTTGTTCCTGGCGGTCCCGGCGTTCGTGGTCGCCATCGCGGTGATCATCGAACGGTTCATCTACATCGCACAAAATAACTGAATTCCCAGGAAACACTCAGGTTCTACGGGATGATGGCCCTCAATGAGGGCACAGAGGACACTTCCCGCCGTACCGGACGGACGTACCACTGCTACGCGGATCGTCTCCGTCGACGCGTTGCGGGGCTTCTCGCTCCTGGGCATCCTCGTCGTCAACATCGCCTTCCTGGCCTCCGGTTACCGGATGGCCGGGATGGCGGAGCCCGCCTTCGGCTCGCCGTTCGACTGGGCCGTGCGGTGGCTTGTGACGATGTTCGTAGAGAACAAGTTCTACCTGCTGTTCTCGTTCCTGTTCGGCTACAGCCTCACCCTGCAGCTCGACTCGGCGGCGCGGCAGGGGCGCGCGTTCCGGCCGATGTTCCTGCGGCGGCTGGCCGGGCTGCTCCTGATCGGGCTGGCGCACGCCGTGCTGCTGTTCCCGGGGGACATCCTGACGACGTACGCCGCCGTGGGCCTGGTCCTGCTGTTCCTCCACCGGATCAGGCCCAGGACGGCGGTGCTGCTGGCCGTCGCGCTGACGGCGGTGCTGGCGCTCGGCTTCGTGCTGGCGGCGGTGCTGGCCATGCTGGGGCTGGACCTGTCGGGCACGATGACGGACGGCGCGGCCGAGGCCGCCAGGTCGGACGCGGCGCTGGGCGGGGGCTTCTGGCAGATCGTCTCCGAGCACCTGAGGAAGCTGTCGCTGATCATCGTGCTGCGCGTCCTGTTCCAGGGGCCGGCGGTGCTGGCCGCCTGCCTGCTCGGGCTGGCGGCCGGCAAGTCAGGCGCCCTGCGCGGCCTGTCCGCGCACACGAGGACACTGCGCAGGCTGCAGTGGACGGGCTTCACGGCCGGTCTCGCGGGGGCGGCTTTCGCCGCGCTGTCCGCCTGGACCGGCGTGGTGCACAAGTTCTGGGGCGAGGCGGTCGACCTGGCGACGGCACCGCTGCTGGCGGCCGCGTACGCGGCGACGTTCCTGCGGCTGCTGCCGCGTATGCCGCGCATCGGGCGCGCCCTGGCCGCGCCCGGCCGGATGGCGCTGTCCAACTACCTGGCGCAGTCGCTGATCTGCGCGCTGATCTTCACGGGGTACGGGCTGGCGCTCGTGGACCGGGTCAGCCCGCCGATGGAGCTGCTGATCGCCGCGGGCATCTTCGCCGCCCAGGTCCTCTACAGCCGCTCGTGGCTCAGCGGGCGACGGTACGGGCCGGTGGAGTGGCTGCTGCGTTACCTGACGTACGGGACCAGGCCGGCTCACGCGGTCAGAGCGAGCCCAGGAACTCGATCAGCGCCTCGTTGACCTCTTCCGGGCGTTCCTGGTGGATCCAGTGCCCGCAGCCGGCCAGGACCAGCGCGTCCCGCAGGTCGGGGACGGATCCCGATCTCCCGGACAGCAGATCCAGCATCGCCTGGCTCCCGTAGTCGCCTTCCCGGTCACCGATGAGGAACATGGCGGGCGCCTCGACCGGGTTCGCGCGCCATGGCTCCGACAGCTCCCAGTTGCTGTCCATGTTGCGGAACCAGTTGAGGCCGCCGGTGAACCCCGAGCGTTCGAACAGCGCCGCGTACACCTTGACGTCGTCCTCGCTCGCCCACGCCGGGAGCCTGTCGTCCCGGAGCGCGTCGACGATCGTCCCTCCGTCGGGGATCATGCCGTGCCACACCGGGGACTCGCCCGACCCGGTGTACAGGACGCGGCGCACCAGCCGTTGCGGGTCGCGCTCGAATTCGGCGGTGAGCGCCGCGTCGTCCGCCCCTGGCCGCTGGAGGCGCACGGCGAAGAAGCCGTCGCCGCGCGCGGTGCGCAGGGCCTCCACAGGCCGGGGGTACGGCTCCGACGGCTCGGCGAACCGGTCGGGCATGTTCAGTGCGGCCACCGCGGCGACCCGCTCCGGCCGCTTCTTCGCCGTGTCCCAGGCGACGAGCGCGCCCAGGTCGTGCCCGACCAGGATCGCCCTCGTCTCGCCGAGCGCCTCGATGAGCGCGGTGACGTCGCCGACGAGGTGCTCGATCGTGTAGTCGGCGACATGCGGCGGCACGTCGGTCTCACCGCACCCGCGCTGGTCGGGGGCCACGGCGCGGTAGCCGGCGGCGGCCAGTGCGGGCAGCTGGTGGCGCCATGAGTACCAGCAGTCGGGCCAGCCGTGCAGCAGCACCACCAGCGGCCCTTTAGCGCCGGCCTCGGCGACGTGCATCCGCAGGCCTCCGTCGAGGGTGAGCGTGCGGTGGGTGATGGGCGCGCCTCCGGCCACCATGCTCAAAGGCCTCTCCCGGACCACTTGATCTCGTACGGCCGTAGAGTGACCTGCCTGCCGTCGACGGTCGCGGTGACGTCTTCGCCGGACGTGTTCACCATGACGCTCTGGCGCTGCTGGCCGATGGCCTTGATCCGCTGGTCGGAGGTCCGGACCTTGGAGACCTCGATCCCGGCGGGGAACCACTTGGCGAACCCGCTCAGCAGGCCCGCCATCGGCATCTCGCCGCCCACCTTCGGCGCCCACAGGCAGCCGGGGCACTCGCCTTCGTCCTTCATCTGCGGGTTCCAGTACAGCGCCGTGGTGACGCCGCTCGTGGCGAACTCCATCAGCGCCGTCGCCTGCACCGCGGTGCGCTGCTCCTCCGTCCAGCCGGAGTTCTCCGGCTCGACGTACCACTCCGCCCACCACACCGGCAGGTCGCCGCTCTTCTGCCGCAGCCACGAGGTGATGGCGCCGAACTTGGCCTGGGCGGCGAAGTCGTCGGGGACGTTGCCCTTGTCGTTGGTCATCGACGCGCCGTCGACCACGATGAAGTCGGCGCCCTGCTTGTGGTCGATCCAGTACTGGATCGCGTCGAGCGCGCGCTGGTCGACGGTGCCCCAGGAGCCGGTGAGCTCGGAGGGCTCCTGGCTCCTGACGTTGCTCTCGACCGGGATGTACGGGCCGCCGACCTTGATGTCGCGGTTCACCTTCTTCAGGGCCGTGTAGACCTTGTTGTACAGCTCGGTGTATCCCTTGGCGTCCCACTTGTTGGTGGCCGGATCCCAGAAGCCCTTGAACTCGTTCCAGACCATGTAGTGCTTGACGGTCGGATACTGCTCGGCGACCCTGACGGCGAGCTTGGCGAAGTCGTCGAAGTGCTCGGGTTCGGGGGCGACGGTGTGGTTCTTGCTCCAGTCCGTACGCCCGGCCTTGCCGCCCTTCATCCAGTCGGGCGCGCAGCACAGCGTGATCACCGGCACCCCTCGCGACGACGACATGAAGGTCAGCCGCCGGTCGAGGTCGCCGAAGTTGAACTGCCCCGGGCTCGGCTCGGGGTTGCCGACGCCCCAGCCCATGATGTGCTGGTTCTGCACCATCGGCACCCGGCCGAGCACGCCCCTCGCCTGCTCGATGACGTGCTCCGGCTCGTTGTCGGCGCTGAACTGCGTGTGCGTGACGCCCCAGCGCGGCCAGTTGGCCAGCGCGGGCGGTTTCTCCAGCTTGGGAGCCGGCTCTGTGGGCACCTTCGTGGCGACCTGGCCGCTGAACTCGCTGCGCGCCTGTGACCTGAGCGAGGCGTAGACCATGATGCCCGCCACGAGGACGACCGCGAGGATGCCGGCTCCAAGGGCTATGGGCCATGGCGATCGTCGGCGCGCATGACGGCCATCGGTCGGGATCACTGAACGCTCCTCGTTCCTCTCAAGTCCACAAGGGGACGAACATACAGAAAGGCCGGGCGTAGCCCAGCCTTGATGACGCTAATCGTCCCACTTGCGGATCGCTAACCGTCAATCCGCACGCGGTGGCCGCTGGCCGCCCGCTGGGCCGGGCACCCCGGCATAACGGTACGGCACCGGCTGTCTGCCGGGCTGGACGATGAGAAGGGTGCCCGGGGTTTCCGCGTAGAAGGCGGACTCGACGGCGGCGGCCACGTCGTCTGCGGTGAGCAGCGGGAAGCCCGCGTTGACGAACATCTCCCGCGCCGCCGCGACCAGCGGCGTGTCGGTGAACCCGGGGCACACGGCGCCGATGCGGATGTTCTGGGCGGCCAGCGGCTCGGCCAGCGCCCTGACCAGGCCGACGACGGCGTGCTTGGTCATCGTGTAGACGGGGTCGCCGGAGAAGGCCACGAGCCCGGCCAGCGACGAGGTGGCCACGATGGCGCCGCCGCCGGAGCGGGCGAGGAGCGGGACGCTGGCCCGGACGCCGAAGACGACGCCGTCCACGTTCACGCCGACCACCTGGCGGTAGCGCTCGACGTCGAAGTCGGCCAGATCCACCCGCCCGCTGACGCCGGCGTTGAGATGGACCAGGTCGAGCCGGCCGTACCGCTGCTCGGCCAGCGCGACGGCCTCGATCGAGGCCTGCTCCTCGCTGACGTCGGCGGCCAGCCACGCGCCGTCGACCTCCTTGCCCAGCCGTTCCACGCCCTCGCCGTCGCGGTCGACGAGCACGCATTTGACCCCGCCGGCCGAGAGCCGGCGTGCCACGGCGGCTCCGATGCCGCTGGCCGCTCCGGTGATCAGTGCAACTGTGCTCATGGCGCTCCTTGCGGGGTCGAGGCCCGGGGGCCCAGGCTGGTCGAGCGTCTCAGTGCCGGTCGATCGTCTCTGGTGCCGGTCGATCGTCTCTGGTGCCGGTCGATCATCCTTGGTGCCGGTCGATCATCTCTGGTGCTGGTCGAGCATGCGGTGGGCGCGGGCGATCAGCGTGGGTACGGCGGAGCCGATGCGGTCGAATCCCTCTCCCACGGTCTTACCTTGCCGGAAGCGGGCGTGGATACCCTCCACGATGACCGCCAGCTTGAAGTTGCCGAAGGCGACGTAGAATCCGAGATCCGAAACTTCCCGGCCTGACGTTTTGATGTAGTGGCTCGCGAACTCGGCGGCGTTCATGAACCCGGGCGCCACCGTCACGTCGCCCGCCACCGGGATCTCCGCCCGCTCGTCGTCCCCCGCGTCGTGCCAGTACGTCAGCGTGAGCCCCAGATCGGCCAGCGGGTCACCGAGGGTGGACATCTCCCAGTCGACCACGGCCGCGATCTCCAGCTCCCCCATCCTGATCAGCGTGTTGTCGAGCCGGTAGTCGCCGTGCACCAGCGTGCCGGCGGACTCGGCGGGCAGCCGTTCCCGCAGCCGGTCGACGAGCCGGTAGTACGCCGGCGACTCCGACGTCTTCGACCGCTCCCACTGCTGGCACCACCGGTCGAGCTGCCTGGCCAGGTAGCCCTCCGGCCGCCCGAAGCCCTCGAGCCCGACGGCGCGGTAGTCGACGGCGTGGATGGCCGCCAGCACCTCGGCCAGCCGCTCCGACAGCCGGCGCGCCTGCTCGGGCGTGTGCTCGCCGAGCTGTTCCCTGGTCCGCACGGCGGCGCCGGCCACGTACTCCATGAGGTAGAACGGCGCCCCGATCACGTCCTCGTCGGCGCAGAACGCGACAGGACCCGGCACCGGGACGGGCGTCGGCGCGAGGGCGGAGATGACCCGGAACTCGCGCCGCATGTCGTGGGCGGTGGGCAGCACATGGCCGAGCGGTGGCCGGCGCAGCACCAGCCGGCGGTCGCGGGCCTCGACCAGATACGTCAGGTTCGACCGCCCACCCGAGATCAGCGAGACGGACAGGGGCTCGCCCGCGTCGGGCACGTTCCGGCCCATCCACGCGACCAGACTGGGGTGGTCGATGCCAGGTACGGTCATGAACACACATTAGAACCTTATTCGGTGCTGAATGCCAGCTGGCAGTTGCGTAACGTTCCAGACCAGCGGCGATCCGCACGGCGTGAGATCCTTTACTCTGGGGAAGTACACGTCTGCCCAGACGCTGGACAGAGAGTGGCTGCACACAGTAGGAGCCCATGCGCGTCACCCTTGCCCTGCCTCGTGAGCTGGGAGAGCCCGAGATCGATCGGTGGCGGAGCCTCCAGGAGCCCGGCACCGTCTTCGACAACCCCTTCCTGTCCCCCGAGTTCACGATCACGGTGGGCGAAGTCCGCGATGTCGTCCGCGTGGCCGTGCTGCACGACGGTCCGGAGATCGTCGGGTTCTTCCCCTTCGAGCGGCATCCGCTGGGCATCGGCAAGCCGGTCGCCGCCGGGCTCACCGACGCGCAGGGCATCGTCCACGTCAAGGACCTCGAAATCGACCCCCGGCGGTTGATCAAGGACTGCGGGTTGTCGGTCTACGAGTTCGACCACCTGGTGGCCGGGCAGCCGTTGCTGGATTCCCGGCACGAGCGGCACCCGTCGCCGATCATCGACCTGAGCGACGGCTACGACCGCTACACCGAGTTCCTGAGGCAGCACTCCGGCAAGACGTACAAATCAACCCTGGCCAAGGCGCGCAAGCTGGAGCGCGAGGTCGGCAGGATCCGCCACGACTTCGCGAGCACCGACATGGCGCCGCTGCGCACGCTGCTCGGCTGGAAGACCGACCAATACCGCCGCACGGGCCGCACCGACCGGTTCTCCCACCGGTGGATCGTGGAGCTGGTCGAACGGCTGCTGGCCACCCGGTCGGAGAGCTTCGCCGGGGTGCTCGACATGGTCTACGCCGACGACCGGCCGGTGGCCGGGCACTTCGGGCTGCGCACCGGCACCACGCTGGTCGGCTGGTTCCCCGCCTACGACCCCGGCTTCGGGAAATACTCCCCCGGCCTCATCCACCATCTCGCGATGGCCGAGCGCGCCGCCGATGCCGGCATCCGCGTCATCGACATGGGCCGCGGCCAGAAGGAGTACAAAGACAAGCTCAAGACCGGCGAGCTGCAGGTGGCCGAGGGGCGGGTGGCCAGGGCCGGCGCGGCGGCGGGGCTGCACTGGATGTTGCGGGTGCCCGCGCGCAAGACGCGCGCCACGGTGATGGCCAACCCGATCTTGCTCAAGACGGCCGACAAGGCGTTGAAAACGTACGGAAAGCTGCGTACTGTCCTACAAGGATGAATTTAATCGCAGAGCGCACGGGCCGTCACTGTCTGTCGCTTCCCTCCAACCGGCTCGGCCTCTACCTGGCGTTACGCCACTGGTGCCTGCCCGGTCAGCGGCTGCTCATGTCGCCCACCTCCGCCGACGAGATCCTGTTCCTGGTGCTGGCGGCCGGGCTGCAGCCGGTGATCGCGCCGCTCTCCCCCCGTGACGGCAACATCGACGTCTCCCTGGTGGACCTCGACGGTGTGGACGCGGTCCTGACCACCAACCTGTACGGCCTGCCCGACCGCGTCTCCGCCCTCACCGGCAAGATCCTCATCGAGGACGTGGCCCACGCCATGGAGAGCCACGTCGACGGCCGGCCACTGGGGACGTTCGGCCAGGCGGGCGTCTTCAGCCTCTCCAAACACGCCGGGGCCGGCTCGGGCGGCGTGCTCGCGGTCGAGAACGCGTCGGACATGAGGGCGCTGGCCCGCGCCCGCGACGAGCTGCTGGCCCCCGGCTCCCTGCGCGCCGACCTGATGAGCGTGGCCACGTCGGCGGCCCGCCAGGTGGCGCTCCGAGCCAACCTCGTACGCCCCGCGCTCGTGCTCTCCAGGGCCCTCGGCCTGCACGAGTCGCGCGAGGGCTACCGGATCCCGCTCGACCCCGGCGGGCTGCGTGAGGCGCTCAAGCAGGCGCCCGCGCTGCCGCCCTTCGACCCCTGGGTCCGCGCCGACCTGCACCACTACCGCCGTCACCGGGGCCGGCTCGTCCGGTGGTACCGGTCGAGGCGGGTGGCCCAGGTGCCCCGGACGCGGGCCCGCCGCCTGGCGGGCGTCCGGCGGCTGGCCGAGCTGCCCACGGTCGCGCCGGCGGTGCGCGACAACCTGGACCAGCCGTTGTTCCGCGTGCCGCTGCTGGTGCGCGACAGGGACGCGGCCATCGCCGAGCTGGAGCGGCACGGGGTGGCGACGGGCTACCTGTACGACCCGCCGTACGACGACTACGCGCCCGCCTACGCCGAGGCGTCACCGCACCCCGGCCCCGCGCGCTGGTGGGCCCGGAACGTGCTGCCCGTCGACCCGATGTACGCCGCCCGCGCCCTGCCCGTCCTGAGCCGTCTTGAGCCCCCGGAGGACCCCGTCAGCCGGCCATCTGCCTGATCAGGCCGGCCAGGACGTGGCAGCCGCGCCGGACGTCGGCGAGCGAGGCGGAGCCGTACCCGATCACCAGGCCGTGCAGGCGGGAACGGCCGTGGTGGTGGCGCTCGATGGAGTCGAGCAGGACGCCGTGTTCCCTGGCCCGGGCGACGACCGCGGGGGCGACGGTCTCGGGCAGCTCGGCCAGCACGTGCAGCCCCGCCGTGTCGCCGCGCAGCCTGCAGACGGGCCCGAGCAGCTCGACGACCAGCGCGCGGCGGCGCGCGTATTCCAGGCGCATCCTGCGCAGGTGCCGGTCGAGGTCGCCGCGCTCCAGGAGGGTGGCGACGGCCTGCTGCACGGGGCCGCTGGTGCGGTCGGCCACCGTGCGGCGCAGCCCGGCGATCCGCTCGACGAGCGCGGGGTCCCCGACCAGCCAGCCGACCCCGACGTCGGGGGCGAGGGTCTTGGAGAGCGTGCCCAGGAGCACCACCCGCGCGGGGTCGAGGCCGTAGAGGGCGGGCAGCGGGGCGACGTCGTAGCGGAACTCGGCGTCGTAGTCGTCCTCGACGATCGTCGCGCCGGTGCTCCTTGCCCAGGCCAGCAGGCGTTCCCTGCGCGGGATCGGCAGCCGGCCGCCCAGCGGATACTGGTGGGCGGGCGTGGTGTAGAGCACGCGCAGGTCGTGGGGGAGCCCGTCGACGACGACGCCGTCGGCGTCCACGGGGCACGGCACCACCTCCGCGCCCCTGGCCGCGAAGACCGTGCGCGCCACGTGGTAGCCGGGGTCCTCGACCCCCGCCCTGGCGCCCGTGCCGAGCAGCGCCATCGCGCACAGGTCGAGCCCGTTGCCGGTGCCCCGGGTGACCAGGACGTTCTCCGGGCCGACGGCCATCCCTCTGGCCCGGCGCAGGTGGTCGGCGAGCAGCTCCCTCAACCGCGGCAGGCCGTAGGGGTCGGGCGAGCTGCCGGGCGGCAGGTCGGCCGCCTTGCGCCAGGCCCGCTTCCACGCCGCCCTGTCGTAGTCGCGCACCCATGGCTCGCCCGGCCTGAGGTCGATCCCGCCGTCGATCCCGCCGTCTGGGGGCGGCTCGGCGGGCACGCGCGCCTCCTGTGACGGCTTCTCCTGGGGCGGCCGCGGCGTCTCGATGTCGGCCACGTACGTGCCGGAGCCGTGCCGCCCGTCCAGCCAGCCCTCGGCGTAGAGCTGCTGGTAGGCCTCGGTGACCACGGTCCTGCTCACCGCCAGCTGGACCGCGAGCGCCCGCGTGGACGGCAGCCGCTCGCCGGGCGCCAGGGCGCCGTCCAGCATGGCGCGGCGCAGCCAGCCGGCGAGCTGCGCCGTGAGCGGCTCAGCCGAGTCGCGCGACAGGGACACGGGCAGGTCGACGTGAGTGCGGGCGGTGGGCTGCGGCCGACGGCCGGCGGTGGATGGCGGAGTGTGCACCTGCGAAAGTGGTCTCTACGAAGGGGCCGATAGTGGCCCTACAGGATAGGTCCACTTCACCCGTACGGTCGAACCATGCTCTCCACCACTTCGCGCACCACGCTCGGCCGCGAGAAGCAGCGCGGCAGCTCCGACAGGAACGATCTCTACGAGGTGCTGGACTCCGGACTGGTCTGCCACCTGGGGGTGGTCGTCGACGGCCACCCCATGGTCGTGCCGACGGGCTATGGCCGCATCGGCGAGACCCTCTACCTGCACGGCTCCACCGGCGCGCGGTCCCTGCGGGCCGGCGACGGGGGCGAGGTGTGCGTCACGGTGACCCACCTGGACGGCATCGTGCTCGCCCGCTCGATCTTCCACCACTCCGTCAACTACCGCTCGGCGATCATCTACGGCCGTCCCAGGCTGGTGACCGACCCCGACGAGCGCATGGAGGGGCTGCGGGCGCTGTCCGAGCAGCTCGCGCCCGGCCAGTGGGACTACGCCCGCCTGCCCTCGCGCAAGGAGCTGGCCGCCACGGCCGTGCTCGCGCTGTCGCTGGAGGAGGCGTCGGTCAAGATCCGGCGCGGCGGCCCCAAGGACGAGGCGGAGGACTACGAGCTGCCCGTGTGGGCCGGGGTGTTGCCCCTGGTCACGTCCTGGGGCGAACCGGAGCCAGATCCGGTGCTCCCAGAAGGTATCGCCACGCCCGTTCACGTCCTCTCTCGGGAGTAGTTCCATAAAGCCCGGCACACCTGGAAAACCTGACTCCTTGATCACACGTCTCATCAGGTGGGCCGGCCCTGATGGGAGAGGCATATGCAGTGGAGCGCCCCAGGTTACACGGAGATCAAGCAGCTCGGGCGGGGTGCCAGCGGGCGGGTGACGCTGGCCGTCCACGAGGAGACGGGCGTCGAGGTCGCGATCAAGTACCTCTCTTCCGAGCTGGTGCGCGATCCCGTCGCCCTGGCCAGGTTCCAGTCGGAGGCGCGGCTGCTGATCACGCTCCGCGACCCGCACATCGCCACGCTGTGGGAGTACATCCAGGACCCCCACGGCGCGGCCATCGTGATGGAGCTGGTCAACGGCGTCTCGCTGCGGGCGCTGATGCGCGAGAACGGCACGACCGGGCCGGAGGCGGCGCTGGTGGTGCTGAAGGGCTCGCTGCTCGGCCTGGCCAAGGCGCACGCTCTCGGTCTGGTGCACCGGGACTACAAGCCGGAGAACGTGATCGTCCGCGACGACGGGGTGAGCAAGCTCGTCGACTTCGGCATCGCGGTGCGCCAGGGCACGGTCGCGCGTCCCGAGGGCACGCCTCCCTACATGGCGCCCGAGTTGTGGGAGGGGCGGCCCACCTCTCCCGCGACCGACGTGTACGCGGCCACGGCCGTCTTCTTCGAGTGCCTGACCGGGCACAGGCCGTACCGGTCCACCGAGCCCAGCGTGCTGGGCTACCAGCACCTGTACGCCCCGGTGCCCGCCCACGACGTCGCAGAGCCGGTGCGCGGGCTGATCAGCCGCGGCCTGGCCAAGGATCCGGCGCTGCGGCCGGCCAGCGCGTCGGCTTTCGTGGCCGAGGTGGAGGCCACCGCGAGGGCGGCGTACGGGGACGACTGGGAGGAGCGCGGCAGGCGGCGGCTGGCGGCGCTCGTCGCGCTGCTCGCCCTGCTGCTGCCCCGGCCGGAAACGCCCGCCCCTGAGGCCGGCACGTCGCTGGCCAGGACGGTGTTCCGCGGAACGGCCTCGAAAGCGGCCCGCGCGAGGACGTCCCAGGGGATGCGCTCGGAAACGGCCCGCATGGGGGTGTCCCCGGGGATGCGCCTGAAAGCGGCCCGCGTGAGGGCGTTCCGCGGGATGCGTTCGAAAGCGGCTCGCGTGGTCGTGACCGCCGGTGTGGCCGCGGCGACGGCCGTGACCGTGGCGGTCGTGCTGGCCAACCGGCAGCCGCCGCCCGCGCAGATCGGCGCGGCGGCGGCGGTGCCGCCGACGGAGCTCTCGACGGGACCGGTCTCCGGCCCGCCGGAGACGCCCGGCGCCGGGCCGGAGTCGACGCGCGCGACGACCCCTGAGACGGCCCCTGAGACGCCCACGGAGGGCCCGCCGGGCACGGAAGCGACGTCCGAGAGCACGCCGCCGAGTTCGGCGGACGCGAACACGCCCGAGGAGAGCGGCGCCCCGCCGCGCGCGACCGCCAGCCCGACGCGGGCGCCCCGCGCCACCACACCGGTACGGACCCCCGGCGCGACCCTGACGCCCGTGCGGAGTCCCGGCGCGACCACCGCGCCGGTACGGACCCCGGACCCATCCGGGTCCGCGACGGGCGGGCCCACCGGCACCACCACGCCGACGTCCTCACCGGCCACCTCGGTGCTGCGGGTCGGCGTGGGCGCTCTCACGGTGGATGAGAAAGGGGTCGCCCGGGGCACGGTCACCCTGCGCACCAGCGGCACCGCCCCCGTCGTCGCCGTCGCGACCTGGCGGGCCCCCGGCACGGACGGCTTCGTCCAGCGCGTGCGCCTGAACGGCGCCACGTCGTACACCCGCACGCTCACCTGGGCCATGGGAGAGCGCCCGTGCGGCGGCACGCTCCGGCTGGCCGTCACCACGTCACCCGCCGCGGCCGGCGGCGCCGCGTCGGGCGCGTTCACCCTGCCGCCCTGCCCGGCCGAGGTGACGGGCCTGCGCGTCTCGCTCGGCCTGCCGGCCGCGCCGGGCCGCACCGCGACCGCCCGGCTGCGGGTGAACGCGAGCGGCACGGCGGAGATCCCCGTACGGGCCGAGTTCGCGGTCGACGGGGAGCAGGTCGCCACCCGCTCCGCGAACCTGTCCGGCCGGACCTCGTACGCCCGCTCGCTCGCTCACACCTTCCGGTCACGCCCGTGCGGCGCGGCGTTGTCGGTGACCGTGCGGGCGGGCGGCAGGACGGCCACCGCGCGCACCCAGGTCTCGTGCCCTCCGGCCGTGCGGCAGGTGTCGGTCCGGCGGGCCGCGGCGTCCGGCGGCGGCCTGGCCGCGACGGTCGCGGTGACGACGTCGGACACCCAGCGGGTACGCCTGACCGTCTCGTTCGCGGCCGGCGGCGAACGCCTGGGCACCCGGACGGTCACCCTGTCCGGCGGCACCTCGTACACGAGGACGCTGCGCCTGCCCGCCAAGCTGGGTTGCGGCTCGAAGTGGACGGTGACGGCCGCCACCGTGCCCGCGGCGGGCAACGGCGGCTCCAGCGCCTCCGGCAGCACGCCGGAATGCCCCAAGGAGGAGCCGGAGGACGAGCCCACCAAGAGCCCGAGCGCGGAGTCACCCGGAACCGTCAGGTGACAATGCTGACATCTAGCGATATCAGTAGCGGGATTGTGGTTCCCTCTGGTTAAGCTACGGACCGTTTGATGAGGTGGGGGCCCGCACGACTCCGGAGGAGACCGCTATGCATGGTGATGGTCAGTGGGGGGTCCCTGGCTATACCGCGGTTCGCGAGCTCGGAGCGGGCGCCGCCGGTCGCGTGGTCCTGGCCCGGCGCGACTACGACGGCGTCGAGGTGGCCATCAAATACCTCAGCGACGAGCTCCGCTCCGACGTCGGGTTCGTCGCCCGCTTCCGGCACGAGGCCCGGCTGCTCGCCACGCTGCAGAGCGCCTATCACGCCCGCCTCGTCGACTACGTCGAGAGCGGCCAGGGCGCGGCGATCATCATGGAGCTCATCAACGGGGTCTCCCTGCGCGAGCTCATCAGGTCCGAGGGCCCCACGGGCCCCGAGGCGGCGCTGACCGTGCTCAAGGGCTCGCTCAGGGGCCTGGCCTCGGCGCACGCGGTCGGCGTCGTGCACCGCGACTTCAAGCCCGAGAACGTCATGGTCCAGGACGACGGCACCAGCAAGCTGGTGGATTTCGGCATCGCGGTCAGGACGGGCCAGGGTGCGAGCCCCGCGGGCACGCCCCCGTACATGGCTCCCGAGCAGTGGTCGGGCGCGCCGGCGGGGCCCGCCACCGACGTCTACGCCGCCACCGTCGTCTTCTTCGAGTGCCTGACCGGCTCCCGCCCCTTCCGCGCGGCCAACCTGGCCGCGCTGGCCCGCCAGCACCAGAGCGCCGCCCCGCCGGTCGGCGACGTGCCCGAGCACCTGCGCGGCCTGGTCGAACGCGGCCTGGCCAAGGACCCGGCCGAGCGCCCGCCGTCGGCCGAGGCGTTCCTGACCGAGCTGGAGGCCGTCGCGGCCGGGGCGTACGGCCCCGACTGGGAGGAGCGCGGACGCCGCCGCCTGGCCGCCCTGGCCGGCATGCTGGTGCTGTTCTTCCCGACCGGGCTCGACGAGCCGGCCGAGACGGGCACGACGGTGGTCGAGACCCGCTTCCGCGACCCGTCGCGCCTCCTGCGCACGCTGCCCGCCAAGCTCGCCGTCGGCGCCACCGCCGCCGTCGTGCTGGCCGCCGCGATCGTGCTCCTCGTCAACGCGGCCGAGGACAAGCCGGTGTTGCAGGCGCAGGTCACCCGGATCACACCGGCCACGACCGAGCCGGGAACGCCGGAGCCCGCGATGACGGAGGAGGAGCCGGCGCCCTCGCCGGAGGTGACCGGCCGGACGCCGGAGCCCACGCCGTCCACGCCGGCGGCCACCGCGCGCGACACGGCGCCGCCCACCCCGTCCAGCAGCCGCCGGGCCACGCGGACGCGCACCCCGAAGCCCCGGCCCACGCCCACCCGGGTCAGGACGCCCCGGCAGAGCAGGAAGCCGACCGGGACCCCGACGCCGACCCCCGACCGGCCGCGGCTCAGCGGCGAGGTCCACGTGCCCGACGGTGACCGGCCGCCGTCGAAGTCTCCCGACCCCACCCCGACGTCCGCGCCCACCTTCACCATCCCGACGACCCGGCCGACCGAGCCCACGCAACCGCCCGCCTCCGACGGGGCGGGAGGCGAGCAGTCGCCAGGGACTGGGACACCTCCGCGCAGCGAGCCGGGAACGAACCGGCCCACCGCCGGGGAGCGGCCCCGGCAGGACGCCTCCAGCCAGGTGCCGGCCATGCTGTTCGCGGCCGGGCTCGTGACGACGGGCACGCTTCCGGTCACACTTGCGGTGCAGCGCCGCAAGGCGAGGCGCCACAGAGGGAAGCGCTAGACACGCCGGGGGGCAACGGCGATGGACAACCCTGCGAACGGCCCGGGTAACGGGATCGCCGGCTTCCGGCTCACCCAGCACACCTGGACGACCGAGCTCGGCAACTGGATCGACGCCATCTCCCCCGACGGCCGCAGGGCCGGGGCACTGCTGTTCGATCCCAAGATCATCGTACTGCCGGGCGTCCGCGACCGGGTCGTCCAGTCGGTGCTGACCGACCAGCGGCTCGTGCTCGCCGGCCTGACCGGGCTGATCCCGGTGGCTGACGTCGTGGCCACCGGCGACCAGGTGTGGCTGCTCACCGCGCAGGCGGCCGGCCCCACCGTGGCCGACCTGCTCGCCTCGGGTTCGGTCCCCGCAGGCGGCGCGGCGGCCGTCCTGGTGGAGACCGCCCAGACCCTGCTCGCGCTGCACGCGGCCGGGGTCACGCACGGCTCCGTACATCCGCGCAGGGTGGTGATCACGGCGGAGGGCGCCGCGCTGCTGTCGGAACGCGGCCTGTCCGACGCCGTCCGCGGCCAGGCCTCCCCACCCGAGCGGGACGCGACCGGCTGGGCGTCCCTGGCGCGCGGGCTGGCCGCCTCCTGCGAGCGGAGCACGCCGGAGGCCGCCGGGCTGTTCACCCGCGCCGCCACCACGGCCACCACCCTCGGCCTGGCCGCCGCCAGGGACACGCTGGTCACCGAGCGGTCGGCGCTGCCCGGCGGCACGATCAGCAGGGACGCGCTGGCCCGGGCGGCGAGCGGCAGGTCGGCGTTCGCGCAGCCGCCCGCGTACGCGCAGCCGCCGGTCGTGCCGCAGGACGAGGGTGACATCGTCACGCTGCTGCACGTGCCCGGCCGGTCCCCGGGGCCCGTGCAGTTCGGGCCGGGAGTCGGCACGGAGCCGCAGCGCCCGCAGACCACGGCCGAGCGGATCTGGCGGGACGGGCGCGGCAAACCCGCCGCGCGCCCGGAGAAGGCGGACAAGGCCTCGCGATCCCGGCGCCGGCGCACGATCCTGTCCACCGCGGTGTTCGCCGCCGTCATGGCGGGGGCGCTTGCGGCCTGGTACGGGCTGGGCGTCACGCCCGAGCTGGCGATCGCGTCGGTCGAGGTGACGGCGCCGAAGAAGACCCAGGGCTGCGGCAGCTCCGTCCTGATCACCGGCAAGGTGGTCACCAACGGGGCGCCCGGCGAGATCGCCTTCGAATGGCGCAAGAGCCTGGACGAGGAAGTCGTCAAGGGGACGCTGCGCACCAGGGCCGATCAGACGTCGTACTCGCTGCCGCTGCGCTGGAAGCTCCAGGGGAAGAGCACCGTCAAGGCCACGGCGACGCTGCACGTCCTCACGCCGGGCCCCGCGCGATCGGACAAGGCGACCTTCACCTACAAGTGCTGAACACGGCCGTTCCCGGCCGGCTTCGCCCGGACCCGCGTACGACCGCCTCGGCGAAGCCTCCGGGCCCGGGCCGCCGAGCCAGAGAGTCCGGGTTTCGCGGGAGAGAGGACTAATCTGGCGAACATGACCACGCAGACCCCCGCGGGGTGGTACCCGGACCCCTATGGAGAGCCCCGGCTGCGCTGGTGGGACGGCAGCCAGTGGACCGACGCCACCCACGCGCAGGAGCCGGCCGCCGGCGCCCCCAGGCAGCCGGTCACCGGGCCCCAGGCGCACGGCCCCGATTTCCAGCCGCACGGTTCCGAGCCCCGGTCGCAGGCTCCGGAACCCCCGTCACCGGGTTCCGGGCCGCAGCCGGACCCTGGCTGGTCGGTGACACCGGCCAACCCCACGCTCCGGTACGGCAGCCCGACGTACGGGCAGTCGGCCTACGGCCAGCCCGCACCGCCCACGCAGCAGTGGGGCGGCGTTCCGCTGCCCGGGCCCGGCCAAGGCCCGCCGCCCAGGCAGGGCAACCCGATGCCGTGGGTGTTCGGCGGGCTGGCGGCGCTCGTGGTGGTCGCGCTGATCATCGTCGGCGGCGTCGTCCTCGTCAACCGCGCCGGCACCGAACCCCTGGCCGGCCCGTCGCCGACCGACACGTTCCAGCCGGAGCCGCCCACCAACGATCCCCCGTCGAGCCAGCCGCCGCCCAGCCAGGGCCCCGAGCTCCCGCAACCGGTGAGCGGCCGGGTCACCGACCCGCAGGCCGGGATCTCCTTCGAGGTGCCCGACGACTGGACGGTGCCCGCCTCCAGCGACATCAACAGCCCTGACCCCACCCAGCAGAAGTGGTCGAGCGGGGTGCAGAAGACCTCGCACGAGAACTATCAGGGCGACGGCGACTGGATCGGCAACGTCTACGCGGGCGTGCTCAACCAGCTCTACCCCTACTCCGGCGTCAGCGGTATGAGTGACACGGCCAAGGCCGTCTTCGTGAACTTCACCAGGTACTACCGGCTCGCGCACGAGAGCAAGATCGTCGAGGACAAGGCGATGAAGATCGGCGACCACGACGCCTGGATCCTGCAGTTCGAGCTCGACTTCAGCAAGGTGTCGGAGGAGAACGGCTACAAGTGGAAGAAGGAGAACGGCGCCATCGTGCTCATGGACCGGGGCGAGGACCAGCGGCCGGCCATCGTCTACGTCTCCGTCCCCGACAATCTGGGCACCGATGTGGTGAGCGAGGTCGTCGGCTCGCTCAAGCCCGCATGACCTGTGGCACTAGGCTGGTGGGGGTAACAAGCGGGCGGATTGCTCCGAGCCGCTGTGCGAGGAGAGCGAATGAGTGACTTGCTGGTCTGGATCGACTGCGAGATGACCGGGCTCGACCTCGGGCGCGACGCGCTCGTCGAGGTGGCGTGCGTCATCACCGACAGCGAGCTCCGGCAGCTGGACGAAGGTGTCGACGTGGTCATCAAGCCGCCGCCCGAGTCGCTGGAGCAGATGTCGGAGGTCGTGCGCGAGATGCACACCGCCTCCGGGCTGCTGCCCGAGCTGCCGGGCGGCGTGACGCTGGCGGAGGCCGAGTCGCTCGTGCTCGACTACATCCGCCGCCACGTGCCCGAGCCGAAGAAGGCGCCGCTGTGCGGCAACTCGATCGGCACGGACCGCACGTTCATCGCGCGCGACATGCCCGGGGTCGATGCCTATTTGCACTACCGGATGATCGACGTTTCGTCGATCAAGGAACTGGTCCGCCGGTGGTATCCACGGGTCTACTTCGCCGCCCCGGAAAAACAGGGCGGACACCGTGCTCTGGCGGATATCACGGAGAGCATCAGGGAGCTTCGCTACTACCGCGCCGCGATCTTCGTGGCCCAGCCGGGGCCCGATTCGGCCACCGCGAGAGCGCTTGCCGAGCGTGTCAGCGACTAAACCAGTGGCGTAAAGACTCCCGAACACCGCTACACTTTTCTTGTGCCACCGCGCAGCGGCGGCCGTGGTGGGTGTAGCTCAGCTGGTAGAGCGCCAGGTTGTGGTCCTGGATGTCGAGGGTTCAAGTCCCTTCACTCACCCTGAACCAACGGCCGGTCCTTCGGGACCGGCCGTTGTCGTTTTCTCCCGACAACGGCCCCAAATCCTGACAATGCGAGTTATGCTCGCTGTCTACCGCTAACGCCGGAAGCACGGGGGCCATCGGCGATCTGACCGTCTGCGCGCCCCCGGAGGCCGGATGAGAGTCGACGACGCAGCGTTCGATAGCGTGTTCACGTCCCTGAGCAAACGCGAAGCCGAGGTCATGGACCTGATCGCCACTGGCCAGTCCAACGGTCAGATCGCGCAGCGCCTGTTCCTCAGCGAGAAAACGGTGAAAAACCACGTCAACCGTATCTACGCGAAGCTCGGCGTCAGCTCACGCGTCACCGCCATCGGGTTGTGGCAGTCCCGCCAGAAATAGCCGCCCGCGCCAAGGAACACCCACCGGAACGGGTCCACCGGTGGGCCGCTCCCTTGCGCCCGAGCCCTCTGACCCCGCGGCTGACCGGGCCGCTGACCGGGCCGCTGACCCGGGCCGCTGACCGGGCCGCTGACCGGGCCGCTGACCCGGGCCGCTGACCCGGGCCGCTGACCCGGGCCGCTGACCCGGGCCGCTGACCCGGGCCGCCTCCCTGCCGGCCTCGGCCGAGCGGCTCGCGACACGGGGGGTCGCCCGGAGGGGCGCCTGTCTCCCCCGGTGGTGGTTTAAAAGCCGCTGTCGGTGCCATAGGCATGCATGACGCCGTTCGCGGGGAGAGGACCTGACATGGCGAGGAGACCACGAGTCATCGTCGTGGGAGCCGGCTTCGCCGGGCTGAACGCGACCCGGGAACTGGCCAAGGGCGGCGCGCTGGTGACGCTCGTCGACCGCAACCCCTACTCGACCTTCCAGCCGCTGCTCTACCAGGTGGCCACGGCGGGAATGGGCACGGCCGACGTGTCCTATCCCATCAGGACGTTCGCGGCCAGGTGGCCGAACGTGCGGGCCCGCCGGGCGGCGGTGAGCAAGGTGCTGCCCGCGGAGCGGCGGGTGGAGTTCGACGACGGCAGCGGGCTCGACTACGACTACCTCGTACTGGCCACGGGCGTCACCACCAACTGGCTGAACGTGCCGGGCGCGCCGGAGAACGCGCTGCCGATCTACTCGCTCGGTGACGCGGCGGCGCTGCGCCGGCGGCTCCAGCACTACCTGGAGGACACCGCGGCGGGCCGGCGCGAGAGCACGCATGTCGTGGTGGTGGGCGCGGGCGCGACCGGCGTCGAGATGGCGGGCACGCTGGCCGAGCTGCGCCGGCACACGACGCCGCTGACGCATCCGGAGCTCCGCCCCGACCAGACCAGCGTGACGCTCGTCGAACGGTTCGACTTCGTGCTGTCGCCATACAAGCCGCGGCTGCGCGACTTGGCGGCCGAGGCGCTGCGCAGGAGAGGGGTGCAGCTGCGGCTGGGGGCGACGGTGGCGTCCGTGGAACCGGACGCGGTGATACTCGAGGACGGCACCCGGCTGCCGAGCGACGTGACCGTGTGGGCGCTCGGCGTCGCCGCCCCCAAACAGGTGTCCGACTGGGGCCTGCCGCAGGGCAAGGGCGGCCGGGTCACGCTGACGGAGGCGCTGAACGTACGCGACCACCCCGAGATCTTCGTGGCCGGTGACCTGTCGGGGCAGCCGGACCCGCTGCCCCAGCTCGCCCAGCCGGCGATCCAGATGGGCAAGCACGTGGGCCGGCAGATCCTGGCCGCCGCGCACGGCAGGCCGCTGCGGCGCTTCTCCTACCGTGACCCGGGCATCATGGCCACCGTCGGCAAGGCGGAGGCGGTGCTGCAGCTGTCCAACGGGATGACCATGCGCGGGTTGCCCGCCTGGCTGGTGTGGATCTTCGTGCACGTGGCGTACCTGCTGGGCGGGCGCAACCGGGTCAACGTGCTGATCAACTTCTTCTGGCGCTACTTCGGGCCGCGCCGCACCGCCACCAGCGTCACGCAGTGACGCCGCTCAGAGCGCCGCGGCCAGGGCCGCCATGCCGTGGTCGATGTCGCTCTCCAAGATGTTCAGCGCCGGCCGCAGGCGTACGGAGCGGGGGCCGCACGGCAGCACCACCACCCCCTGGTCCTCCCTGAGCCTGGCCACCAGGGCGTCGCGGGCGGCCCTGTCGGGCAGGTCGAACGCGCACATGAGGCCCCGGCCACGCACGTTCGCCATCGTCTCGGGGTGTTCGGCCTCCAGCTTGGTGAGGCGTTCGAGCAGCACGGTGCCCAGGGTCGCGGCGCGCCGGATCAGGCCGTCGCGCTCGACGATCTCGAGGATGCCCCGGCTGCGCACCATGTCCACCAGGCCGCCGCCCCAGGTGGAGTTGATGCGGCCGCTCAGCTGGAACACGTTGTCCGGCACCACGTCCACCCTGCGACCGGCCATGATCCCGCCGACCTGCACCTTCTTGGCGAACGCCACCACGTCGGGCTCCAGCCCGAGCTGCTGGTACGCCCACGGCGTCCCGGTCGTCCCGCCGCCGGTCTGCACCTCGTCGAGGATGAACAGGGCGTCGTACTCGTGGCACAGGCGCTGCATGGCCTGGAGGAACTCCGGCCGCATGTGGTTGTCGCCGCCCTCGCCCTGGATGGGCTCGGCGATGAAGCAGGCGATGTCGTGGGGGTGGCGTTCGAACGCCTCTCTGGCCTGGGCGAGGGAGCGCTGCTCGGCCGCCTCGACGTCGCCGAAGTGGATGGCGGGCACGTCGATGCGCGGCCAGTCGAACATGGGGAACCGGTCGGTCTTGCCCGGCTCGGTGTTGGTCAGGCTCAGGGTGTAGCCGCTGCGGCCGTGGAAGGCCTTGGTCAGGTGCAGGACCTTGGTGCCGAGGTCGCGTGAGCGGCCCTCGGCCTCGTTGCGGCGGCTCTTCCAGTCGAAGGCGGTCTTGAGCGCGTTCTCGACGGCCAGGGCGCCGCCCTCGACGAAGAACAGGTGCGGGAGGGCGGGGTCGCCGAGCACGCGGACGAAGGTGTCGACGAAGTCGGCGAGGTGCTCGGTGTAGATGTCGGGGTTGGCCGGCTTGTTGCGGGCGACCTGGCCGAGGAGCTGGGTGAAGTCGGGGTCGAAGGGCGGGTTCACGCCGAGGGGGGCGGAGGCGAAGAAGGTGTAGAAGTCGAGGTAGCGGCGGCCGTCGCGGGCGTCGACGAGCCAGGAGCCGCGGCTGAGCTCCAGGTCGAGCACCAGGCGGTAGCCGTCGACGAGCAGGTGGTGGGCAAGGCGGGTGTGCACGTCCATGGCGCCTCCACGTAGGGTCGTACGTTCCTTTCGAGGAACGCCTTCTCATATGTAAAATTTACGGCACACGTGGACTGGAAGTGAAGTTCTTCACGCGAAGCGCCAGGGCGATCTCGGAAATGCCATACAGGATGGCGAAGGCGCCGATGAGCCAGACGAGGCTGAGCAGGCCCGCTCCCGGCCAGATGAGCAGCAGGACGCCGAAGATCACCGACAGGATGCCGCCGACGATGAGCATCCACTCGTTGTCGATGTCCTTGCGCAGCTGGATGCCGGCGACGACCTCCGCGACGCCGGAGACGATGGCCCAGAAGGCCACGACGTAGAGCAGGGCGATGGAGGTGATCCCCGGCCAGGCGAACGCCACGATGCCGGCCAGGATGCCGACGATCCCGGAGATGATGAGCCAGGCCCGCGACCTGGCGCCGTGGCGGAAACCGGACAGCAGCGCGAACACCCCGCTCACCAGGGCGTACGCGGCGAAGAAGGTCACCAGCACGATCAGCGTGATGCCCGGCCAGATGAGCGCCAGGAAGCCGAAAATGATGGCCGCGAGACCGCGCACCAGCAGCATCCACCACGAACTAGCGATTTCCCCCATGCTGGTCTGTTTTCCGCGACGCACCCGAAAACAGACCAGCACCGGGTCAAATGTCAGTGAACCGGCCGGCAGCGTCGGCCACGAGCGACCGCCGCGTTCACCCGTGCGAGTAGACCACGATCGAGACCGCGATGTACTGCACCAGGTAGGCGGCGATGGTGCAGGCGTGGAAGACCTCGTGGAACCCGAACCAGCGGGGCGCCGGGTCGGGGCGGCGCAGGCCGTACACGATCGCTCCGGCCGAGTAGAACACGCCGCCGACGGCCACCAGCACGACGGCGGCCACGCCCGCGCCCTGCAGCAGTTGCGGCATCACGAAGATCGCGGTCCAGCCCAGCGCCAGGTAGAGGACCGTGTAGAGCCAGCGCGGGGCGTTCATCCAGAACACCCGGAACAGCACACCGGCCAGCGCGCCGCCCCAGATGACGGAGAGCACCGCGACCCTGGCCGCCCCGTCCAGCGCCAGCAGGGCGAAGGGCGTGTAGGTGCCGGCGATGATCAGGTAGATGTTGGCGTGGTCGAACCTGCGCAGGAACTCCGCCAGGCGGGGGCCGAGCGTGCTGCGGTGGTAGGTGGCCGAGATGCCGAACAGCAGGGCCGAGGTGATCGCGTAGACGGTGGAGGCCAGGCGTGCCTGGAGGGTCGGGCCGAGCGCCACGAGCACGAACCCCGCGACCAGCGTGACGGGCAATGCTCCGGTGTGCAACCAGCCCCGCAGCCGTGGCTTGACGGTGAGGGTCGTCATGCAACCTACGGTACCGTAGGTTCGGTTCGCCGCCCATGGTGGCGGGCCCCGGAACGCGAGGCCCCGCAGGTCACAACCCGTTGAGGAAACGGGCCGCTATGGGCACGGCCGCCCGGCGCCCCGATCCCCCATGCCGGACGAACACGCAGAAGGCCAGGTCATCGCGGTATCCGATGAACCATCCGTGCGACTCCTCGTCGCCCGGGGCCTCGGCGGTGCCCGTCTTGCCCGCCACGCCCTCGGGCAGCCCGGCCTCACTGGCCGTGCCGTGGTCGACCACGGCGGCCATCATGTCGCGGAGCGCGCTCACGACCGCCTGGTCCATGGGCACGTCCTCGTGCGGCGGGCCGTCGATGCGGCGTACCTGCTCCTTGGACAGCAGCCTGGGCGAGCGCCGGACGCCGCTCTGCACGGCGGCGGCCAGCGCGGCCATGCACAGCGGGGTGGCGACGACCTGCCCCTGGCCGATCGCGTCCGCGGCGAACATGTCGAGATCGTCGGTGTCGGGCATGGTGCCGCAGGTCCCGCCGATGCCGGTCGCGATGGGCCGGCCGAACCCCCACGCGTCCGCGGTCTCGCGCAGCGCGTCGGCGTCGATCCTGGTGGTGGCCTGCTGGACGAAGGTCGTGTTGCAGGAGTGGGCGAACGCGTCGGTGAAGCTGACGACGCCGCGGTCCACCTGGCCGTCGTTCTGGAAGGCCCGGTGGAACGGGATGGTGTACGTGCCGGGGCACGCGACCTGGGCCGACGGGTCGAGCCCCGACTTGAGCAGCGCGGCGGCGGTGATCGTCTTGAAGACGGAGCCGGGCGGGAAGACGTCCCGCACGGCGCTGTGGTTGTCCTTGAGGCGGTCGGCCAGCGCCAGGATCTCACCGGTGCTCGGCCGGATGGCGATGACCGCCGAGTCGTCCACCCCGTCCAGGGCCCTGGCGGCCGCCGCCTGGACCGGACGCGACAGGGTGGTGCGCTCGACGTTGGCCTCGGGCGCGCGGGCCAGCAGCCGCCTGGCGGGCCGGCCCGGGACCTTGGACACCAGCTCCCAGCCGTGGTTGGCGGTCTCGAACTCGGGTTTGAGCGGATGGAGATACGCCTCCGCGTAGCTGTCGTTGGGGATCTTGTGGCCCTCTCTGGTGACCAGCTCGGCCGCCGACGCCTCGATCTCGCCCAGCTCCAGCGTGCCGCCGTCCTTGAGCAGGGGGTGCAGCGTCTCGGGCGCCCACAACACCTTCCAGGTCCGCCCGCGTACGCCGAGCCGCAACATGCCGGTGAACGGCCACGCCCCGAGCTCGGCGAGCTGCCGCACCCCCGAGAACGGCACCTCGGCGCTCCCGCCTCCCGCGCCCTTCACCTGGCCGGGAGTGAGCTGGATGGACTCGATGTGCAGTTCCTCCGTCAGCGCGTAGTGCCGCTGGGAGAAGTCGGCCGGCGGCTGGTGCACCAGGCGGGCCATGGCCAGGATGTCGCCCTCGCGCCACGCCGCGAAGTACGCCGCAGCGGTCTCGGACGCGCTCCCTCTGACCCGGCTCGACGCCATCACGGCGAACGCACCCGCACCAAGCACCGCGACAAGAGCGACAACGAGCACCATCAGTCTTCTTCGTCGCATACGGTTCTCCCAGGAGGGATCAGCGTGGCACGTGGACAGCGGGAACCGATGCCCGGCCTTTATCCGGTGACGTTCGGCGAGATCGAACTTCTCCGGGATCTGGACAGGCAGGACGGCTGGGTGCTGTCCAAGGATGGCGTACCTCAGTCGTACGTAGATCTACAAGACCCGACATTTCTGGAATTCGAGTATGTCCGCCTCATGGCGGACGTGATCGACCTCCTCGCAGAAGGGCCGCTGAGCTGCCTGCACGTGGGCGGCGGCGCCTGCACGATCCCCCGCTACGTCGCCGCCACCCGCCCCGGCTCCCGCCACATCGTGATCGAGCCCGACGGCCTGCTGGTCGACCTCGTACGCGAGCAGCTGAACCTCCGGTCCGTCCCCAAACTGAAGGTCATCGTCGACGGAGGCCGCGAGGGCACCGCCAAGATCTGGGACGCCTCGGCCGACCTGGTGGTGCTCGACGCCTTCTCCGGCGCGACGATGCCGGTGGAGCTGGCCACGGCCGAGTACATGGGCGACATCGCACGCGTCCTCCGACCGCCGGGCACCCTGCTGATCAACCTGGCCGACGGCAAGGGGCTGGCGTTCGCCCGGCGCCTGCTGGCCACCGTGACGGCCGCCTTCGGCCACGTGGCCCTGATGGCCGAGCCGGGGATCATGCGCGGCCGCCGCTTCGGCAACCTCATCGTGGCCGCGTCCCGCACCACGCTCCCGCTCGACCTGCTGAGCCGGAGGGCGGCGGGGGGCCTGACCCAGGCACGATGCGTGCACGGCGAGGCGCTGACCAACTTCGTCGCCGGGGCCGCCCCCATCAACGACGGCGACCCCGTCCTGGCGCCCGTCCCCCCGCCCGCCGTCTTCGGCTGACC
>NZ_SMKO01000133.1 GCF_004348685.1 Nonomuraea deserti | reverse complement strand
CTCCCACCCTCATCGGCCCCCTGACCAAGGGGTGCCGCACCGCCAGGAGAAGCCATGTATTCGATCGTCCGACGAGGCCTGGGCGCAGGACTGGCCACCCTGCTCCTGGCGGCGACCGCCGTGGCCCAGGACAGCACCCCCGCGGCGGCCGAGGCGCCGCCGCCCAGCTCGTTCTTCTCGACGGTGCGGATCGACTCCGGCGCCACGGTCGGGGCGCCCGCCGTCGGCGACAACCGCAACCACGGCGACCTGTGGCCGTCGTGCTGGTCCGACGACGACAACGTCTACACCGCGTACGGCGACGGCATCGGCTTCGGCGGCGCCATGAGCGACATCGGCGTGGCCAGGATCTCCGGCATGCCGGGGAACCTCACCGGCGCCCAGCTGCCGGTCGGCGACGACGTCGGCCAGGTGTGGACTCCGGGACACACGCGCAAACCGACCGGCATGGCCTGCGTGGACGGCACCCTCTACCTGGCCGTTCAGGACCTGGCCTTCGACTTCAACGACGCGCCCGCCGCCACCGTCGCCAGGTCGACCGACCACGGCAGGACGTGGACGTGGGACAGGACGGGGGCGATGTTCCGCGACGGCCTGTTCACCACCATCATGTTCCTCGACTACGGCAAGGCGTACGCCGACGCGCCCGACGACCACGTCTACGCCTACGGGCTCGACCACAACTGGCGCGACTCGTTCAACGACCGGGTGCCCGATCCCGTGGACGTGTGGCTGGCCCGCGTGCCGAAGGACGCGGTGCAGGACCGGAACGCCTGGGAGTTCGTCAGCGGCTTCACCGACTCCGGCACGCCCACCTGGTCGAAGGAGCTCGGTGACCGCGTCGCCGTGCTGCACGACGACCGGCACCTCTACCAGGACGTCTACACCGCGGGACGGGCCAGGAACCTCACCGTGATCAGCCAGGGCGGCGTGGTCTACAACAAGCCGCTCGACCGCTACCTGTACACGTCGTGGACGGAGTACACGTTCGAGTTCTACGAGTCGCCCACGCCGTGGGGCCCGTGGCGGCACTTCACCGGCAAGGACTTCGGCGGCTACCCGTGGACGCGCACCAAGCACGGCGGCTACGCCACGACCATCCCGTCGAAGTACATCAGCGCCGACGGCAGGTCGATGTGGCTGCAGTCGAACGTCTGCCCGTGCGGCGGCGGCTACCCGGAGGGCGAGCACTGGGCGTACACCTTCTCGCTGCGCCGGATGCATCTGGAACCGCACGTGGACACCACCCCGGGCAACGCGCCCGACGCCGGCCGCAACCTCGCGAGGGAGCAGGGCACCGTGGGCGTCGAAAGGGCCACGCACTTCGGCGACACCGCGTACTACAACGACGGCGACAGGACCCGCAGCGAGGACGACTGGAACGACGAGCGCAAGGGCGCCAGCTGGTGGGGATACACCTGGCCGCGCGAGTACACGATGGACAAGGCCGTCTTCACCAGCGGGAAGATGTTCGGCGACGGCGGCTGGTTCGGCGCCGATCTCAGGGTGCAGGTGCGCAAGGACCACGCATGGACGGACGTGAGCGGGCTGCGGATCACGCCGGGCTATCCGTACGACCACACGGCGGGGCCCAGCCGCACGTACGAGCTGGCTTTCGACGCGACCGGCGGTGACGGGGTGCGGATCATCGGCGTCCCCGGCGGCACCCGGACGTTCACCTCGATCGCCGAGCTGGAGGTGTACCACACGGGCGGCACGTGAACGCGCGGCCGCGTCAGCTGATCTGTTCCGAGGAGCCCGCCCTGCGAGCCGGGGGGCGGGCTCCTCGCCGTTCCGGAGCAGCCGGGGAGCCGGGGAACCGGGGAAACGGTGGGGAAACAGCGGCCGGGCTAGAACAACGATCACATCACCGGCGTGCGGGCGCCTCCCGCCCCGCCCGGACAGAAAGGACTTCGGTCATGAAACGTGCGATCGTGGCGAGGGTCGCCGGCCTGGCGTGCGCCGTGCTGACACTGGGCCCCGCCGTGTCTCCCGCCGCCGCGTCGGCGGTCGACCGGCCCCGGTTCGGGGACGTGCAGCGGGCCCTGAGCGCCCTGGCCGGGACCGACGAGGTGGTGGGCGCTCTCGGGGAGCTGTACGTCGACGGCAGGCGGGTGGGCAGGGGGTCGGCGGGCTCCCGCCTGCTGGACGGCAAGGGCGGGACGGTTCCCAGCAGCGCCCGCTACCGCATCGGATCGCAGACCAAGCTGATGGTCGCCACGGTCGTGATGCAGCTGGTCGAAGAGGGCAGGCTGGGCGTGGACGACAAGCTCGCCGACGTGCTGCCGGAGACGGCGGAGCAGGATCTGGTCGAGCTGGCCGACGAGATCACCGTCCGGCAGCTGATCGACCACACCTCCGGCGTCCCCAACTATTTCGCCTCCGGGAAGATCGACCCCTTCGACTTCACGACCTATGTCAAGCCCGCCGATCTGGTGAAGCTCGCGCGCGGCGTGGCCAGGGAGCAGGAGCCGGGCGAGAAGGCCTCCTACTCCAACACCAACTACATCCTGCTCGGCATGATCGTGGAGAGGCTGACCGGCCACACCCTGGCCGACGAGCTCGACCGGCGGTTGTTCACCCCGCTCGGGATGCGCCGCACCTACCTGCCGACCAAGCCCTCCGAGGGCATCAAGGGCCCGCACAACCACGGCTACCACCCCGACGAGCAGGGCGAACTCCACGATGTGGACCGGATCAACGCCAGCCATCTGTGGGCGGCCGGCGGAGTCGTCTCCACGGCGGAGGAGGTCAGCGACTTCCATCGCGCGTACGCACGGGGCAAGCTGCTGCCGCCCGGCCTCCAGGAGGCGATCGAAGGGCCGAAGAGCGGCGGCCCGCCGGACGGTGAACGCCTCTGCGGGGGGACGGTCAACCTGCGTGAGGTCGTGGGAGGCGCGCCCGGTTTCTACACGCCCACCTACGTGTCGGCCGACGGCCGCCTGCAGTACGCCGTGTCCGTCACGCTGACCCTGCAGAGCGAGACGGTGCGGCCCATGGTCAACAAGGCGGCGGAAGCGGTGCTCTGCCCCGGGAGGTGACCCGGACCATCGCCGGCCGGCTCGGCCCGCTCGGATCAGGCCAGCGCGTCGAGCGCGCGGTCGACGTCGTCGGCGGTGGTGTAGACGTGGAAACTGGCGCGTACCTTCCCGGCCCGTACGGCCGCGCGGATGCCGGCCCCCTTCAGCCGCTCGCCCGGGGCGTCCACGGAGACGATGGCCGTGTCGGACGGCTCGAGGCCCAGCCCGGCCCTGAAGCGGTTGGCGAGCGCCACGTCGTGGTCGTGGATCCGCTGCACGCCGAGCTCGTTCAGCAGCTCGATGGCGGGGGCCGCGCCGACGTACGAGAACCAGGCGGGAGACAGGTCGAACGCGCGGGCGTCGGGAGCCAGGCGCAGCGGCGGGCCGTAGTAGGAGCCGCCCTCGTCGGCCCCGGCGTACCAGCCGGCGGCCAGGGGCCGCATGCGATCGCGCAGGCGGGGTGACAGGTAGCCGAAGGCGGCGCCGCGCGGCGCCATCAGCCACTTGTACGCGGCGCAGGCCAGCGCGTCGATGCCGGAGACGTCCACCGGCAGCCAGCCGCAGGCCTGCGACGCGTCGGCGAAGACGAGCGCGTCGCAGGCCCTGGCGGCGGCCACGATGTCCGCGAGCGGCGCGACCTGGCCGGTGGCGGACTGGACGAGGCTGAAGGCGACGGCGCTGGTGGAGCCGTCGATCGCGTCGGCGAGCCGGTCGGCGGGGACGGTCTCAACCCGGGCGGCCACCGCCCAGGGGAACAGGTTGCTGGTGAACTCGGTCTCGGGCACGACCACGCGCGCGCCCGGCGGCAGGGCTGTGGCGACCGTGGACATGATCTGGGAGACGGTGGAGCTGACCGACACGTCGGCGACAGGGGCGCCGATGAGGCGGGCGAAGGCCGCGCGCGACCGGGCGACGGAGGCGTCCCAGGGCGCCCAGTCGCTGCTGCCGTGCCGCCAGTCGGTCAGCACGGCCTGGAGCTCGTCGGCGGCGCGCCGCGGCGGCAGGCCGTAGGAGGCGGTGTTGAGCCAGCCGGGATCGGCGTCCCAGAGTTCGCCGGCCGTGGCGATGAGATCAGCGTCCATGAGCTCAGCGTAGGCCGTGGCCCATCTGGGGAGACGGCTGCCTCCTCACCACGATAGAGGCTGATAAGTTATATCAAATCTCCTATTGACATAACTAAACGCTACAACGAGTATTTTGGCATGTCAGAACGTGACCTCCTGCTCCATGTGCAGATCCGCAGGGCGTTGGAGGCGCGTATCCGTAGCGGCCACTGGGGCCCGGGCACCCGGATCCCCACCGAGGTCGAGCTCTGCAAGGAGTTCGAGGTCTCGCGCATCACCGTGCAGCGGGCCCTTCGCGACCTCGCCGACGCGGGGCTGATCGTGCGCTTCCGCAAGCGCGGCAGCTTCGTCGCCCAGGCCGTCGGCCGCCACAACCTGCTCCGCTTCACCGGCCTGCTGATCCAGGGGCCGGAGACGCACGGCGACCACAAGGTCGTCTCGGCGCGGGTGATGCCCGCGCGGTCGGCGCGGCTGCGGCTGCCCGGCGTGCCGGACGAGGAGGCGGTCGTCCAGATGGAGCGCCACAAGATGGACACGGCCGGCCAGATGATCAACACCGAGCTGCACGTGTTGCCGTTCCGGCTGGCGCCCGACCTGCTCGACCAGCCCCTGGAGCCCCTCACCACGCACGTGTACCTGCGCGACCGCGGGATCGAACTGGCGCGGGCCAGGATGTACGTGGAGCCGTGCGTCCTCGGCCGCGCCGAGGCGGCGGCGTTCGGCCTGCCCGCGGGCACGCCCGCGTTCCGCTGGACGCGTGAGACCTGGACCAGGCAGGGCGAGATCGCGGAGATCGTGGAGATGATCGTCCCGCCCCGGTCCGAGCGCTTCTACGTGGAGACAGACCTGACCGGCTCCTCCGACCACAGCTGAATCATCCCCTGACAGGACCGGCGGCGACAGGACCGCGCCGGGCCCGGTTCTCGCCATGCCGGAACCCTCCAGAAAACCGTCATACCCCCGAAATCCCCCGAAGGAGCGGAGCCATGACCTCAGTCGCCGTCGTCGGTACCGGCACCGTCGGCTCGATGGCCCTGTGGCGGCTGGCCGAGCGCGGCATCCACGCCGTCGGCTTCGACGCCTACGCCCCCGGCCACGACCGCGGGGCAGCCGGAGGCGAGTCGCGCATCTTCCGCACGGCCTACAAGGAAGGCCCCCGCTACGTGCCGCTGCTGCGCGAGGCCCGCGGCCTGTGGGCCGAACTGGAGCGGGCGGCGGGACGCCGCCTGCTCGCCCCGGTCGGCGGCGTCACGGCGGGCCCCCGCGAACACCCCGAAGTGCGCGCGGTGCTGGACGCCGCCCGCGCCCACGACCTGCCCGTCGAGGTCCTGACAGGCGAGGACGCGCGGCGGCGGGTGCCCGAACACCCCTTGCGCGACGGCGAGGTCATGGTCGTCGACCACGACGCCGGCTACCTGCGCCCCGAGCCCGCCGTCGGGGCCGCGGCCGCCGCCGCCGAGCGGGCGGGCGCGCGCGTCGCCCGCTACACGCCCGTACGCGAACTGCGCGAGGACGCCACCGGCGTCACCGTCCTGGCCGAGGACGGCGAACACCGCTTCACCCACGCGGTGCTGGCCCCCGGCCCGTGGGCGGCGGCGAGCGGCTTGCTGCCCGAACCGCTCGCCCGCGCCCTGACCACCAAGGCCATCACCTCGACCTGGTTCCCGCGCCGGGACGAGAGCCTGTTCGACCCCGGGCGGTGCCCGATCGCCATCCGCGTCGGCGAGCCCGCCTACTCGTGTTTCCCCGCGGTGGACGGCGCGGGCGTCAAGATCAACCTGCACGTTCCCTGGCGGGAGATCGCCTCGCCCGCCGCGCTGGCCCGCAGCGTGCCCGTCGCCTACGTCAAGCAGGTCGCGCGCGCGGTCGCCGAGACGCTGCCGGGGCTGGACCCCGATCCGGTGCGGGTGGCGACGTACTGCGACGCCTTCACCCCCGACGGGCACGGCCTGCTCGGCAGGCACGGCCGCACCGTGCTCGCCGCGGCCTTCAGCGGGCACGGGTTCAAGCTCGCCCCCGTCCTCGGCGACATCGTCGCCGACCTGGTCGAGACCGGCGCGACCGCGCGCGACATCGGCCACCTAGCCCCGAACCGCACCCTGCGGAGGTCGCCATGACACCCAGACCGCTGACCGCCGGGCTCCTCGCCGGAGCCCTCGCCCTCACCTCCTGCGGCGCGCCCACGCCGTCCGCCGCCCCTGACACGCTGGTCATCGCCGGGTACGGCGGGTCGTACGAGGAAGCGTTCAAGCAGTCGGTCATCCCCGGCTTCGAGAAGGCCTGCTCGTGCAAGGTCACCTACATCGCCGGCAGCTCCACCGACACCGTCGCCAAGCTCAAGGCGCAGCAGGCCGCGCCGCAGATCGACGTCGCGCTCATCGACGACGGCGTGCAGAACCAGGCGGTCGAGGCGGGCCTGCTCGCCGAGCTCGACCCGAAGACGGTCACGAACCTGCCCAAGGTGATCGACATCGCCCGCCTGCCCGGCGACGTCGGCGTCGGCTTCTCCCTCAACGCCACCGGCCTGGCCTACAACACCGACTACTACGCCAAGAACGGCCTGCCCGCCCCCAAACGGCTCGCCGACCTGGCGGACCCCAAGCTCAAGGGCAAGCTCGTCATGCCGTCCATCACCCAGACGTACGGCCTGGGCGCCCTGCTCATGGCGGCCAAGGTCGGCGGCGGCTCCGAACAGGACATCGACCCCGGCTTCGCGGGCGTGAAGAAGGTGGCCGCCAACGCCGTCACGTTCGACACCACCGCCGACGTCTCCAACTACTTCCTCCAAGGCCAGGCCGTCGCCACCGTGTGGGGCAACTCGCGGGTGCAGACGCTGGCCAAGAAGGGTTTCCCGATCAAGTTCGTCTACCCGGAGGAGGGCGCGCTGCCGCTGATCGCCACCGTCAACGTGGTGAACAAGGCGCCGCACGCCGACCTGGCGCAGAAGTTCGTCAACACGCTGCTGGAGCCGTCGGCGCAGCAGGCCATGGCCGCCTCCAACTTCAACGGCCCGGCCGTCGAGGGCGTCACGCTCGACCCCGCGCTCGCCGGGAAGGTCGTCGGCCAGGAACGCGCCGCCGACCTGCGCACGCTCGACTGGGGGACGATCAACAAAAATCGCTCCGCGTGGACGGACCGCTGGAACAAGGAGATCGAGACCTCATGACCAGGCTGCTCGCCGCGGCGCTGGCCCTCGTCGGGCTCGCGGCCTGCGCCCCGCCCACCCCCACCGCGCAGGCCGGCAAGCTCGTCGTGGCCGGATACGGAGGCTCGTACCAGGAGGCCTTCGAACAGGCCGTGCTGCCCGGCTTCGAGAAGTCCTGCGGCTGCGAGGTCACCTACATCGCCGGCAGCTCCACCGACACCGTCGCCAAGCTCAAGGCGCAGAAGGACGCGCCGCAGATCGACGTGGCCCTCATCGACGACGGGCCGCAGGCCCAGGCGGCCGAGGCCGGGCTGCTGGCCGGGCTCGACCCGGTTAAGGTCACCCGCCTGGACAAGGTGGAAAAGGTCGCCAGGCTAGCCGGAGACGTCGGGGTCGGCTTCGCGCTGACCGCGACCGGGCTCGCCTACAACCGCGACTGGTACGCCGAGAACGGCCTGCCCGCTCCGAAACGGCTCGCCGACCTGGCGAACCCGAAGCTCAAGGGCAAGGTCGTGCTGCCGTCGATCAGCAACACGTACGGCGTGGGCGCGCTGATGCTGGCGGCCCGCGCGGCCGGCGGATCCGAGCGGGACATCGACCCGGGTTTCGCGGGCGTGAAGAAGGTGGCCGCCAACGCGTTCACGTTCGACACCACCGCCGACGTGTCCAACTACTTCCTCCAGGGGCAGGCCGTCGCCTCCGTCTGGGGCGGGTCGCGCGTGGAGACGCTGGCGGACAAGGACTTCCCGATCGCGTTCGTGTACCCCGAGGCCGGCGCCATCCCGCTGCTGGCCACCGCGAACGTGGTGAACAAGGCGCCGCACCCAGACCTTGCGCAGCAGTTCGTCAACGCCCTGTTGCAACCCGGCATCCAGCGCGAGCTGGCCGCCGAGGGCTACGACGGGCCGACGGTCACCGACGCCCGGCTCGACCCGGCGGTGGCCGAGCGGGTGGTCGGCCCTGAGCAGGCGGCCGAGATGAAGCCGCTGGACTGGACCGTCGTCAACGGCGCGCGGTCCGCCTGGACGGACCGGTGGACGAAGGAGGTCGAACGGTCGTGAGGACCCGCACCACCCGGCAGGAGGCTGAACGGTCAGTGAGCACGAGCACCACCGGGACGCCCGCGGGCCCGGCCGCGCGGCGCGGGCGCCTGCGCCTGGACGGCGTGCGCAAGGTGCTGGGCGGCAAGGAGGTCGTCTCCGCGGTCGACCTGGAGACGGAGCCGGGCGAGTTCCTGACCCTGCTCGGGCCCTCCGGCTGCGGCAAGACCACCACGCTCAACATGGTGGCCGGGCATCTCGGCGCCGACGGCGGCGTGATCGAGGTGGACGGCACGGACGTCACCGGCACCCCGCCGCACCGCCGCTCGATGGGCATGGTCTTCCAGTCGTACGCGCTGTTCCCGCACATGACGATCGCCGACAACGTGGCGTTCGGCCTGCGCATGCGGAAGGTGCCGGCGGCCGAGCGCAGGCGCCAGGTCGAGGAGGTGCTGGAGATGGTCGGCCTGGACGGCATGGCCGGCCGGCACCCGCGCCAGCTGTCCGGCGGGCAGCAGCAGCGCGCCGCACTGGCCAGGGCCCTGGTCATCCAGCCCGACCTGCTGCTGCTCGACGAGCCGTTCTCCAACCTCGACGCGCAGTTGCGGGTGCGGCTGCGCGAGGAGGTCGTCGCGCTGCAGCGGCGCATCGGCACCACCACCATCCTCGTCACCCACGACCAGGAGGAGGCGCTGGCGGTCTCCGACCGGATCGCGGTCATGGCCGACGGCGTCATCCACCAGCTCGACCGGCCGCGGGAGATCTATCTGAGGCCGGCCACGGACTTCGTGGCGCAGTTCATCGGCGAGGTCAACGCCCTCGACGGCACCGCCACGGGTGGCGGCGCCTGCGAGGTGGCGGGCGCGAGGGTCGGCGCCACCGCCGTGGGCGACCCTCCGGCCCAGGGCGCCGGCGTGCGCGTCTACGTGCGGCCCGAGGTCGTGCGGATCCAGGCGGACGGCGACGGGCTCAGGGGCACCGTGCGGGAGACCCGCTTCCTCGGCTCGCGCATCCGGTGCGTCGTCGCCACCGGGGCGGGCGAGGTGACGGCGGCACTGCCGTTCGACGCGCAGGTGCCCGCGATGGGCGAGGAGGTGACCTGCGCATGGCGGCCGTCGGACGCCTCGATGGCGGTGCGGTGAGCGCGCCCGATGGACAGGGCGACGGGCCGGTGAGCGGGCGGGGGAGCAGCCCTCCCTGGCGCACGGGCCTGCTGCTCGCGCTGCCCGCCGTCGTCATCTTCGCGCTGCTGTTCGTGGCGCCGCTGTTCACGCTGGTGGCCAACAGCTTCAGGACGCAGACGGGCGCGTTCACCTTCGGCAACTACGTACGTTTCCTCGGCGACCCGTTCTACCGGGACGTGCTGTGGAACACCCTCAAGGTCGCCGCCCTGACCACGGCCGGCTGCCTGGTCATCGGCTACCCGTTCGCCCTCTACATGCGCGGCCGGTCCCCGCGGGTGCGCAACTGGCTGGCGTTGCTGCTGCTGTCGCCGCTGCTGATCAGCATGGTCATCCGCGCGTACGGCTGGCTCGTGGTGCTCGGGCCGAACGGCCCGGTCGCGGCCGTGCTGACGTGGTTCGGGATCGCCCCGCCGCAGCTGCTCTACAACGACACGGCCGTGCTCATCGGCATGGTCCACGTGATGCTGGCGTACATGGTGCTGCCGCTGATGGGCAGCCTCGACCGGATCGACCCGACGCTCGTGCCCGCGGCCAAGGGGCTGGGCGCGCCCGGCTGGACCTGCTTCTGGCGGATCACGCTGCCGCTGTCCGCCCCCGGCATGCTGGCCGGAGCCATGATCGTGTTCAGCCTGACCGCGTCCAGCTTCGTCACCCCCGCGATCCTCGGCGGCCCGAAGGTGAAGCTCATGCCGTACTTCGTCTACACGCAGGCCACGACCACGCTCGACTGGCCGTACGCGGCCGCGATCGGGTTCGTCCTCGTCGTCGTGACGACCGGGCTGCTGCTCGGCTACTCCCGGCTGCTGCGCAGGGGCCACGGGGAGGTGGTGTTCGGATGACCCGGCTCACCCGCGTGCTCGGCACCGGCTTCGCCGTCCTCGTCGGGCTGTTCCTGATCGCGCCCGTCGTGGTCACCGTGGCCTCCTCGCTCACGACCACGTCGTACGTGACGTTCCCGCCGAAGGGGATCACGCTGCGCTGGTACGCGGAGGTGTTCGGCAAGCCGGAGTTCCTGTCGTCGTTCGTGCTCAGCGCCGGGGTGGCGCTGGCCGCGGCGGCGATCTCCGCCGTGGTGGGGCTGGCAGGCGGGCTGGCCATCCACCGCTACCGCTTCCCCGGGCGCGGCGCGCTGGAGGCGGTGCTGTCCAGCGCGTTCGCGGTGCCCACGATCGTGCTCGGCATCGGACTGCTGCAGTGGTTCGCGCAGATGGGGCTGGCGTCGAGCCCGTTCACGCTGCTGCTGGCCCACCTGGTGCTGACCGTGCCGTACGCGGTGCGGCTCGTCCTCGCCGGGCTCGCCGGGCTGGACCGGTCGGCGGAGAAGGCCGCCGCCGGGCTGGGCGCGCCGCCGTTCCTGGTGTTCTGGCACGTGACGCTGCCCGCCGTGCGCGGCGCCCTGATCGGGGGCGCGTTCTTCGCGTTCATCACCTCCTTCGACGATCTCACCGTGGCGCTGTTCGTGGTCACCACCGACCTGCAGACGCTCCCCGTGCGGATCTTCAACTACATGCAGTACGACTACGACCCGACGGTCACCGCCATCGGCACGCTGATGGTGTTGTTCGCCGTGGTCGCGGTCGTCGTCATCGAACGTTTCGTCGGCGTGGCCAGGCTGTTCGGCGCCGACACCGACCACAAGTGACAGGTCACAAGGGAGAGGAGCCACTGTGCGAGTCGTCGTCATCGGTGCGGGGGTGGTCGGAGCCGCGGTCGCGGCCGGCCTGACCCGGCGCGGCGCGCAGGTCACCGTCCTGGAGGCCCGGACCCCGGGCTCCGGTACGACGTCCACCTCGGTCGCCTGGGTCAACGCCAACAACAAGACCCCGAAGGAGTACTTCGACCTCAACCACGCCGCCGTCTGGGCGCACCACCAGCTGCCCGGCGACTGGCACTTCCCCACGGGCAACCTCGAGTGCGCGGTCACCGACGGGCACAAGGGCCTGCTGGAGGAGCGCGTGGCGCGGCTGCTGGCCATGGGCTACCCCGTCGAGCGGGTGACCGCCCGGCGGGCGCGGGCGCTGGAGCCCGACCTGGTGCCGCCGCCCGGGGGCGCCGAGTACGTGTTCTTCCCCTGCGAGGCGTACGTGCTGCCGCTGCGGCTGCTCGGCCGGCTGCTCGGCGAGGCCCGCGACCGTGGTGCGGTGGTCGAGTGCGGGGCCGAGGTCACGGCCGTGGAGACGTCCCCTGCGGGCGTCAAGGTGACGCTGGCCGACGGGCGCACGTTCGCCGGCGACGTGGTGGTCACGTGCGCGGGCCGCTGGACGCAGCGGGTGGCCGCGCTGGCCGGGGTGGACGTGCCCATGCTGGATCCGGCCGTGTCCGGGACGGTCACCAACGGGTTCCTGGTCACCACGTCGCCGGTGCCGGCCCGGCTGTCCCGGGTGCTCACCACCGACGGGCTCAACCTGCGCCCCGACGGCGGCGGCCGGGTGCTGCTGCAGGCGCTGCGGCTGGACGGGCTGGCCGACCCGGCGCTGCCGGTGCCGGGAGAGGTCGTCGACGAGATGCTCGGCCTGCTGCCGAAGGTGCTGCGCGCCACCGAGGGCGCCACGGCGGAGCGGGCGGTCGTCGGCCAGCGGGCGATGCCGGGCGACGGGCTCACCGTGGCCGGCTTCGCCGACGCCGGGCGGCGCGTGTACACGGTGGCCACGCACAGCGGGGTGACGCTGGCGCCGCTGCTGATGGACGAGGTGGCGGGCGAGCTGTTCGGGGAGGAGTCCTCGCTGCTGTCGCCGTTCCGCCCCGGCCGCTTCGCCGACGGCGCCGCACGTCCCGCCCCGGCCCCGGCCCGCAGCCCCGGCCAGCAGTGACCGGGGCGGGACGCGGAGGTCACGTGACCGGGAGCCGGGCCGTCCAGTCCGCCACCCGCCGCAGGAACGTCGTCGCCGTCGGCAGGTGAGCGTCGTCCGGCGACAACACCACCGCGTGGAACGCGTGCGGCATGCCGTCGTAGACGTCGAGCGCCGTGTCGACGCCGGCGGCGGAGGCGGCCTCGGCGAAGCGCCGGGAGTCGTCGAGGAGCACCTCGTCGCCGCCCGCGACGATCAGGAGGGGCGGCAGCCCGCGCAGGTCGCCGTAGAGCGGCGACTGCGGCGCCTGGTCGGGGCGCGCCCCCGCGAGATACTGCTCGCCGATGGAGCCCATGATGGCCGGGTCGATGAGGTCGAGGCCCTTGTTGGTGCGGATGGACGGGCTCGAGTCCGTGAAGTCGGTGATGGGGGAGACCGCCACGGCGCCCGCGGGCAGGGAGTCGCCGGCCGCGGCGAGCACCAGGAGCGCCGACAGCAGCAACGTCCCGCCGGCCGACTCGCCGGCGAGCAGGATCCGCCCGGCGGGCACGTCCTGGGCGAGCAGGCTCCGGTGGACGGCCACCACGTCATCGACGGCCGCGGGGTAGGGGTGGGCCGGCGCGAGCCGGTAGTCGGCGGCGAAGGCGGGGCGGCCCGTCGCCTGGGAGAGGCGGTGGGCCATGATCTGCTCCATGGCCGGGTTGCTGTGGGAGAAGCCCCCGCCGTGCACGTAGATCGTGACGCCCGCCTCGGGCTTCGCGCCGGGTGCGGTGACCCACATGCCGGGGACGCCGCCGGTCCGCGGCAGGACGGGGGTCACGTCGGCGTCGGCGTCGAGCGTGGGCGGGTCGGTGAACAGCGTGCCCAGCTGGGTGCGTACGGCGGCCCTGGCTTCGGGCGTGATGGAGACGTGTGCGAGCTGCACGAAGGATCCCTTCGATCAGGTGGACGAGCGTGGGTGGGCACGGCGTGGCGGCGGCATCGGTGCCGCGGGCACGCGGGGATGAGCCGGGGGAGGCACATGCGGGTCCGTGCCGGGCGCCGGGCGCCGTCAGGGGCACGGAGACGTCACGCGGGGCGCGAGAGGATCAGGTGAGGCCCGTGAACATAGAGATCAACCCCCGGGTGTCAGGTGCCGCCCACCCGCCGCCGTCCACCTGGCGGCGTCACACGACACGTCGAGCATTACAACCGTGCCGCCCGCGCGGTGTCAAGCGCCGGGTGCGTGCTCACGCCGCGACATCGGGACCGGCGTGCGGGCGGGGCGGGCCCCGGCGGCGACTGATCGTGGCACCGCGGGTTCCCGGCCAGGCTGAGCGGGTACGCGTACCTCCTCCCGCGAGAGAAAGGCCTGGGGTACGGCGATGATCGAGAAAGTGGTCGAGCTGGGCGGGTTCGGCGCGCAGGCCGCCGTCGCCCTCACCCGCAACGGGTTGCTGCGACCGACCCATCCGGCCGCGCTCGCCCGGGTGGTGGAGGCGTACCGGTATTTCCACGTGACCCCGGCCGCCGGGGTGGCGATGGCGGCGGCGCGCTGGCCGGACCGGCAGGCCGTGGTGGACGAGGGCGGCGCGCTCACGTTCGCCGCGCTGGACGAGCGCGCCGCCGCGCTGGCCGCCGGCCTGCACCACCGGCTCGGCGTGGAGCCGGGGACGACGGTGGCGGTCATGTGGCCCAACGACCGCGGGTTCGCGGAGGCGGTCGCCGCCGTCTCCCGGCTGGGCGCGGACCTGCTGCTGCTCAACACCGGGCTGGCCGGCCCGGCCCTGCGCGACGTGCTGCGCCGCGAACAGGCCGACGTGCTCGTCGCCGCGCCCGGCCTGCCGCCGGTGGACTTCGCCGGGCAGCGGGCCGGCGACCTCGACGAGCTCATGAGCTCCGGCGCCCCGCCCGCTCCGGTGCCGCGGCGGCCGGGACGGCTGGTGCTGCTCACCTCGGGCACGACCGGCCTGCCCAAGGGCGCGCCCCGGCGGCTGTCGGTGGCGGAGCTGGCCGAGCCGTTCGTCTCGATGCTGGCCACCGTGCCGGTGCGCGGCGGCGAGCCGATGCTCATCGCGCCGCCGCTGTTCCACGGGCTCGGCATCCTCTGGTACGCGGTCGCGCTCGTGCTCGGATGCCCCGTCGTCCTGATGCGCCGTTTCGACCCCGACGCCGTGCTCGACGCCCTGGAGCGGCACCGGGCCGGCGCGCTGGTGGCCGTGCCCGCCATGCTGTCCCGGCTGCTGGCCCGCGAGCCCCGCGACCTGCCCGGCCTGCGGGTGGTGGTCTCCGGCGGCGCCGCGCTGCGGCCCGACCTGGCCACCGCGTTCATGGACGCCTACGGCGACGTGCTCTACAACCTGTACGGCTCCACCGAGGCCGGCTGGGCCGCCCTCGCCACGCCCGAGGACCTGCGGGAGGCCCCTGACACCATCGGCCGCCCGCCGCGCGGCGCCACCGTGCGGATCGCGGGACCGGACGGGGAGGAGCTGCCGGCAGGCGAGATGGGGCGGGTCCTGGTCGGCGGCGGGCTGGCGTTCGGCGCGCGGGCGGGCGAGCTGATGAGCACCGGCGACCTGGGTCACCGGGACGGGCGGGGGCTGCTGTTCGTCGACGGCCGCGACGACGACATGATCGTCTCCGGCGGGGAGAACGTCTTCCCGCAGGAGGTCGAGAACCTCCTGGCCCGCCTGCCTGGCGTCGCCGACGTGGCGGTGCTGGGCGTGCCCGACGAGGAGTACGGCCGGCGGCTGGCGGCGTACGTGGTCGCCGAGGAGGGCGTCACGCTGTCGGCCGACGAGCTCAAGAGCGCGGTGAAGGCGGAACTCGCGGGTTTCAAGGTGCCCCGCGACGTCGTGTTCGTGCCGTCCGTCCCGCGCAACCCGACCGGGAAGGTCGACCGCGCCGAGCTCACCGGCCGCTGAGCCCTCGCTTACCAGGCCCGATCAGGTCTCCGGGAGCGAGGCCGTGCCGTGGGGGTTGTCGATGACGTAGCGCCACCGGCCGTCGGGGCCGCGCCGGACGACGTCGGTGGCGGTGCCGGACATGTCGATCTCGCTGCCGTCCCCGGCGGTGCCCCGCATCGACCAGTCGACGATGAGCAGGGCGATGTCGCCGGCGACGTAGACGTGCCGCGGGCGCGCCTCGATCGGCAGGCCGAAGCTCTGCAGGTGCTGGTTGGCGGCCAGGCGGCCGGCGCCGGTGACGGGATGGCCGGGGACCGGCACGAGGACGGCGTCGTCTTCGTAGACGTGGCCGAAAGCCTGGGGGTCACGGGCGTTCATGGCCGCCACGAAACGCGCGGCGCCGCCGGGGTCGCCTGCGAGCACCACGTGAGGCTGGGAAGTGTCATGAGCGTTCATGACAAAATGATCATATCACGGATGGGGGTCCCCGCCGGCGGCGGGGGCGAGGTCGAGCGTGGCCAGCGCGCCGCCTTCCGGCGGGTTGGCGAAGGTGAGCCGGGCGCCCAGCACGCCGGCCTGGCCGGCGGCGATGGTCAGGCCCAGGCCGTGGCCCGCGGCGGTCCGGTCGCCGCCCTTGCGGAAACGCGCCGGCCCGTCGCGCAGCAGATGGCCGGGGAAGCCTGGGCCGCGGTCGTGGACGGTGAGGCGAGCTCCGTCGACCACCACGGTGATCGGCGGCCGGCCGTGCCGGGTGGCGTTGGTGAGCAGGTTGGCCAGGATGCGCTCCAGGCGGCGCGGGTCGGTGGCCACGACGGCGCCGGTGCGGACCAGGACCCGCGCGTCCGGGGCGAGCGCCGCCGCGCGGTGCGTGGTGAACTCCCCGAGAGCGACGTCGGACAGGGCGGGGCGTTCCGTGGCGGTGTCCAGGCGGGCCACCTCCAGCACGTCCTCGACGAGGGCGCGCAGGGCCTGGGTGCGCTCCTGCACGATGTCGGTCATCCTGCCGGGCGGCAGGAGCTCGGCGGCGGTGGTGAGGCCGGTGAGCGGGGTGCGCAGCTCGTGGGCGATGTCGGCGGTGACCCGGCGTTCGGCTTCCAGGCGGGCCCGCAGGGCGCCGGCCATCGCGTCGACGGCGTGGGCGAGCTCGGTGGCCTCGTCGTGGGAGCGGCCGCCGATCGCCGCGCCCACCCGGACGGTGGGGTCGCCGGCGCTGACGTGGCGGGCGGCGGTCGCCGCCCGGCGCAGCCGGTCCGACAGGCGCGCGCCGATGACGATCCCGGCCAGGGTGCCGCCGGCGACGACCACGGCCGAGCCCAGCAGCAGGACCCGGTCGAGCGCGGCCAGGTCGTCGAGGCTGTGCCGGTAGTCGGAGCGCAGGGACAGCACGTGGTCGCCGGTGCCGGCCGCCGCCCAGACGAAGGTGCCCTCGGAGGTCTGGCGCAGCGCGGTGGCGACCTTCCCGTCCCGCACCGCCGCGCGCAGGTCCGCGGGCACGGCCGGGTCGTCCAGCCGGCTGCCGAAGGCCGGCTGGCTGCCGCGGTGATATTCGCGCAGCAGCAGCTGGATGCGGTCGGCCTGCAGGCGGTGGGCGTCGTCGGCCTGCTTGCGGGCGTAGGCGAGATGGACGATGAAGCTTAGCGCCACCGCCACGACGACGCTGACCGCGGCGACCGTGGCACTGATCTTCCAGCGCAGGCTCATCCGCCGTGGCCCCGCCGCCCGCCGCAGCCTCACTCGCCCTCCGCGCGCAGCTTGTAGCCGAAGCCGCGCACCGTCTCGATGCGCTCGCCGCCGATCTTGTTGCGCAGCCGCTGCACGTGGATGTCGGCCAGCCGGGAGTCGCCGCCGTAGGCGTAGTCCCAGACGCTTTCCAGCAGCACGTCCCTGCTGAGCACCGTGCCGGGCGACTCGGCGAAGCGCAGCAGCAGCCGCATCTCGGTCGGGGTGAGCGCCACCGGCCTGCCGCCGCGCAGCACCCGCATGCCGTCGACGTCGATCTCCACATCGCCGAAACGCAGCGGGCGGGCGCGCCGCCCCGCTGGAGCGCCGCCCTGAGCGCTGCGGCGCAGCACCGCGCGGATGCGGGCCAGCAGCACCGAGCCGTCGAAGGGCTTGGTCACGTAGTCGTCGGCGCCGGCCTCCAGCCCGACGACCACGTCGACGGCGTCGTCCCGGGCCGACAGCATGATCACCGGGACGAGGCTCTCCTCGCGGATGCGCCGGCACAGGCTCACTCCGTTCATGCCCGGCAGCATCACGTCCAGCAGCACCACGTCGGGGGTGCGGGCGCGGAAGGACTCCAGGCCGGCCATCCCGTCGGCGGCGGTCGTGACCGTCAGGCCGTCGCGTTCGAGGGTCAGCTGGGTCACTTCCCTGATCACCTCGTCGTCCTCGACGAACAGCACGTGCGGGGTCTCGGTGGCGTCCATGAAGTCCCCCGTTCTCCTCTCGTGTCGTCTCACGCGCCGTCGAGGACGAGCGTGCGGCCGCTCCAGCGCAGCGGCGTCGTCCGCGTCGCGGTCGGGCAGGAGGCGGCATCACCCGGCCGGTATTCCGGCCGCACCAGGACCAGGGCCGCGTCGCGGACCTCGACGCGGCTGCCCGCGCCCTCGTGGGCGTAGACGCGCTCGCCCGGCCGATCTCCGGAGAGACGGTAGACGTAGGTGCCACGGGTGCCCTCATATCCGCAACTCCGGCCCGGGCAGGTGTAGACGGTGACGGCCACCAGGCGGACGTGCCCCCAGTCGCCCGACAGGGAGATCTCCTCGGAGTAGACGGGGAACCGGCCGTGCTCGCACCGCCTGATCGCGGACGTGGCCTGCGTGCCCAGCCGTGGATCCTCCCGCAACACCTGCAGCCCGTCGAGGTCGGACGGCGTGCCGGCGGCCGTCTGCGCCGGCGCGGGCGAGGCCCGGTCATGGCTGGCCTGCCCCTCCACACGCACCCGCGGATCGATCCCGCACCCGGCCACGGCGGCCGATCCGGCCAGGGCGAGAGCGCACAGCACGGCTCCCGCGACGGCGAACGCTTTTCTCGGCGACATGCCGCAGATAATACCTGCCGCGCATTGTTACAAGACCTATGGATTACCGCTGGCATTTCGATGTGAAAGCTGAAATGAATCGACGGCCACCGCCTTTACGGTGAACGGCATGGAGCTCCGTCAGGGCGCCGCGTTCTGTCCCGGCCTGCGCGTCATGGCCGGTGCGGTGCCCGGAAACCGCGCGGCCGGCCGCCCCGGCCGATAAGTCGCGGACCCTCCGCGGAGAAAATCCGTGACGCATTCAAGAAGACATCGAAACGTTCGCCCGGAGAAAGCCGGGACCATGTCCCCGCCTTGGGAGGCCGACCTGAAATGAACCATCCCGTGGACGTTCCCCATGACGCCCCGCCGGGCGCCCGGCCGACGAACCGATCCCGGCCCCCGCGAAGGCGGCTGCCGGGTCTGGACGCCGTGCGGGCGCTGGCCATCGTCGGCATGGTGTACATGCACGTCAGCCCGACCGGATGGCTGAGCCCGGCCCCCGCGCGGGACACCCCAGCGGCGCTGGAGTGGGTCCAGCACGCCGTCTCGGGCCGGTCGATGAGCCTGTTCGTGCTGATGGCCGGCATCTCGGTGGCGCTGATGACCGGTGGGCCCGCGCCCCTGGACGGCGACCGGCTGGCGACGGCCAGGAAGCGGCTCGCGATCCGCGCGGCCATGCTGCTGCTGATCAGCCTGTGTGTGGACCAGCTGTCCGGCATGAACCTGTCGATCCTCGAGTTCTACGCCGTGTGGCTGCTGGTGCTGATACCGCTGGTGCGGCTGCGCCCGGGCACGCTCCTGGCCGCCGCCGGCGTCCTCGGGGCCGCGCTGCCCGCCTTCTGCTTCGTCGTGCTGAACTACGGCCGCACCTGGGCCATCTCCCCGATGAACACCGCAGGCGCCGAGCCGGCCTTCGGCCTGACGCTGCTGCTCAACCCGCAGGACTGGCTGGCCAAAGGCCACCAGCTGCTGTTGGGCGGCGGTTTCCAGACGCCGTACGCGATCCCGCTGCTGCTGGCCGGGCTGGCCATCGGCCGGCTCGACCTGCGCAGCCCGGCCGTGCGCGGCAAGATGGCCTGCTGCGGCGCCCTGCTCGTGGCCGCCAGCTGGCTGGTGTCGTGGGTGGCGCTCGTCCCCCTGGGGGCCGAGCGGGCGCTGGCGGCGATGATGGAGTCCACCGGCGGGCCGATGGTGCAGCCGTGGGCGTCGGTGCTGACCCTGCCGCCGCACCAGCTGTACGCGCTGAGCATCCCCATGGCGCCGATGATGACCGGGGTCGGGCTGCTGCTGCTGCTGGCCGGGCTCGTCACCCTGCTGGAGCGGCCCGGCTGGCAGCCGGCCCTGCGGCCGCTGACCGCCGCCGGGAGCCTGGCGCTGACGTGGTACGCCGCCCACCAGGTCTTCATCGAGCGGGTGGCCGGCGACCCGCCCTACGCCTTCACCCTGTTCGCCGGCATGGCCGTCTTCGCCTTCGTCGTCTCCCCGCTGTGGTTGCGGTGGATCCGGCGCGGGCCGCTGGAATGGCTGGTTCACCGGGTCACCGTCATGGTCGCGCCCGACCGTACCGCAGCGGCCAGGCACAAGGCCGGCTAGGCGGCGCGCGCAATCGAGCCGGGGGGACCTCTGCCAACCCTCCTCGGCTCGACCGCCGGGCTCACCGGCTCCAGCGCCTGGCCAGCAGCAGGACGCACGCCATGACGCCGAGCACCACGGTGGCGAGTCCCGAGACGCCTAGCGTCGCCCGCGGGCCCAGCGCCGTCGTCACCGGCCCGCCCAGCGCCGTGCCGAGCGGCGAGGCGGTGAGCAGCGCCGCGCTGCGGGCGGCGAGCATCGCGGCCAGGTGCTCCGGTGACGACTTCGCCTGCATGAGCGTCACCGACAGTGCCACGAACGGCCCGTAGATCGCGCCGCCGAGCCCGAAACACGCGACGGTCACGGCCGCCGGCACGTCGAAGGCGAACGGCAGCAGCAGGAACCCCCAGCCGAGCACGATGGCGACCGTCACGGGCCACAGCGGCAGCCGCCGCAGCGTGCCGACCGCGAGCGCGCCGAGCACCGCGCCGACGCCGAACACCATCCAGTAGAGGCCGAGCAGCGTGCCCGGCGCGCGCAGGTCGTGGGTCACGTGGAGCGGCAGGGCCACCTCGACCGGGCCGTACAGCAGGTTGAAGAACCAGGTGAGTGTCAGCAGCCCGAGCAGCTCGGGACGGGACCGCAGCAACGCGAGCCCGCCGCGGGCGGCCGTACGGTCGACGGGGGAGACGTGCCCCGACTCCGGGAGCCGGGTGCGCAGGACGAGCACGGCGAGGAAGACGTAGGTGAGAGCGTCCAGGCCGAGGACGAGCGCGGAGCCGACGTACGTCACCAGCACACCAGCGACCGCCGGGCCGGCGATCGTGGCGGCGAAGTTGAGCGAGCTGACGAGGGTGTTCGCGGCGAGCCGCTGCTCGCCCGGCAGCAGCTCGGCCAGCAGGGTGTACTTGCCCGCGCTGCCCCACGCGTGCAGCAGGGACGAGACCGCGAGCAGCACGACGTACAGCGGCAGGCTGAGCAGCCCCGCGAACCAGGCGAGCGGCACGGCGCCGAGGAACACGCCGCGCACCACGTTGTCGGCGAGCAGCACCCGCCTGGCCGGCACCCGGCGCATGCGGCGGCCGAGCACCAGCGCGCCGACCACGCCCGGCATCGTGTACGCGGCCACCGCGCCGCCGACCCACAACCCGGCGCTCGCCTGCGGCGCGAGCTCGATGGCGAGCCACGCCACCGCGACGAAGCTCATCCCGTCCCCCAGGTACGAGACCGCGAAGCCGAGGATCAGCCGCCGGAACACCCGGTTGGCGAGCACCGGCCGGTAGGCGGTGGGGACGAGACGCCGGAGCGCGGAAGAAACCTCAGAACGCGGCATCGCGCACGGCGGGCCGGCTCAGCGCGGTTCCCGGACGCGGACTCGGTCGCCCGCGGGATCGCGGGAGGCGCGGTCGTGACCCGCGCCGTCGCGGAAGCCGGGGAGGTCGCGGCAGAGGCCGAGCGAGGCGTCCGGGTCGTCGTGCGGGAGAGAGGGTGCCGCCGGTGGGGGCGTCGTCGATGGGGACGCGCAGTCGTTTGGCGATGACGAGGCTCTCCACACTGTCCACCGGTGCACCATATCGGCAGGTTCACGGTGGGTAGCAGGCCTCGTCCGGCTCACTTGGATTCCAGCCGGCCCAGTGGATGGTCCCTCTCCGACAGGCCCCTCCGCGCCGCCGCCCAGGCGGAAGCCTCGATGTCGAGTGCGTCCCGAAGGTAGGCCCAGGTGAGCCGCTGGATGAGAGCGACGCGTTCGGGGTTCTCGTCCGTCGTCTCGCTGACCTCGTAGCCGGGGATCCCGCCGAGCGAGTGTTCCGCCCCGAACAGCGTGAGCAGGCTCTTGCTGCCGGGACTCAGGAAATACGGGTCGGTGCACCAGCCCGGTCCCCGAACGCTCAGCGGGAGATCGTCCCGATCTCCCGCGACCACGAGTGCCGGCGTGGTCATGTCCGCGAAGCTCGGGTCCTTCAGCCACGGGAAGTTATCGGCCGCGAACGGTGTCAGGTCGGCACCGCCGCGTCCGGCCGTGGCCAGCAGCACACCCGCTTTCACGCGCGAGTCGGACAGGTCCTCGCTCCTCCCGCTCTCCGGATCGCGTACGCGCAGGCCCAGCAGGACGCCCGCCGTCTGGCCGCCGAAGGAGTGTCCGGCCGCGGCGATGCGGCTCCGGTCGAGGCGCCCGGCGAGGCCGGGCACGGCGGCCTCCAGGCGGTCGAGCCGATCGAGGACGAGCTTCACGTCCCCCACCCGGAAACGCCACATCCGCGGTGTACGGGGATCGTCCGGAGAAAGACCCACCGTCCTCGAATCGAGATGGGTGGGCTGGATGACGGCGAAGCCGTGCGCCGCCCAGAAGTCGGCCAAGGGGCCGTAGCCGTCCAAGGACGAGCCGAAGCCGTGGGAGAACACGATGATCGGCAGTTGGCGCCCGGTCGCCGGCGCGGACACCTTGACGCGCAGGTCTTCACCACGGCCCGGCGCCGGCAGCACGACCGGCTTCACCGAGATGACGGGAGCGGGTGCGGAGACGGCCACGTCCGTGGTCGCCGCGGCTGATCTGGTCATAAAAGGGATCGTCCTCTCCGGCTGTTTCGCGGTTGGTGCGGCTACGCTAAAACCTGACGCTGACGTCAGAGGCAAGAGTGCGCGGCGTGGTCCGGGTCACATCGGGGAGACATGATGCGTATCGGCGAGCTCGCCACGAGGGCAGGCGTCAGCGTCCGGGCACTGCGCTACTACGAGGAGCAGCACCTGCTCACCTCCGAACGCAGCCCCAGCGGCCAGCGACACTACGCGGACAGCGCGGTCGACCAGGTCCGGCTGATCCAGCAGCTGTACGCCGCGGGGCTGCCGAGCAAGTCGATCCTGGCCCTGCTGCCGTGCGTCGTGGACGGTGAGGCCACGCCGGAGCTGCTCGACCGGCTCTCGGCCGAACGGGACCGTATCGACCGGCAGATCGGCGATCTGGTGAGCGCCCGGGGCAGGCTCGACACCGTCATCACCAACGCCACCGCGAACCTGCTCACCGGCGAACAGTGCCGGCCCCGGTAACCGGCCAGCCGGGGCTGCTCGACCACGCCCGGCGCACCCTGGGAAGCCGGGGTGCGTGACCGCCCGCCCGGCCCCCGCGGCGCGAGCGACCGGCCGGGCCGATCGGGCGCGCGGGCGGGTCGTCAGGCGGTGACGGACGGGCCGCAGGTGGTGACAGGCGGGCTGCAGGTGGTGACGCGCGGGCCGCAGGTGGTGACGCGCGGGCCGCAGGCAAGGACGGCGCCGGGGCCTTCAGCCCGCGGCGGAGCGGGCGCGGTCCAGGAGGCCCAGCGTCAGATCCGGCTCCAGGTCCTCGAGGTTCCACCGGGAGTCCCGGTAGGCGTGGTTGCTGACCCAGAACGTCATCACGCCGTCGTTCAAGGACCTGGCGTAGGTCGCCAGCGACCACGAGTTGCCCCCGTCGTGCCAGGCGATCCGGCCGTCGCCGGTGTCGAGCACGCTCCAGCCGTACGCGTACGACTCCTCCGAATCCGGCATCGGCGCGTACGGGGTGAAGAGCTTCTCCTTGGCGCCGTCCGTCAGGACGGTGCCGCCGGTCAGCGCGCGGTGCCAGCGGAACATGTCGCGGGCGGTGGACAGGATGCCGCCGTTGCCCCGCAGGTTCCAGTACGGCCCGTCCGACGCCCACGGATGGTCGTAGGGCCGGCCCCTGCTGCCGCCCCGGGCGTCGTACTCCACGGCCACCTGGCCGCGGTCCCACCGGGGCAGCACGTACCCGGTGCTGGTCATTCCGGCGGGGGCGAACAGGTGCTCGGCCAGGAACCGCTCGTAGCCGAGGCCGGAGACCTTCTCGATGATCGCGGCGAGCACGCTGTAGCCGAGGTTGGAGTAGTGGAAGCGCTCGCCCGGAGCCGACAGCGGCTCGGAGGCCAGCGCCCCGGCCAGCATGTCCTCGCGCGACAGCACGTCATAGTCGTCGCCGAGCGCCTCGGGCAGGCCCGCCGTGTGGGTCAGCAGGTGATGCACGGTGATCTGGCGTTTGCCGGGCGGGACCGGGCCGAGATGGGCGCTGATCGGGTCGCTGGTGCGCAGCCTGCCCATCGTCTCGAGCTTCAGGATCGCGGCCGCGGTGAACTGCTTGGTGATCGACATGACGTCGTACACCGTGTCGCAGGTCGCGGGGGTCCCGGCGGCGCGGTCGGCCAGGCCGAAGCCCTGACAGTGGACGATCCGGTCGCCGCGCGCCGTGACGACCGTGCCGCCGGGACCTTCGGGCAGCGTGCGGGCCAGGTAGGCGGCCAGGGGTTCGCCGGCGGCGGGGGAGCACGCGGTCATCGCCAGCACGAGCATCAGCAGCACACCGGTGCGCATGTGACCTCCAGGAGTCGGGAGGCACCAGTTGACCTGCGCCGCCGGACCTGCTCAACATGTCCGGGTGTCCGGGTTCGTACGGGACACCGTACGTCCAGGTCAGCGCGCCGGGCACCATCCGGAGATCGACACAGGAGCGAACCATGACCATCACACCGCCGCCGCCACCACCGGGACCGGCCACCGGCGAGACCGCGTTCATGCACGAGCTCCGGCGTCTCAAGACCTGGTCGGGCCTCAGCTTCCGGCAGCTCCAACGCCGCGCGTCCGCCGCCGGTGACGCGCTGCCCTCCTCCACCGCCTCCACGATGCTCGGCAAGGACCGGCTGCCACGCCACGAGGTCCTCGTGGCGTTCGTCCGGGCCTGCGGCCTCGACGAAGGGCAGGTGCGGGCGTGGGCGGACGCCCGCGCCGGGATCGCCGGCGGTGCGGCCGCGCCCGCTCCGGCGCCCGCCCCGGCGCCCGCTCCGGAGGTCGCTCCGGAGGTCGCGCCGGGGCGTACGAGGGCCTGGCGGCGGCGGGTTCTCGCGGGAGCGGCGGCGCTGGCCGTGGCCTTCGCCGGAGGGGCGGCGCTGACCGCGCTTCTCGGGGGCGGCTCGATCGAGACCTACGAGACGACTGTCGTACGCTGACCCCGGCCGGGGGCCACAGAAGGCGTTGGCTCCCGGCGGGGGTCAGAAGGCGTTGGCCCCCGGTGGGGGTCAGAAGGCGTTGGCCCCCGGCGGGGGTCAGAAGGCGTTGACGAGCGTCGTCAGAAGGCGTTGACGAGGACGACGTACACGGTGGTGCCGATGCCGACGCTCAGGATCGTGCGGCGGCCGAAGGCGAGGTGGGTGCCGGCGGTGACGGCGACGGCGAGCAGCGCGTGGAGCGTCGCCCGTGGTTCGGCGGTGATGGTGCCGTGCAGGGCGGTGACGGCGAGGATCGCGAGGATCCCCACCGGCATCCACATCGCCAGTTGCCGCACCGTCGCCGACGCGCGGAGCGCGCGCAGCGCCGCGAAGGGCATGGCGCGCAGGGCGAAGGTGATGCCGAACACGATCGCGACGACGGCCAGCAGGTAGGGCGTGCTAGGCACCGGCGGCCTCCCCGGCGGCCTTTCCGGGGGCCCGGCGGGTGGCGAGCAGGTGGCGGGCCAGCAGCAGGGCGAGGAACACCAGCAGCGCGGTGAACAGGGCGACGCCAGGGGTCAGCACGAGCGCGGCCGCGACGCTCGCCACGGCGAGCAGCACGGAAGGGATCTCGCGGCGCGAGCGGACCGCGTCCAGGGCGAGCGCCGTGAACAGGGCGACCAGGGCGAACTCCAGGCCTTCGACCGGGCCGGGCAGCGCCGTGCTGAGGGCGACGCCGGCCAGGCCGCCGCCGACCCAGTAGGCCTCGCAGGCGATCTGCATCGCCAGCAGCCGGGGCGCCGAACGTTCCGTCTCGGGCAGGGCGGCGTTGACCGCGTACGCCTCGTCGATCATCGCGTAGACGGCGTACGCCTTGGCGAGCGGGTGCCTGACCACGTGCAGCGGGAAGGAGAAGGCGTAGAACACGTGGCGGAAGTTGACCACCAGGACGGTCAGGGCGATCGCGCCCAGCGGCGTGACCGTCGCCGCCATCCCCACCACCAGCAGTTCCACGGAGCCGGCGAACGCGGACAGCGACAGGGCGGGGGCCAGCCACCAGGGCAGGCCGGTCTGGACGACCATCAGGCCGAGCGCGATCCCCAGCGGGAGGATCCCCAGCCCGGCGGAGAACGAGTCGCGCACCCCCGCGGCGATCTGCTGCCGCCGGGTGGCTGGGAGGGACGTGGTGACCTGCGGGGGAACGTGTTGTCGCACCCCTCCATGGTCTCGCAGATCGCGCGCCATGTGGTTGCTGACGTTGCCCGCCAAGCCCGCCTTGGTGCAATGTTCTCACTGTGGATGCGATAGACAGAGCAATAATCAGCGAGCTGGAGCGCGAGGGGCGCCTGACGAATGTCGAGCTGGCCCACCGGGTCGGGCTCACCACGGGGCCGTGCCTGAGACGCGTCCAGCGGCTGGAGGCCGACGGCGTCATCCGCGGCTACCGGGCCGTCATCGACCCCGCCGCCGTGGGGAGGTCCTTCGAGGTGCTGATCGACCTCACCCTCGACTCGCAGGACGCGGGGACCGTCGAGCGCTTCGAGCGGACCCTGGCGCAGGCCGACGAGGTCGTCGAGCTGCGCCGCCTCTTCGGCACCCCCGACTACTTCATGCGCGTGGCCGTCGCCGACCTGGCCGCCTACGAGACCTTCCTTAGCCAGTACGTCATGACGATCCCGGGCGTCAGGGGCGTCACGTCGAACTTCACGATGAAGAACATCAAGTCGGCCCCGTAACGGCGGGTGGTGCTGTGACCAGAACAGATCACCGGTTCGGCGCACAAGGCGTCCTTGCCGGTCGGATGGGGTGATCACGTTCGATCGGCGCTCGGGACGCCAGGTGGCGCAACCGGTCAAGGACCCGCAGGCTCACGGACCGGGAAGGGCAGGAGCTGCAGTTCCCCTTCATCACGACCCCGCCGACTACCTCGCCGAGGGAGGAGCCTGATCCCGATCAGCATCACCGGCGCCTTCTGAAGTGAGCAGCCGGCCCCACGTCTGCGCCGAAGGGCTGTCCAAAGGCATCCGGTGCGAACTCGCAGCCGACCTCCGCGCGGCGCACAACGCCGGACCAGTAGCCGCGATGCCGTACCCGCGCACCGGCCGGCACCGGCCGGCAGGAGTGCCGGCACCGGCCGGCAGGAGTGCCGGCAGCCCGGAGTCCTGGGCCGCCGGCCGGGCAAGTGGCGCCGCCGCCCTCTGCGTAGCGCCGTGGTCCGGCGTCACGTCCCGGCTCGACAACTGAAAGATCTCTGCACGGAGTTGCGCCAGGGCATGGCCACCTCCTATCTTGGAATGGTCGTTCCAAGATAGGAGGTGGCGAGGTGCCTGACGTCAAGCACTTCGATCCCGACGTGACTCTGGACCAGGTGGTGACCCTGTTCTGGCAACGCGGGAGCGAGGTCACCGGCATCGCCGACGTCGTCCAGGCGACCGGGCTCAGCCGCTCCAGCCTGTATGCGACCTTCGGCGGCAAAGCGCAGCTCCAGGCCGCCGCGCTGGGCCGCTACCTGGAGCGGCAGTCGCGGCCGGTGTTCGACGCTCTGGCCGCCGACGACCGCGGCCTACCGGCCATCGCCGCGTTCTTCGAACGGCTGGTGGCGGCTCGGTGTTCGGGCGAGCACGCCCGCTGGGGCTGCCTGGTCACCAACACCCACGCCACGGCCAGCGGTGGCCTGCCGGAGATC
>NZ_SMKO01000132.1 GCF_004348685.1 Nonomuraea deserti | reverse complement strand
GGGTGGCGCCGAGCACCATGCCGGTGGCCTGCCGGGCGCGGCCGAGGCACCAGAGCTGGTCCCGCCCGTCGTACGGCTGCCGGCCGAGCACGCCGGGGTAGCCCATGGTGGCGATCGTGTGCCTGCCGCCCTGGCTGCGCATCGGGGTGAAGGCGCCGACGGTCTTCTGGAGGGTGCGCTTGCGGGGGCCGAACTCGATGAGGGCGATGTCGTAGACGGAGTTCCAGTCGCCGCCGGTCAGGCCGGTGTAGCCGTCGGGCTTCCACGCCCGCCGGCCGCCCCACCGCCCGTACGGCTCGCGCTTCTTCACCGTGGCCGCCCGCCCGTCGTAGGCGGGGACGAACGCGAAGTGCTGGTGCCAGCGGCCGGTCGCGGCGCCCGCGGGGACGCTGTAGACGCAGTGGGCGGCGGTGGCCACGAGCCTTTCCGCGGCCGAGCGGACGACGGAGGCGCTGCAGGAGTCGCCGTGCCCGCCGGCGTTGACGAAGAAGAGCCTGCCGGTGATCCGGCTGGTGGCCGCGCGAGTGTACGGCCGCCGCACGCGGGCGTACCCGTTGGCGTCACTGCCTGGGGTGAGGCGTTTGGCGGCGGGTACGCTGTGCCGCCGCGCCCCTGCTAGGTCCGCCGTCCCTTCCGGGGCGCCGCGCTGCCCGGGGGAGCTTCCCGGCAGGCCGGTGGCGTCGGCGGCGGCCTGCCGCTCGGCGGTCCAGTAGCGCACGGCGTGTCGCGGGCGCATCGGCGGTGACGACACGGCGCCGGGACGTGCCTGCGCCTGGGCGGGCGGCCGGATGGGGGTGACCGTGCGGACGGCGGGCGGTGCCGGTGCGAGGGTCAGCCACGCCAGCGTGGCCACCACGATGACCAGTGTCTTCGGCACAGCGTCCCTCCCGGACACATCGATACCCTCAGATCACTGTAAGTCACCATTTGTAAACGAAGTGTAGTTCGAGGGTTCGTGTGTCGCCCCGGTCAGCCCGCGGCCGCGCCCGTCCCCGGCGGGGCGATCCCGGCCGTGCGCGCCTCGGACGGCTCGCGGTCGGGGCGCAGGCCGCGCCAGGACGGGTGGCGCAGCCTGCCGTCGCCGGTGACCTCGGCGTACTGCACCTCGCCGACCATCCGTGGATCCACCCAGCGCGCGTCGCGGGCGTCCTCGCGCGGCACCGGCTCGTCGAACGGCGGGTCACGCCGTTCCAGCGGCGTCAGGCGATCGCGCAGGTCGCGGAGCATGGCCTCGGTGAACCCGGTGCCGACATGCCCCACGAACCGCAGCCGCCCGCGCGGGTCGTACGCGCCGAGCAGCAGCGAGCCGACCGTGCCGGAACGCCGCCCCCCGCCCGGTTTCCACCCGCAGATCACGACCTCGGCGGTGCTGACGTTCTTGACCTTCGTCCATTCGGCGCTGCGCCGGCCCGGCCGGTACGGCGAGCTCATCCGCTTGCACACGACTCCTTCGAGCCCGAGCCGGCGGGAGGAGTCGACCGCCTGCCCGGCCTGGTCGGCGAACCAGACGGGCACCTGCCACCGGTAGCCGGGCGTGAGCGTGCTCTCCAGCAGGTCCCTGCGCTCGGTGTACGGCCGCGCGATGACGGCGTGGTCGCCGAGGTGCAGGATGTCGAACGCCATGAACGTCACCGGCACCGTCCTGGCCAGCTCGGCCACGATCCGCGGATTGCGCTGGTGCATCCGGGGTTGCAGCGCCTCGAAGCTGGGCCGTCCCGCCTCGTCGAACGCGACGATCTCCCCGTCGACGACGGCCGCGCGCCGGCCGGTGGCGCCTCCCATGAGCTGCAGTTCGGGGTAGGCGGGGGTGATGTCCTTGGCGTTGCGCGACATCAGGCGCACGGCGCCGTCCTCGATGTAGGCGAGAGCGCGTACGCCGTCCCACTTCATCTCCACGGCCCAGCCCGCGCCCTGGACGGCGGTCAGGGTGCCGAGCTGGGCCAGCATGGGCCTGTAGGCAGGCAGCCGGACCATGGTGCAGGCCGTACCCCGTCCGGCGGGCCGGCAGTGGCCGACGGGGGTCTACAGATGGTCAAGGGGCGCGTTCTCCACGAGGTCGGCCAGGTCGACGCCGTGCTCGCCGAGCTCGGCGACGGTGGTGCAGTAGCCGCGCAGGTAGCTTCTGCCGTTGACCTGGTGGGAGACGCGCAACAGCGGGCGATCATCGAGGATGATCGCCTCGACCAGGATGCCGCCGGGGCCGTGCCACTGTCCCATGCCGGAGAGGGTAAATGAATCGGACATACAGGACAAGTGATATGAAACATCTCGCCCTGTTGTGCGTGGGGAGGCGGCGCACGGTCCTGCCGCGCATCGTCCCTGACACGCGGACGGCGTAAAGGTCCGTAACGTTAACTTTCCCTTGTCATGAGATTTTCGGGCATGGCGCGTTAACGAGTGTCCGGACGGGGCAGCTAGGAGGAGCTCTGGCTTTCCCCGGCCGTGGCCGTGCCCCCGTGACGGCCACGGCCCCCGCCCCGGCAGGCCCGGTCCGGGGCGATGACGGCCGCGGGCGCGGCTTCGGCGAGCGCCGCCCCGCGGCCGTCAAGCGTTCGCATGGTGGACGGATGGGAGTTCGCCGCCCGGACTCCGTAAACTGTCATGGTGATTTCCCGTATCGACATGCGCGGTTCGCTTCCCGCGGACCTGCGCGACGTGCTGCCCCGCGCCGAGCTCGACGTCGAGGCCGCCCTGGAAAAGGTGCGGCCCATCTGCGAGGACGTGCGCCATCGTGGGGCGGCAGCCGTACGGGAGCTGACCGCCAGGTTCGACGGTGTCGAGATCGCCGCCACCCGCGTCCCCGCCGAGGCCCTCGACAGGGCGCTCCGCGAGCTCGACCCCAGGGTCAGGGCGGCGCTGGAAGAGTCGATCAGGCGGGCCAGGCTCGTCCACCGCGACCAGCGGCGCGCCGACGTCACCACCCAGGTCGTGCCCGGCGGCACGGTGACCGAGCGGTGGCTGCCCGTCGAGCGCGTGGGCCTCTACGTCCCCGGCGGCCGCGCGGTCTATCCGTCCAGCGTGGTGATGAACGTCGTGCCCGCCCAGGAGGCCGGCGTCGGCTCGCTGGCCGTGACCAGCCCGGCGCAGAAGGAGCACGGCGGGCTCCCGCACCCCACGATCCTGGCCGCGTGCGCGCTGCTCGGCGTCGACGAGGTCCACTCGGCCGGCGGGGCGCAGGCGGTGGCCATGTTCGCCTACGGCACCGAGGAGTGCCCGGCGGCCACGATGGTCACCGGCCCGGGCAACATCTACGTGGCGGCGGCCAAGCGGCTGCTCAAGGGCCGCATCGGCATCGACTCCGAGGCCGGTCCCACCGAGATCGCCATCCTCGCCGACGAGACGGCCGACCCCGTCCACGTCGCCGCCGACCTGATCAGCCAGGCGGAGCACGACACGATCGCGGCCGCCGTGCTGGTCACCACCAGCGCAGGGCTGGCCGACGCGGTCGAGAAGGAGCTGCCGGGGCAGGTCTCCGCGACCAGGCACTCCGAGCGCATCACCGAGGCACTGAGCGGCAGGCAGTCGGGCATCGTGCTGGTGAGCTCCGTCGACGACGGCCTCAGGGTCGTCGACGCCTACGCCGCCGAGCACCTGGAGATCCACACCGCCGACGCCGCGGCTGTCGCCGCCCGCGTCAGGAACGCCGGGGCGATCTTCGTCGGTCCCTACGCGCCCGTCTCGCTCGGCGACTACCTCGCCGGGTCCAACCACGTGCTGCCCACGGGCGGCTGCGCCTGCCACTCCAGCGGCCTGTCGGTGCAGTCGTTCCTGCGCGGCGTCCACGTCGTCGACTACTCCCGCGAGGCGCTCGCGGGAGCGGCGGCCCACGTGTCGGTGCTGGCCGACGCCGAAGACCTGCCCGCGCACGGCGCCGCGATCCGCGCCCGTTTCGACTGGCGAGTGCCCACGGAGACCGAGTGAACCTCGACGACCTGCCCATCCGCGACGACCTGAGGGGCAAGACGCCGTACGGCGCGCCCCAGATCGACGTCCCGGTCCGGCTCAACACCAACGAAAACCCCTATCCGCCCTCGCCCCGGCTGGTCGACGACCTGGCCGAGGCGGTGCGGGCCCAGGCAGGCGAGCTCAACCGCTACCCCGACAGGGACGCCACCGCCCTGCGCGCCGACCTGGCCGCCTATCTCGGCCACGGCCTGGCGACCGAGCAGGTGTGGGCCGCCAACGGCTCCAACGAGGTGCTCCAGCAGATCCTGCAGGCGTTCGGCGGCCACGGCCGCACCGCCATCGGGTTCGAGCCCTCCTACTCGATGCACCCGATCATCACCAGCGGCACCAGCACCGAGTGGATCCAGGCCAGCCGTGAGTCCGACTTCTCGATCGACCCCGGCAAGGCCGTGGCGGCGATCGAGGAGCACCGGCCCGACATCGTCTTCCTGGCCTCGCCCAACAACCCGACCGGCACGGCCCAGCCGCTGGCCACGATCGAGGCGGTCCTCGCCGCCGCGCACGGCGTGGTCGTGGTCGATGAGGCCTACGCGGAGTTCGCCCGCGAGGGCACGCCGTCGGCGCTCACCCTGCTGCCCGCCCACCCGCGGCTGATCGTCACCAGGACGATGTCCAAGGCGTTCGCCATGGCCGGCACCCGGCTCGGCTATCTCGCCGCGCACCCGGCCGTGGTGCAGGCGCTGCTGCTGGTGCGCCTGCCGTACCACCTGTCCACGCTCACTCAGACGGCGGCGCGCGTGGCGCTGCGGCACCGCGCCGAGCTGCTGGGCACGGTCGACGAGCTGCGGCGCGAACGCGACGACACAGTGGCGTGGCTGCGGTCCAAGGGCCTGCGGGTGGCCGACTCCGACGCGAACTTCGTGCTGTTCGGGCGGTTCCCCGACCGGCGCGCGGTGTGGGAGGGCCTGCTGGAACGCGGGGTGCTCATCCGCGAGGTGGGCCCGCCAGAATGGCTGCGGGTGTCGATCGGCACCGGCGAGGAGATGGCGGCGTTCCGCGCCGCCCTGGAAGGAGTCCTGTGAGTCGCGTCGGCCGCGTCGAGCGTGTTACGAAGGAGACCTCGGTCCTGGTGGAGGTCGGCCTCGACGGCACCGGCCGGGTCGAGGTGTCGACCGGGGTCGGCTTCTACGACCACATGCTGGCCCAGCTGGGCAAGCACGGCCTGTTCGACCTGACGGTCAAGACCGAGGGCGACCTGCACATCGACTCGCACCACACGATCGAGGACACCGCGCTCGCCCTGGGCGCGGCGTTCCGCGAGGCGCTGGGCGACAAGTCGGGCATCAGGCGGTTCGGCAGCGCGTCGTGCCCGCTGGACGAGTCGCTGGCCCAGGTCACCGTCGACCTGTCCGGCCGCCCCTACCTCGTGCACGCCGAGCCCGAGGGCATGGCGCCGATGATCGGCCCCGAATACGACACGACGATGACCCGCCACATCCTGGAGTCGTTCGTCGCGCAGGCCGCCATCTGCCTGCACGTCCACGTCCCCTACGGGCGCAACGCCCACCACATCGTGGAGTCCCAGTTCAAGGCCCTGGCCAGGGCCCTGCGCGAGGCGTCCGAGCCCGATCCCCGCGCCACGGGGGTGCCCAGCACCAAGGGCGTCCTATGACCGAGAACCTCATCGCCGGCGTGATGGTCTTCCTCGGGCTGTTCCTCATCGGCGGGGTGTTCTCCCTGGCCAAGCAGGGGCTCAAGCTCGGTGCGGCGATCTGCGCGCTCGGCGCGGCGATGTCGATCACGGCGGGGGTGTTGTGGTGGTGAGCAAGAACGTGGTGGTGCTCGACTACGGGTCGGGCAACCTGCGCTCGGCCGAGCGCGCGCTGGCCAGGGCCGGCGCCGACGTGACCGTGACGTCCGACTTCGACGCCGCGCTCTCCTGCGACGGGCTGGTGGTGCCGGGCGTCGGCGCGTTCGAGGCGTGCATGGCGGGTCTCAAGGGCGTGCGCGGCGAGCAGATCATCGGCCGCCGCCTGTCCGGTGGGCGCCCGGTGCTGGGCATCTGCGTCGGCATGCAGATCCTGTTCGCCCGGGGGGTCGAGCACGGCGTGGAGACCGAGGGCTGTGGCGAGTGGCCGGGCACGGTGGGGCGGCTAGACGCCCCCGTGCTGCCCCACATGGGATGGAACACCGTCAAGGCGCCCGCCGGCAGCGTGCTGTTCGCCGGGCTCGACCCCGCCACCCGCTTCTACTTCGTCCACTCCTACGGCGTGCGCGAGTGGGAGCTGCAGGCCGGCGACGGCTTCTCCGACCCGCTCGTCACGTGGGCCGAGCACGGCGTGCCGTTCGTGGCCGCCGTGGAGAACGGCCCGCTCATGGCCACCCAGTTCCACCCCGAGAAGTCCGGCGACGCCGGCGCCGCCCTGCTGCGCAGCTGGCTCGGCACGCTGTGAGCGGGCGAACGGGCCGGGAGGCCCGGTGAGCAAGGAACGGGCCCGGCGGCGGGCCGAGCGCGAGGCGGAGCGGGCCCGCGCCATCCGGGCCAACGAACTGCGGCAGGCTCGCCGTGCCCGCCGCCGCGCGCTTCTGGCCCGGGTGATCCCGCGCCCGGCGCGGATCGCCCGCCAGGGCGGCCTGCTCGCCCGCCGCCGCCGCGCCCAGAACGCCGTGGTTGCGCTCGGGCTCCTGCTCGTGCAGGTGATCGTCTGGCTGGTCTGGGGCTCGCTGCCGCTCAGCTTCGGTGTCCTCGTCCTGTCCCTGCTGCTCACACCCGTTGTCGTGACCCTCGCCTTCGACCGGAGGATCTGATGTCGTTGCTGTTGTTGCCCGCCGTCGACGTGGCCGGCGGCCAGGCCGTACGCCTGACCCAGGGCGAGGCCGGCACCGAGACCCGCCACGGCGAGCCCCTCGCCGCCGCGCTCGCCTGGCAGGACGCCGGGGCCGAGTGGGTCCACCTCGTCGACCTCGACGCCGCGTTCGGCCGGGGCGGCAACCGCGAGCTGATCGCCGAGGTCGTCGGCAAGCTGGACGTGAACGTCGAGCTGTCCGGCGGCATCCGCGACGACGACTCGCTGGCCGCCGCGCTGGCCACCGGCTGCCGCCGGGTCAACATCGGCACCGCCGCCCTGGAGAACCCCGGCTGGTGCCGGAAGATCATCGCCGAGCACGGCGACCGCATCGCGGTGGGCCTCGACGTGCGCGGCACCACGCTGGCCGCCCGCGGCTGGACCAAGGACGCCGGCGACCTGTGGGAGGTGCTCGACCGGCTCGAGTCCGACGGCTGCCTCCGCTACGTCGTCACCGACGTGACCAAGGACGGCATGCTCCAGGGCCCCAACCTCGACCTCTACCGCCAGATCTGCGCCCGCACCGACCGGCCGGTCGTGGCCAGCGGCGGCGTGTCGAGCCTCGACGACCTGATCGCACTCGCCTCTCTCGTTCCCGACGGAGTGGAGGGCGCCATCGTGGGCAGGGCCCTGTACGCTCACGCGTTCACGCTGGAAGAAGCGCTTGCCGCGGTACGCGTGTAGCTTCGCCGGGAGGGGGCGGGATGAGCGTCAGCAGCATCGGCATGGAAAACACCGGGCGGAGGGTGTTCTCCGGTGGCGTCTGGGAGGAGAGGTACGGTTACGCCCGCGCTGTCATCGCGGGTGACCGGGTGATCGTGTCCGGGTGCACGGCCACCGTCAAAGGAGAGGTGCGCCACCTCGGCGACGCCTACGAGCAGGCCCTGACCGCGATCGAGATCGCGCTGGCGGCCGTCGCGACCGGCGGCCTGACCCGCGAGGACGTCGTCATGGTCCGCTATTACGTCGTGGAGCAGCGCCACTTCGACCCCGTCGGGCGGGCCATCCACGACGTCTTCCGTGAAGTGCGCCCCGCCTGCACCGGGGTGCGGGTGGCCGGACTGGTCGACCCGAGGATGCTGGTCGAGATCGAAATCGAGGCAATGCGAGCATGACCGTGGCGGTAAGAGTCATCCCCTGTCTCGACGTGGACGCCGGACGCGTCGTCAAGGGCGTCAACTTCGAGAACCTGCGCGACGCGGGCGATCCGGTCGAGCTGGCCAGGCGCTACGACGAGGAGGGCGCCGACGAGCTGACCTTCCTCGACATCACCGCGTCGTCCGGCGAGCGCGAGACCATGCTCGACGTGGTGCGCAGGACCGCCGAGCAGGTGTTCATCCCGCTCACCGTGGGCGGCGGCGTGCGCGCGGTCGACGACGTCAACCGGCTGCTGCGCGCCGGGGCCGACAAGGTGTCGCTCAACACCGCGGCCATCGCCCGGCCCGAGCTGCTCACCGAGGCGTCCCGGCGGTTCGGCGCCCAGTGCGTCGTGCTGTCCGTGGACGCCCGCCGCGCGCCCGGCACCCCGAGCGGCTTCGAGGTGACGACGCACGGCGGACGCCGCGGCACCGGCATCGACGCGGTGGAGTGGGCCGCGCGCGGCGAGGAACTCGGCGTGGGCGAGATCCTGCTCAACTCGATGGACGGCGACGGCACGCTCGACGGCTACGACCTGGAGATGCTGCGCGCGGTCCGGGCCGTCGTGCGGGTGCCGGTGATCGCCAGCGGCGGCGCCGGCCGCCTGGAGGACTTCCCTCCGGCGGTGGCGGCGGGCGCCGACGCGGTGCTGGCGGCCAGCGTGTTCCACTTCGGCACGTTGAAGATCTCCGAGGTCAAGGAGACGCTCCGGATGGCAGGCCACCCGGTCCGCTAGCGCGTCAGAACGCCCGGAGGTGATGGAACAGCTCGAAGGAGGCGTCCTCGGCGGCGAACGCGGCCGCTTCGGACCGCTTGACGGCCAGGTACGCGCTGCGCCGCAGCGGTCCGAGCGCCTCCATGAGCACCTCGTCGCCCTCCAGCGCGTCGAGCGCCTCGTCCAGCGACGACGGCAGGCGCTGATACCGGCCGGGCCGCGTGTCGGGGTCGACGTCCACGGCCTCGCCCGGGTCGAGCTCGCGCCGCATGCCGTCGAGGCCCGCGTGGATGACGGCGCCCAGCGACAGGTACGGGTTGGCGGAGGAGTCGGACGGCTTCAGCTCCAGGTTGGGTTCCCCGGTCTCCCCGAGGGGCGAGCAGACGCGGACCGCGGCCTCCCGGTTGTCGGGCCCGTAGACGGCGTACGCGCTCGACCACATGCGGGGCGCCAGGCGGCGGAAGCTGTTGACGCTGCCGCAGGTCAGGGCGGTGAGGGCGGGCAGGTGGGCGAGCAGGCCGCCGACGAAGCCGTCGCGCGTCTCGCCGTCGCCGGCGAAGACGTTGCGGCCGTCGCGCCACAACGACAGGTGCAGGTGGGCGCCGTTGCCGGCCTGGTCGGCCAGCGGTTTCGGAGCCAGCGAGGCCCACAGCTGCATGCGCATGGCCACGCCGCGCACGGTCTCGCGGTAGAGGACGTGGTTGTCGGCGGCCCGCAGCGCGGGCGCGTGGTGGACCGACAGCTCCTGCTGGCCTGGGCCCAGCTCGGGGTGGCAGTGCTCGACGCGCAGGCCCTGCGTCTCCAGGGCGCGGATGAGTTTGATCGTGTAGTCGTGGGCCGTGTCGAAGCCGGTGTTGGCGTAGCACAGCGAGTCGTCGATGGGCACCAGCCGGTCGGGGCCGCCGGCCGGGTCGGGCAGGCGGCGGCCGAGCGTGAACTCGGGCTCGAACGCGGCGACCAGCGTGTAGCCCTCCGCGGCCAGTTCGGCGATGGCGTCCTTGAGGAAGGTCCGGGCGCACGCGCCCCACGGGGAGCCGTCGGGCAGGCGCAGGTCGGACAGCATCGCCGCCGCGCCCGGCGCGTGCGGCAACGTGACGTAGGTGGCGGGGTCGGGAACGATGCGCACCTCGCCCACCGGACCCATGTGCTCGACGTCCTGGAGCTGGTCGAGCATGTTCATCGCCATCATGGCAACGGTGTGCCCGATGCCGGTGTTGAGCCGTTCGGCCAGCCGTGACCGGGACGCCGCTTTGCCACGGATCACGCCTCCGTGGTCGGCGTACAGGAAACGGATCAGCTCGATGCCCTCGAGCTCAGCTCGCTCGAGGACGCGCCGCGCGGTGGCGTCGAGCTGATGGATCGTGGTGCCGCTCGGGCGATCTCTCATCCTGCCTGCGTAACACGATCCGGCAGCGCTTGGAAGCACCTGACGCAGACAGGACCGTAGGTCAGGGCGTCAGAACACTGGAGAAGAACGTGGCCAACTGATTGGCTCCCTGAAGAATTCCGTCGAACACACCGTTGACCGCGGCGGCGGCTTCGGCCGGCCGGGTGAACAGGTAGAAGACCACGAACGCGACAGCGACGTAGGTGATCACCTTCTTGACCTGCATGGGGGGCCTCCTGCAGTCCATTCCCAGCCGTATATACCCGGATCTGGGCGATCACTGGCATCTTCTATGAAGATGTTCATGATCCTAACCGGGGGGCTTCTTTCCTCTGCCATGGTAAGGGCTAGAGATGAGCCGCGAGCGCCTGTGGCGCCGTGATTTGCGCCATCGGCGCCCGGCTACATGCCGAGCGGGGTCTCGCGCAGCCGTTCGGCGTTCTCGGGCGCGCCGGTGAGCTCCACCCTCGCGTGCGCCTGCCGTCCGAAGCAGAACATCAGCAACTCGCCGGCCCTGCCGGTGACCTCGACCTTGGGGCCTCCGCGCGGGCCTGCCAGCAGCACTCCGCCGCCCAGCCGGTGCAGCACCACGCCCACCGGCGCCCTGCGCAACATCATCCTGGCGCCGGACGACAGCCGCTTCCAGATGAGCTCCTCCAGGTCCGCGGGCAGCTCGCGCGGCTCCCACGACGGCTGCGCGCGTCGGACGTCCTCGTGGTGCACGAAGAACTCGAGCGTGTTGACGGCCTCGTCGAGGGCTTTCACGAGCCCGTACACGCCGCCGGGCTCGCGTACCTTGGCGACCAGCTCGGGATAGGGATGTTTGGCCTTGAGCGCGTTCTGGACCGAGGCGGTGTAGCCGGCGAGCGGTTTGAACGCGATGCCGCCCATCGCGTCGGGCCTGCGCTCGCGCAGCACCAGGTGCGCGGCCAGGTCGTAGGTGCTCCAGCCCGCGCACAACGTCGGCGCGTCGGGGCCGAGCCGGTCGAGCAGGTCGCAGAGCGCGGTGCGTTCGCCACGAGCGTGAGTCACAGGGGCAACCCTACCCGCGGGAATAACGAGATGATCAGGGGTGATAGTGACATACGTAGATATGCCGTGATGAGAGGACCCAACCGAGTGGCGAGCAAGGTCACCTCGGCCGTGATGCGCCAAGGACTTCGGGTCCTTGGGGTGGCCATTCGCACAGAGAAGGCGGTGTTCGCGCTGGCGGTGCTGGCCAGCGCGGTCTACGGGGGCATGACCGTCGCCTCCGCCTGGGCCCTCGGGTGGGCGACCCAGAACGTCGTGCTGCCCGCCTTCGGCGAGGGCCGTGCCGTCGCGGGCGCGTTGTGGACGGGAACGTTCCTGATCATGGGCACCGCGCTGCTCAAGGCGCTGGGGGTGGCGGGCCGGCGGATCCTGGCCGGCATCCTGCAGTACCGCATGCAGGCCAGGTCGCGCAGGGACGTGACGAAGCAGTACCTGCGGCTGCCGCTGTCGTGGCACCACCGGCACCCGACAGGGCAGCTGCTGTCGAACGCCAGCGCCGACGCCGAGGCCGCCTGGGCGCCGCTGGCGCCGCTGCCGATGGCCGTCGGCGTGATCGTCATGCTGATCACGGCGGCGGTCGCGATGTTGTTCACGGATCTCGTGCTGGCGCTGGTCGGCTTCCTGATATTTCCAGCGATCGCCGTACTCAACCTTGTCTATCAGCGCAAACTCAGCCCGCTCGCCACCCGCGCGCAGCAACTGCGCGCCGAGGTCAGCGAGATCGCGCACGAGAGCTTCGACGGCGCGCTCGTCGTCAAGACCCTCGGCAGGGAGGATCTCGAGACCGAGCGGTTCCAGCGGCGCGCCCACGAACTGCGCGACGCCAACATCGCGGTCGGGCGTGTCCGCGGGCTGTTCGACCCGATGCTGGAGGCCCTGCCCACGATCGGCGTGCTCGCGGTCCTGGGCGTCGGCTCGGCCCGGCTGTCCGGCGGCTCGATCGACTCCGGCGACCTGGTGCAGGTCGCCTACCTGTTCACGCTGCTGGCCTTCCCGATCAGGGCGCTCGGCTGGGTGCTGGCCGAGCTGCCGCGCAGCGTCGTCGGCTGGCAGCGGGTGCAGGCCGTGCTGGACGCGAGCGGCTCCATGGAGTACGGGCAGGCCGCCGCGACCTCGCCCGCGCCCGCCGCGCTCGAGGTCCGAGGCGTCTCCTACGCCTACGGCGAGGCCGAGGTGCTGCACGAGGTGACCTTCGACGTGCCCGCCGGCCGTACCGTCGCGCTGGTCGGCCCCACGGGTTCGGGCAAGTCCACGCTCGTGCAGCTGCTCGTCCGGCTCGTCGACCCCGACAGGGGACAGGTGCTGCTCGACGGGATGGACGTCCGGGAGCTGGCCCACGGCGGCATCGCCGAATCGGTCGCCCTGGTGCCGCAGCAGACGTTCCTGTTCGACGACACCGTGCGCGGCAACATCACGCTCGGCCTCGACGCCGGCGACGAGGACGTGCGGGCGGCCCTGCGGCTGGCGCAGGCCGACGGGTTCGTCGGCCGGCTGGCCGACGGGCTCGACACGCGCGTCGGCGAGCGCGGCACCTCGCTGTCCGGCGGCCAGCGCCAGCGCCTCGCCCTGGCCCGCGCGGTCGTGCGCCGGCCGCGCCTGCTCATCCTCGACGACGCCACCTCCAGCGTGGACCCCCAGGTCGAGGCAAAGATCCTGTACGGGCTGCGGGACGCCGCCGAGGCGTCCACCGTCGTGGTCGTCGCCTACCGGATGGCGACCATCGCCCTCGCCGACGAGGTCGTCTACCTCGACCACGGCCGGGTCGTCGACCGCGGCCCGCACGACGAGCTGATCGGTCGCTGCGCCGGCTACCGCAACCTGGTGACCGCCTACGAGCGTGAGGAGGCCGAGCGCGCCGCCATCGACGTGCCGGCCGGAGAAGAAGAGGAAGTCAGCGCATGACGGCCGAGGTCATCCGAGGCAACTCCGAACGTTCCGCGCTGGCCACCATCCGGCAGGGGCTCTCGCTCACGCCGGAGTTCCGCAAGGGGCTGGTGGTCACGCTGCTGCTGGCGGTCGTCGCGACCATCGGCAAGATCATCGTTCCGATCGCCGTCCAGCAGACGATCGACACGGGACTTAGGACCGGCGGCCCGGACACCGCGTACATCACCTGGGCCATCCTGGTCTGCGCGGGCGCGGTGCTGCTCACGGCCGCCGCCGGCTACGTCATGAACGTCCGCCTCTACAAGGCGACGGAGTCGTCCCTGGCCACGCTGCGCGTGCGCGGGTTCCGGCACGTGCACGACCTGTCCGTGCTCACCCAGAACACCGAGCGCCGCGGCGCCCTGGTCTCGCGCGTCACGAACGACATCGACCAGATCAGCACGTTCATGCAGTGGGGCGGGCTGATGATCATCGTGGCGTTCGGCCAGCTGTTCGTGGCCACGGTGCTGATGTTCGTCTACTCCTGGCAGCTCACCCTGCTCGTCTGGTTGTGCTTCATCCCCCTGATGATCGCCCTGCCGCGCTTCCAGAGGCTGCTGTCGCGGGCGTACACGACCGTGCGCGAGCGGACCGGCGACATGCTGGCCGCGGTCAGCGAGTCCGTCGTCGGCGCCGCCGTCATCAGGGCGTACGCCTCGGAGCGCCGTACGGCCGAGCGCATCGACCAGGCGGTCGACGCCAACAGGCGCGCCCAGACCAGGGCGCAGACCATCGTCGGCTTCGTCTTCCCGCTCACCGAGATCGTGGCGGCCGTCGCCATCGCCGGCATCGTGCTGCTGGGCGTGCGGCTCGGGTTGTCGGGCGAGATCACGCAGGGCGAGCTGGTGGCGTTCCTGTTCCTGATCACCCTGTTCGTCTCGCCGCTCCAGACCGCCACCGAGGTGCTGAACGAGGCCCAGAACGCCGTCGCCGGCTGGCGGCGCGTCCTCGGCGTCATCGACACCCCGCCGGACGTGGCCGACCCCGGCGACGAGGGCGTGGAGCTGCCCCGCGGCCCCATCTCGATCGCCTTCGAGGACGTGCACTTCTCCTACCCGGGCGGCGTGCCCGTGCTGCGCGAGGTCACCCTCGAGATCCCGCCGCGCTCGCGCGTCGCGGTCGTGGGGGAGACGGGGTCGGGCAAGACCACGTTCGCCAAGCTCCTGACGCGCCTCATGGACCCGGGCGCGGGCCGCGTCACCGTGGACGGCCACGACCTGCGCCACATCCGCTTCTCCTCGCTGCGCGAGCGCATCGTCATGGTTCCCCAGGACGGCTTCCTGTTCGACGGGACGCTGGAGGCGAACATCCGCTACGGCAAGCCGTCCGCCACCACCGACGAGATCCGGCTCGCGATGACCGAGCTGGGCCTTACCGACTGGCTCGAGGGCCTGCCCGCGGGCCTGGACACGGCCGTCGGCCAGCGCGGCGAGTCGCTGTCGGCGGGCGAGCGCCAGCTCGTCGCCCTGGCCCGCGCCTACCTCGCCGACCCCGACCTGCTCCTGCTGGACGAGGCCACCTCCGCGGTCGACCCGGCCACCGAGGTACGGCTGGCGCGGGCGCTGGAGGGCGTCACCCGCGGCCGCACCGCCATCTCGATCGCGCACCGCCTGTCCACGGCCGAGAACGCCGACGAGGTGCTGGTCTTCGACGAGGGCCGGCTGGTGCAGCGCGGTCACCACACGGAGCTGGCCGGCCGGCCGGGCGTGTACGCCGACCTGCACGCCTCGTGGATCTCCGCCGCCCACTCGTGACCGGCCGCCGCGCCACGCCGGCGATCGTCGTGGTGCCGGGCTCCCGATCACGGCTTCGCCGAGGCGAACGTCACGGTCGTGCCACGCGGCCCCGACACGATCATCAGGTGCTCGCACACCATGCGCGCCAGCCACAGTCCCCGCCCCTGGAACTCGAGCCCCCTGGGCGGACGCGTGTCGCCCATCCACCCGGGTGGCAGCCCGGGGCCGTCGTCGGCGACCTCGCACCACAGGCGCCCGTCCTGCGTCCACAGCCGTAATCGCCCGTGACCTCCGCCGTGCACCACCGCGTTGGTGATGACCTCGTTGACCGCCAGCACGAAGTCCTCGAGCCGCCCGCCCGCCAGTCCTTCGCCGGCGGCGTGCTCGGTCACGGTCCTGCGCAGCCCCGTGATGTGCCCCCGCGCGAAGCTCACGCGGAGCACCTGCCTATCCATCACGCACCCGCAGGACGGCCACGGACCTGCCCGCCCCGATCAGCCCGTGCTCGCGCGCCCCGGCCGGCCGGGGGAAGGCCCGGGGGGAATCGGGGGCGGAGCCTACGACGTGCACCACGACGGCCCTCCCACAGCAGGCTCTGGGGAAACCGAAATTACTCCGCTCCGCGCCATCACGTACCGCAATCTCGGTAAAACCCACCGTGACGCGTCGCGGGCAGGTGTACCTTTTCGGCGGGGCCGCCCACGGGAGGGGTCATGAGGAGCATGGGCGCGGATGTGCTGGAGATGACGCGACGCCGACACGGAGACCTCGTGGTGGTGAGCCTGGCGGGGGAGGTCGACGTCGACAATGTTTCCGAAGTCAGGAAATGTCTCGACGAAGCCGTGGCTGAGCACGGCCCCCGGCTGGTCGTCGATCTGACCGGCCTGAGCTTCATCGACACGACAGGGCTGGGCGTCCTGGTGCGCGTGCTCGCCACGCTGCGCGACAGGGACGGCACGATGGCTCTGGTGGCGCCCCCAGGGCAGGTGCTCCGGCGGCTGCGCAGGACCAACCTGGCGCCGCTCTTCCCCATTTACGACACCCTTCCCCAGGCCCTGGCCTGAGGCTCGCGCCGGTGGCGAGGGCGGCGGCACGGGCTGGTTGAATGGCTGCATGTCCCTCGACGCCAAGATCGCCGCACGGTTGACGCGCAACCCCGACGGCCTGGTCCCCGCGATCGCCCAGCAGTACGACACCGGCGAGGTGCTCATGCTGGCCTGGATGAACGACGAGGCGCTGCATCGGACGCTCACCACCGGCAGGGCCACCTACTGGTCCCGCAGCCGTGCGGAGCTCTGGGTCAAGGGCGCCACCTCCGGTCACGTCCAGCACGTCAAGTCCGTGGCGCTCGACTGCGACGGCGACACCATCCTGGTCAGGGTCGACCAGGTCGGCGGGGCGTGCCACACGGGTGATCGCACCTGCTTCGACGCCGACCCGCTAGAGCTCGCGCCGAGCTAGGAGAGCGGATGGAGCCCGAGGTGCGGACCTCCAGGCGCGGGGAGTTGTGGGGCTGGGTGGGCATGACGGCCCTGGGCTGCGCGCTCGTGTCGTGGGCCGCCGGCCAGCCATGGGTGACGGTTCTGGGGGACGGCGCCGCGGCGCGGGCGCCGAGCGGCGGCGAGCTGAGCCCCGTGCTGACCCCCGTGGCGCTGGCCGGGCTGGCCGGCGTGGTGGCGGTGCTGGCCACCAAGGGCGCCGGCCGCCGGGCCGTCGGGGCGCTGCTCGCCCTGTGCGGGGCCGGCGCCGCGGCGGCGACGTGGGCGGCGCTGTCGGGCGACACCGTGACCGCGCGCCTGCGTGAGCAGAACGTGCTGTCCGGCGCCACCGGGCTGTCCTGGGAGATCGCGCCGCTCTGGCCGGCCGTGACGGCCGTTGGAGCGGTCCTGGTGATGGCCGGGGGCGTGCTGGCGGTCGTGCGCGGCGGCCGGTGGGCGGGCATGTCCGCCCGCTACGACCGGGCGGCGGGCGAGCGCTCGGCGCGGGCCGACGACAGGACGTTGTGGGACGCGCTCGACCGCGGAGACGACCCCACCGACGACCGCTGAGCCGGTGACGGTTACGAAACGTCCACTGTTCTGAACCTGTGTGCGCCCGGCAAACGTTTCCTCAATAAGCTGCCGTTGCAACTCGCCACGGACGTTGAGGGAGCCGGCTCATGAGCTACGGGGATCAGGGCGGTAGCGGAGGTTATGGCGCGCAGCCTCCTGGAGGCGGCTACGGCCAGCAGCCGCCGAGCGGGGGCGGCTACGGCCAGCAGCCGCCGAGCGGGGGCGGCTACGGCCAGCAGCCGCCCAGCGGGGGCGGGTACGGCCAGCAGCCGCCCAGCGGGGGTGGCGGCTACGGCCAGCAACCTCCGAGCTACGGGGACCAGCCCTACGGCTATGGTCAGCAGCCGCCGAGCTACGGCGGCGGTTACGCCCAGCAGTCCCCGAGCTACGGCGGCTACCCCCAGCAGGGCTACGGCTACCAGCAGCCCAGGTCCACCAACGGGATGGCGGTGGCCTCGCTCGTCCTCGGCATCATCGGCCTGGTCTTCTGCGGCCTCACCAGCATCCCCGGCGTCATCCTCGGGCATGTCGCGCTCAGCCGGATCAAGCGCACCGGGGAGGAGGGCTCGGGCATGGCCATCGGCGGCCTCGTCACGTCGTACATCACGGTTGTGATCTGGCTCCTCTGCTGGCTCATCTTCGGCGGTATGCTCCTTTCCTTCATCGGGCTCGCCAGCACCGCCAGCACATCGGTCGATTACCAGTAGGTCACACATGGCGCGTGTAGCCGGACCGTGACGGCGTGCTTGCGGTCCGATTACGAATTGTCCGCAAAAATGGCGTTGACCCACGTAGAAGATGGTTTCTCGCTAGGCTGCCGCGCGAACTGGACTCGAAGATGACGACATGAGGGGTCATTAGCATGAGTTACGGAAACCAGGGCGACGGTGGCTACGGCGCCCAGCCACCCGGCGGCGGCTACGGCCAGCAGCCTCCCAGTGGTGGCGGTGGCTATGGCCAGCAGCCCCCGAGCGGTGGCGGTGGTTACGGCCAGCAGCCCCCGAGTGGCGGCGGCTATGGCGGTGGCTATGGCCAGCAGCCTCCCAGTGGTGGCGGTGGTTACGGCCAGCAGCCCCCGAGTGGCGGCGGTTACGGCGGTGGCTATGGCCAGCAGCCTCCCAGCGGCGGCGGCGGCTACGGCGACGGCGGTTACGGCCAGCCTCCCGGCGGTGGCTACGGCGGCGGTGGCAACCCGCCCGACAACCAGCTGGTCCCCGCCATCCTCACCACCCTGTTCTGCTGCCTGCCGCTCGGCATCGTGGCGCTCGTCAAGTCGTCGCAGGTCAACTCGAAGTGGCAGGTCGGCGACTACCAGGGCGCGATGCAGGCCGCCGAAGAGGCCAAGACGTGGTGGAAGCGCAGTCTGATCTTCGGTGCCATCGGCATCGTCATCGGCATCATCGCGTACATCGTGATCTTCTTCATCCTGGCCGCGAGCGTGTCCACGTACTCGTACTCGACGTACTGAGCCGGCGGGACGGCGGGCAGCGCGCTGGAAGGCGGATACTGAAAGCATGAGCATCGCAACAGCCGGGCGGCGTGGCACGGGTCGCGTCAGGCGCCTGCTCGCGCCGCTCGGTGTTGCGGCGGGCGTGGGCGCCGCGTTCGCCTTCGTCGGCGTGGTCGACCCCAACGAGCCCGGCCACTATCCGACGTGCCCGTTCCTGTGGCTCACCGGCCTCTACTGCCCGGGCTGCGGCACGATGCGCACCATGCACGCCCTCGCGCATCTCGACCCGGTCGCCGCGCTGGGGCTCAATCCGCTCGCCGTGGCCATAATCCCGTTCCTGCTGTTCTGGTGGGGGCGATGGGTGCTGCGCGCCTGGCAGGGCCGGCCCAGACGCACGACGCTGGCCCATCCGGCGTGGCTGTGGGCCTTCATCGGGGTCGTCATGGTCTACTGGGTCGTCCGTAATCTGCCTGTCGGCGCGTTCCTCGCCCCCTAGGCAGGGCCGGTGGTGAGGTGACCCCGCAAGGGCCGATACCATCGCAGGACAAGGCGGAGAGCGTACGCGAGGCGAACTCTCCGCCACCCCCACTGTCGACCGGAGGGACCCCAAGCGCGTGAGTGAGCGGACGGAAGGGCCGAGTGTCCTCGACGGCATCCTCGACGGGGTGCGCGCCGACCTCGCCACACGCCAGGAGGCCGTGTCCATGGACGACCTCAAGCAACGAGCCGAGCGGGCCAGGCCGGCCAGGGACGCGATGGCCGCGCTCGGGGGCGACAGGATCTCGGTGATCGCCGAGGTCAAGCGTTCCAGCCCGTCCAAGGGCGCGCTCGCCGCGATCGCCGACCCGGCGGCGCTGGCCGCCGACTACGAAGCGGGCGGCGCCCACGTCATCAGCGTGCTGACCGAGCGCCGCAAGTTCGGGGGCAGCCTCGACGACCTGGCCGCGGTCCGATCCAGGGTCGACATCCCGATCCTGCGCAAGGACTTCATCCTCACCTCCTACCAGCTCTGGGAGGCCAGGGCCTACGGCGCCGACCTGGCGCTGCTGATGGTCGTCTGCCTGGAGCAGGAGGCGCTGGTGTCGCTGATCGAGCGGGCCGAGTCGATCGGGCTCACCCCGCTGGTCGAGGTGCACACCGAGGACGAGCTCGAACGAGCGGTCGCCGCGGGGGCCCGGGTCATCGGGGTCAACGCCCGCAATCTGAAGACTCTCGAGGTCGATCGCGACGTGTTCGCGAAGCTGGCGCCGAAGATCCCCGATAATGTGATCAAAATCGCCGAGTCGGGTGTGCGTGGCCCGCATGACCTGCTCGCTTACGCTAGAGGTGGCGCCGACGCCGTCCTGGTGGGGGAGAGCCTGGTCACCGGCAAGGACCCGCGCAAGGCAGTGGAGGCGCTGGTGACGGCCGGCGCCCATCCGTCGACGCGCCCCGACCACTCAGCAGAGGGATAGCAGTGGCACACGAAGGTTCCATCCTGACCGCCGCCGACCTGGCGGGCAACGGCGCGCGCGGCGACGATCCCGACGTGCACGGCAAGTTCGGCATCTTCGGCGGCAGATACGTGCCGGAGGCCCTCATCCCGGCGCTCGACGAGGTGGCCGCGGTCTACGAGAAGGCCAAGAACGACGCGCAGTTCCTGCGCGAGTTCGACCACCTGCTGCGCACCTACGCCGGCCGCCCGACCACGCTGACCGACGTGCAGCGCTTCAGCGAGCAGGCCGGTGGCGCCAGGGTCGTGCTCAAGCGGGAGGACCTCACCCACACCGGCGCCCACAAGATCAACAACGTGCTGGGCCAGGCGCTGCTGACCAAGCGGCTGGGCAAGAAGCGGGTGATCGCCGAGACCGGCGCCGGCCAGCACGGCGTGGCCACGGCGACCGCCGCGGCCCTGCTCGGCCTGGAGTGCGTCATCTACATGGGCGCGGTCGACTGCGAGCGCCAGGCCCTCAACGTCGCCAGGATGAAGCTGCTCGGCGCGACCGTGGTGCCGGTGACCAACGGCTCGCAGACGCTGAAGGACGCCATCAACGAGGCGTTCCGCGACTGGGTGACCAACGTCGACACCACCCACTACCTCTTCGGCACGGTCGCGGGCCCGCACCCGTTCCCCGAGATCGTGCGCGACTTCGCCCGCATCATCGGCGTGGAGGCCCGCCGCCAGATCCTCGAGCTGACCGGCCGGCTGCCCGACGCGGTGTGCGCCGCGGTCGGCGGGGGCAGCAACGCGATCGGCGCCTTCCACGCGTTCATCGGCGACGAGGGCGTCCAGCTGCACGGCTACGAAGCCGCCGGGCGCGGCCTGGAGAGCGGCGAGCACGCGCTCACCCTCACCGCGGGCTCGGTCGGCGTGCTGCACGGCGCGCGCACCTACGTCCTGCAGGACGACGAGGGCCAGACCATCGAGTCCCACTCGATCTCCGCCGGGCTCGACTATCCGGGCGTCGGCCCCGAGCACGCCTGGCTCAGAGACTCCGGCCGCGCCACCTACCACGGCGTCACCGACGATCAGGCGATGGCCGCGTTCTCACTGCTGGCCAGGACCGAGGGCATCATCCCCGCCATCGAGTCCTCCCACGCCCTGGCGGGCGCGCTGGAGCTCGGCCGCGAGCTCGGCCCGGAGGCCACCATCCTGGTCAACCTCTCCGGCCGCGGTGACAAGGACATGGGCACGGCGATGAAATACTTCAACCTCTGAGATCCTCCGAGGCCTCAAGACCTCCGAGCCTCGGAGACCTTCGAGACCGCTGAGACGCCGGGGCCGCCGAGGCCTCCGGGACCACGCGGACCGCTGACGGCCTGCGCCGGGCCGCTCACCGCGCGGCCTCCCGCGACACCCCGGGCCTGCATCGGCGCGGAGGATGCCGGGCGGGGCGCGCGGCAGGGCATCATGGTGAGACTCGACCTTCGAAACGGACAGACATGACGACTCTTCAGACGGTTTTCGCCAAGGCGAAGGCGGACAACCGGGCCGCGCTCGTCGGCTATTTGCCCGCGGGCTTCCCGTCCAAGGACGGCGCCATCGCCGCCGCCACGACCCTGGTCGAGGCCGGCTGCGACGTCATCGAGATCGGCCTCCCCTACTCCGATCCGCTCATGGACGGGCCCACCATCCAGGACGCCGTGCACAGGTCGCTGGTCAACGGCACGCGCATCGCCGACGTGATGCGCACGGTCGAGGGGGTCGCCGCGACCGGGGCCGCCACGCTCGTCATGACCTACTGGAACCCCATCGACAAATACGGCGCCGAGCGCTTCGCCCGCGACCTGGCCAACGCGGGCGGCGCGGGCACGATCACGCCCGACCTGACGCCCGAGGAGTCGGAGCCGTGGCGGGCGGCGTCGGCGGGCGCCGGCATCGACACCGTGTTCCTGGTGGCGCCCAGCTCGACGGAGCAGCGCATCAAGGCCGTCGTCGACTGCTGCACGGGCTTCGTCTACGCGGCCTCGCTCATGGGCGTCACGGGCGCCAGAGAGAGCGTCAACGTCGCCGCCGAGGGCCTCGTGCAGCGCACCCGCGCCCACACCGACCTGCCGGTGTGCGTGGGCCTGGGGGTCGGCACCGGCGCCCAGGCGGCCGAGGTGGCGGCCTACGCCGACGGCGTCATCGTGGGGTCGGCGTTCATCCGCCGCATCCTCGACGCCCCCGACGAGGCCGCGGGCCGCGAGTCGATCGCCGTCCTCGCGAAAGACATGGCCAAGGGCGTGCGCCGCTGACGCCGTTTCACGGCTGTGAGGCCGGCTCCGGGGACGCTGACGCCGGATGCTTCAGGCGTGGCGGAGGCCGGCGTAGAGCTTGGAACAGCGGTTGTAGAGGCCGCTGGGCACCAGATAGAGGTTGAGGGCGACCTGCATCAGCACCAGCCAGACGGCATACTGCACGGCGCCGAGCCCGGGGACGACGTCGATCGGCAGGGTGTGGGCGATGACGACGCGCACGCCGGCGTCGACGATCAGGCCGAGCCCGTAGATGACGGTCGCCACCCGCCAGACCCGGCGGAAGCCGGGCAGCCGCTCCCACAGCACGTCCCACGACTCATGGGGCCCGACCCGCCCTTCGAGCAGGAGCCGGCTGAACACGAATCCCAGCGGCTTGCCGCCGCGCGCGCTGACCAGGAACCACAGGCCCCCGACCGCCATGAACCAGCCGTCCTTGGCCAGCAGGAGCCTCGGGTCGTGGACGAGCAGCGAGACCGCGGCGCCGATCAGCATCATGGTCGTCATGAACAGGCCGATCCTGTCGGGCCTGCGGCGGCGTACGAGATCGGAGACGACGCTGAGGCCCGGGATGAACGAGCAGATCAGCAACGCGGCGTAGGCGCCGACGTCGGCGGCGCGCAGGAGGTAATAGAGGCCGATGGGCACCCCCACGTCCACCACCAGGGTGAGCAGCCCTCTGGCCCTCGCGCTCACGGCCGCACCGCCTTGGCGAACAGCCCGGCCAGCTCGTCGGCATATTCCGCCAGGTCGGCGTCCGGGTCGGCCTCCAGCAGGAACGGCAGCCCGTCGAGCGACCGCTGGATCGCCATCGCCATCACGCGGGTGTTGAACGCGCCGAACTCGCCGCTCTCCTGGCCCCGGACGAGGAGGCGCTCGACGTGGCCGAGCACCGACAGGTCGGTGGCCGCGTCCTGCGCCGCCGAGCCGCCTTCCGGCCTGAAGTTGAGGAAGATCTCCGTGGCGGCGCGCATCTCGGGGCGGTGGCCGGCGATGTACTCCACCAGCGAGCGGATGTAGGTCTCGAGCGCGGCGCCCGGCGTGGTCGCGGCGCTCACCCGCGCGGTCATGAACGCCGCCAGCTCGCTGTAGATCGTGGCGATCGCCTTGCCGATCAGCTCGTCCTTGCTGTCGAAGTGGTAGGAGATCAGCCGGGTGCTGCTGAGCCCGGCGCGCTCGGCGATCCTGGAGAAGGACGCCTGCCGATAGCCGAGCTCGGCGATCGTGGCGATGGTCGCGGCGACGATCTGTGCGCGCCGCGCGGAGCTCGTCACCGAATCCTCCCGCTTTACTTGCATGAGTAATATTTAACTCATGCAAGTAAAACCCGCAACTCGGGGAGCCTGGACGCGGGAGCGGCTTAGCCGACGCTTATCGTGAACGTGATCGGATGGGAACCCGGTACTGTGCCCATCTCGGCACAGAGAAAGAGGAGATGACCCGTGGCCGCGTCACAACCGTCACATCGAGCTACGTCGGCGATACCCTGGGTGACGGTCGTCGCCCGGCTGGTCCTGGGCGGAGTGCTGATCGCGGCAGGCGCGCTCAAGATCGGCAATCCGACGGACTCCGTGGTGGCGGTCAAGGCTTACCAGCTGCTGCCCGAGTCGATCGCCGTCCCGGTGGGCTACGCCCTGCCGATGCTGGAGATCGTCGTCGGCGTGCTGCTGGTCGTCGGTCTGCTGACCAGGGTGGCCGCGGTGGTCGCGGGGCTGCTCATGTTCGCGTTCGTCTTCGGCATCGCCTGGGCCTGGGCGAACGGCCTGCGGATCGACTGCGGCTGCTTCGGCGGCGGCGGCCAGTTGGGAAAGGGGCAGGAGCCCACCTACCTGCTCGACATCCTGCGTGACTTCGGCCTCGTGCTTCTCGGCGCCTGGATCACGCGTTTCCCACCGGGCCGTTTCGCTCTCGACGGAGCACTCGGCCTGGGGGGCGATACTCGTGATGTGGAGGACGAAGGATGAGCAAGGGGCAGCGGACGAAGACCATGTCGAAGTCAGCGCGTGACAAGATCAAGGAACAGCAGGCCGCCGCTCGCGCCCAGGAGCGACGCAGGAAGATCGTGACCTACGTGACCGCCGGTGTGGTCGCGGTGGCCGCGGTCGGAGCCGGCTGGTGGTACGCGGCCAGCACCTCCCGATCGGAGGAGGCCTCCGGCGCGCTCGCACCCATCACGGTGCAGCCCGACGGCGCCGCCGTGATGGCCAAGCAGGGCGTCACCGCCCCCGTGGTGGACATCTATGAGGATTTCCAGTGCCCGGCCTGCAAGGAGCTCGAGCGGGTCAGCGGGCAGACGTTCAAGAACCTCGCCGCCGAGGGCCTGGCCAAGGTGGTCTACCACCCCATCACCATCTTCTCGCAGGAGCCGACCAAGTCCAATTCCGTACGCGCGGGCAGCGCCTCCCGCTGCGTGGCCGACGGCAAGCAGTGGATGGCCTTCCACGACCTGCTCTTCGAGAACCAGCCGCCGGAGACCGAGCCGGGCTTCACCCCCGAGCAACTCGTGCAGTGGGGTAAGGACGCCGGGGTCACCTCGTCCGGGTTCGAGCAGTGCGTCACCTCGGGCAAGCACGCCCAGGCGCAGCTGACGTACAGCAAGAAGGTCAGCGACGAGCAGAAGCTCGACCATACGCCGACCGTGAAACTGAACGGCATAGAAATAGACAACGGGGTACTCTTCAGCCCACAAGAGTTGCGCGAAGAGATTACGAAGGCGGCCAAGTAGCCGCGCTTCCGCTACCCTCACCTGACATGCCCCTTGCCTCGATTCCCAGCCCTTCCCAGGGGGTCTGGTATCTCGGAATCATCCCGATCCGGGCTTATGCGCTCTGCATTGTGCTCGGCGTCATCGTCGCCGTCTGGCTGAGCGAGCGGCGTTGGCGCGCTCGCGGGGGCCAGCAGGGGACGATCATCGATATCGCGGTCCCCGCGGTCATCTTCGGCCTGATCGGCGGCCGCCTCTACCACGTCATCACCGACTGGCAGACCTACTTCGGCAGCCGCGCGATCAAGGAGCCCATCCAGGCGCTGTTCATCTGGGAGGGCGGTCTCGGCATCTGGGGCGCGGTCGCGCTCGGCGGCGTCGGCGTCTGGTGGTCCGTGCGCAGGCGCGGCATCTCCATGAGCGCCGTCGCCGACACGGTCGCGCCCGGCATCGCCTTCGCCCAGGGCATCGGCCGCTGGGGCAACTGGTTCAACCAGGAGCTGTACGGCTCGCCGACCACGCTGCCGTGGGGCCTGGAGATCGACGTCGACCACGGCGGAGAGCCCGGGGTCCTCTATCACCCGACGTTCCTGTACGAGTCGATCTGGGACATCGCGCTCGGCTTCGCGCTGCTGTTCGCCGGGCGGCGGTTCATGTTGCACCATGGCCGGCTGTTCGCCCTCTACGTCGCCGGCTACACGCTCGGCAGGTTCTGGATCGAGGGCCTGCGCATCGACCCGGTCGGCGGGGTCGATCACGCGGTGACCTTCCTCGGGCTCCGGATCAACCAGTGGACGTCGGTCGTGCTGTTCGTGGGCGCGCTGGTCTATCTCTGGGTGACGAGGAGGAAGGACGGCGAAGAGATCGTCGTGCCCTTGTCCGACCTTCCCGACCCGGCGCACGTGTCCGGCCAGGCCGACCCCGGCTCGCCCGACGCCCCCTCCTCGGCGTCCTCTGACGACGCTTCCGACACCTCGGCGGAAGGATCAGGCGGCGGCACGCCTGGCGACCCCGATGCGAAAACGGCGACGCCCTCCGGCGAAACCTCCCCGGTGGGGGACGACGCGCCCGGGACTGACACGACCCGGAGCGACGCGACCGGAAGCGACGCGCCGGAGACCGACGCGACCCAGAGCGGCGCGGCCGGGGCTGACGCGGCCGACGGCGGCGAGGCCGATCGCGGGCCGAAGAGCGACGACCCGGCACCCGGCGACCCAACACCCGGCGGCCCGGCGGAGATCCCTGAGGGCGAGGCCGCGACGAAGGGGAAGAACTCGCGATGAGCGGTCGCGCGGAGGCCCACCACCAGCACCGCGACGTCACCGGAGGCTGGTTGCGGCCATCGGTGTTCGGGGCGATGGACGGTCTGGTGTCGAACTTCGCGCTGATCGCAGGTGTCGCTGGCGGCACCGCCAACACCAAGGTCATCTCACTCGCCGGCATCGCCGGCCTCGCCGCGGGCGCGCTGTCCATGGCGGGCGGCGAATACGTCTCGGTGGCGAGCCAGCGCGAGCTGGCCCAGGCCGAGATCGCCGTCGAACGCCGCGAGCTCGCCCGTCACCCCGACGACGAACGCGCCGAGCTGGCGCAGACGTTCGTCGACAGGGGCGTGTCCCCGGAGCTGGCGGCCGAGGTCGCCCGGCAGATCTCGCAGAACCCCGAGCAGGCGCTGGAGGTTCACACCCGCAACGAGCTCGGCGTGGCCCCCGGCGACCTGCCGTCTCCGTCGCTGGCCGCGGTGTCGTCGTTCCTGTCGTTCAGCGTGGGGGCGGCGCTGCCGCTGCTGCCGTACCTCGTCGGGGTGCAGAGCCTGACGGTGTCGGCGGTGGTCTCCTGCGTGGCCCTGTTCGCGGCGGGTGCGCTCGTCTCGACGGTGACCGCCCGTAACTGGTGGTATTCCGGACTGCGGCAGCTCGTGGTGGGCGGGGTTGCCGCCGCGGTCACGTTCGCGCTGGGCAACCTGATCGGGGCGGCGGTGCTGTGATGGCCCGCAGAAGAGCCGCGCCCGGTTCCGGCAACCCCCCGAGGAGCCCTCACGACGGCGCGCGCCCCCCAGCCGACCCCCAGACCGCCGGCCCGCGTGCTGCCGGTGGGCGTAGTGGTGAGTGGCCTGCGGCGGAGGGTCGCAGTGGTGAGTGGCCTGCGGCGGGTGGGCAGGGCGGCGGTAGGCGTGCCGCGGGTGGGCGTAGTGGTGAGTGGCCTGCGGCGGAGGGTCGCAGTGGTGAGTGGCCTGCAGCGGGTGCGCAGGGCGGCGGGTCGTATTCGGGGTCGGAGGGCCTGGACGGCGCGGACCGGTCGTCGGGCTCGCGTGGCGGCCGGAGGGCGCGGGGGCGTGGCCGCAGGCAGCAGGCAACCCCCGACGCCGATGGTACGAACTCCCGTGGCCGGTCAGCGGACGGCGATGACCGGCCCGCGGGGCAAGCAAGCGGCAGTTGGCCCGCTGCGGCGAACGGTGCGGGCGACGGCGGCCGGCCAGCCCGTACGCGTGGAGGGCGCAGGTCAGCCCGCCGGGCCGCTGCCGACCCATCCTCCGGCGATCCGGGCACCGGTCACTTCCGACCTGGCGCCAGTACCGGGCCGTTCGCCGGACAGGCAGCGGGCGGGAGCTTCCACGGCGGCACCGGGCAGCCCGGACCAGGAGACGCCGTCGCCGGCTGGTTCCGGGAAGACAGCCACGTTCCGGGACAGTCCGGCGGCGAGGATGCCGGTCGTGCCGAGGGCCGTAGGGGTGCTGGACGGTTCGGTGGTGAGGATGCCGGTCGGTCGGAGGGTCGTAGAGGTGTTGGACGGTCCGGTGGTGAGGATGCCGGTCGTGCCGAGGGCCGTAGGGGTGCTGGACGGTTCGGTGGTGAGGATGCCGGTCGGTCGGAGGGTCGTAGAGGTGTTGGACGGTCCGGTGGTGAGGATGCCGGTCGTGCCGAGGGCC
>NZ_SMKO01000131.1 GCF_004348685.1 Nonomuraea deserti | reverse complement strand
GGGCGGGACAGGGGCCGGAAGGGGCGCGAGCCCATGGCCCAGTCGCGGGTCTCCTCGTCCAGGCGCTCGCGCATCTCCTTGCTCATCGAGCCGAGCCCGCCGCCGCGCTCCGGCTTGGCGAAGACGCCGGTGCCCCAGCGCAAGTCGTGCCCGACCGCGCTGGCCTCGATCTCGGGCACGAAGCGCCGGTCGCCCTCCGCGCCGAACTCGCGGATGCGCAGCTTGCCCGACACCACCACGGGGTGGCCCGCGTGGATGGAGGCCGCGACGTTGTCTCCCAGGGCGCGCCAGCAGCGAACCGTGAAGCAGACCTTCTCACCGTCTGTCCACTGGCCCGTCTTCCTGTCGAAGTAGCGGTGTGAGGTGAGCACCCGCAACGAGGTGACCTTGGTGCCTTCGTCGAAGCTGTATTGCCTCGGCTCTGCTGCGACGTTTCCGGTCAGCGTGACGTAGATGTCATTCATCCCTATGCCTCCCCATGTGGCGGGCCGGGTGCCCGCGATCTGGGGCCCAGCGTGCCGTGGGGAGGCGTGGCGGCGGCGTACGGAACGCGGTTCTGTGGACAGAGGGAAGGGCGGCGGGAGAGCCTGTGGACGGAGGGTCAGACCGAAAGGTCCCGCAACGCGGTGAAGAAGGAGTGATGGCGGCCCAGCTCCCGCTCGACCGGCTCCACCACCATCGTCGCGGACACGGCGGCAACCCTGCGCCTCATCTCCCGCTCCAGCCGCTCACGCTCCCGGGACGCGCCCAGCTCGACGAAGTTGCGTGCGGCGATGCCCGACAGCGCCCCCAGCCCCAGCACCGAGGCCATCATCAGCCCCACCCAGGGGAGCGCCGCGCCGTCGCCGAGCAGTTCCAGTTGCGGCGGCAGCTGTCCCGGCATGAGCAGCCCGGCCACCAGCCAGACCACCCCGGCCACGAACGCCGCCACCAGGGTGTACTGCCACACCTTGAGCGCACGCCACCAGCCGGGGATCCGGTCGAGCTGCGGCGCCACCTCCGTGAGGTCCTCGGTCAGCGCCTGCGGGAGCTGGCCGGAGCGCGACCTGGCGGCCTGGTGCACCGCGGAGCGCCACACCGGGTGCATCCCGACGGAGAGCCCGTCGGCGAGCGCCTGCACGGCGTTGGCGACCTCGGCGGACTGGGCGCTCACGGAACCGGTCGTGATGCCGCGGATCTCCGCGCTCACATCCTCGAGGCGCAGGGCCTTCAGCGGATCAGGGCGCAGCTTGGCGAACAACCGAGGGTACGGCCACGCGACCCACTGGCCGGACCGCTCCGCGTAGACGTTCTCCATGGCCTCACCCACCGCGGGCACGCCCACGGCGTCGCATAGCGCGTCGGTCAGCCCCATCCGGCGAGCCTCGTCGACCGACGACGGCGCGGAGAGCGCCTGGCCGAGCGGCATGGCCTCGCCGAGGCGCTGCTCCAGGCGGTGCAGGTCGGCCTCGAGCTTCTGGATGGCGGCGCGCCGCCGGGAGACGGCGGTCGCTATGACGCTCTTGAGGCTTTCGACGCCCCGCCCGGTGACCGCCGAGGTGGGGACGACGCTGGGGTGGTCGACGCCTTCGCGGCGCAGCAGGTCGTTGAGGTCGATGACCAGCTCGGCCAGCTCTTCGGTGGTGAGCCGGTCAGCCTGGTTGAGCGCGAACACGGTGACCGCGTCGTGCCCCGCCAGGTCCGTGACGTAGCGCCGGTGCGTGGAGGCGTCGGCGTATTTCTGCGGGTCGAGCACCCACACCACGAGGTCGGCCAGCCCGATGAGCCGGTCGGCCTCGGTGTCGGTGAGCGCCCTGATGGAGTCGTGGTCCGGCAGGTCGAGCAGGATGAGCCCGTGCAGCTGGCTGTCGCCCTTGTCGAGGGCGCTGGCGCGGGAGAAGCGGTGCCGCCACTGGATCTGCAGCCAGTCGAGCAGCGGCGCTGCGCCCTCCAGCCCCCACACGCAGGCGTGGGTGCGGGCGGTGGTCGGCCGGCGTACGCCGGTGGGCGACAGCTCAAGCCCGGAGATCGCGTTGAACAGCGACGACTTGCCGCTGCCCGTGCCGCCCGCGAGGGCGACGACGGTGTGCTCGGACGACAGTTTGAGCCGGTCTCCGGCCCGCAGGAGCAGCCCGCCTGCCTCGTCGAGCAGCTTCTTGTCCAGCCGCCCCGGGCCCAGCTCCACCACCTTGGTGAGCGCGGTCAACCGCGGAGCGAGCCCCGGCCTGGTGGTCGTGGTGGTCATCGAGCGACCTCGAGGTTGTACGTTGCCTGGTAGAGGCGGGTCGCGACGGACTCGTCGGGAATGCCCGCGGAGTCGAGCGCTTTCACGTAACGCATGGCTTCCTCGTCGAACAGCATGCTGATCCTGGCGCGCAGGTCGCTGAGCGCCTTGGCGCCGATGCCACGCAGGGACTCGGCGCCGAGCAGGGCGTTGACCAGCCGATGTGGCACGCCCTCGCCGTTGCTCCCGCTGAACATCGCGACCATGAAGATCAGGGCGAGCGAGTCGGGATCGAACGAGACCAGCTTCGACACCGACCGCTTGGCCACGCCCTCCGTGCGTACGAGCTCGCCCAGGTGATCCTGCCAGGAGGCGATGGCACGGCCCGTGTGGCGGATGAGGTTGTCAGAAGGGCTGTCGAGGCCCTCCGAGATCTTGGCGCCCAGCTCGGAACGGTGCCGCCACCGCGCCACCACCTCCTCGCAGGCGCGGTGGGCGGCGGCGACGATCACCGACTCGAGGCCTGTGCGGATCGCCGCCTTGAACGCCAGCACGCGCTCGGGCGCCTGTTTGGCCGCCTTTCCGCGCCTGCGCAGCTGCAGCGAGCGCATGAGGTCGCCGGAACCGGCGAAGTCCTGCCATCGGGCCAGCACCTCGCCGTGCAGCAGGGAGCCGTTCTTGTACGCCTTGTCGATCTCCATCAACGCGCTGCGGAAGGCCGCCTCCACGTCGCTGCGCAGTTCGGTCCTGAACGCGACCTGCCCCTCCAGATGTTTGGCCAGCGCGGGTACGCGGGTGCGGAAGCTGTCCAGCACGCCGTTGAGCGTCTCGCGTACGGCCTGCGCCCGGCGCTCCTCGTCGACCGAGAGCTCGGCGAGCCAGAGCCGCAACTCGGTGACCTCGCTGTCGGGCAGCCTGCCGTCCGTCACCTTCGCCTCGTTGATGACGAACCTGTCGATGTCGCCCATGCCGTATTCGGTGAGCATGCGCACGAAGTGCTTGAGCACCACGTCGACGGACCGGGGCTGCACGCGCGACAGCACGATGGCGAGCCGGGCGCCGCGCTCCTTGGCCAGGCGCAGCAGATTCCAGGCCGGGGCGTCGGCGTAGCGGGCCGCCGTGGTCACGAAGATCCACAGGTCGGCGGCGTCGAGCATGCGGTGCGCGATGTCGTGGTGCTCCTCCACGACGGAGTCGATGTCGGGAGTGTCGAGCAGTGCGACGCCCTGAGGGAGCTTCTCGGTCGAGACGACGACCAGGCTGCCCGGCCCGGCGTCGGGCGTGGGCGCGTCGAGGCGCTGGAGGCCCCCGAGCAACTCGCCCTCCGCGAACCACTCGTGGTCGTCCGGGTGGCAGGCCAGGACGGGGGTGCCGGTGGTCGGCCGGCGTACGCCGGTGCGCGAGACGGTCTTCTCGGCGAGCGTGTTGACCAGGGTGGACTTGCCGGCACCGGTCGAGCCCGCGACCACGATGAGCGCGGGAGCGGTGCTGGTCCTGACCCTGGGCAGCACGTAGCCCTCGAGCTGGGCCAGCAGATCGGCCTGTGCCTGCCTGGCCTCCTCCACGCCGGGCAAGTCGAGCCCGAAGTGCAGGTCGGCGACGCTCTCGCGGAGGGTGTCGAGCGCGGTCGTGAGCGTCTCGGCCGCCTCCGCCGGCAACTCCTCACCGGCCGCCTGGCCGCCCGCTTCCTGACCCCCGGCCTGCTCGGCCTCGCTGACCGCCTCGTCGCCGCCGGCCTCGGCCACCGCGTCGACGTTCTTTCCGGCCTCACCGCCCGTCGCGGCACCGCCTACAGCCTCGGAACCACCGGTCGCGGCACCGCCGACGGTTTTGGATGCACCGCTGGTAGCGGCACGGCCGACGGTCCCGGAACCACCGCCGGTCGCAGCACGGCCGACGCTCTCCGAACCACCGCGCGACCCCGCGTCACCGATCGCCGCCGCCTCAGCGGTCGGCTCCGGCTCTTCGGCCGCTCCCGGCTCGCCGCTTTCTCCTGGTACGCCGGACTTCGCGGGCACGCCGGACTTCGCGGGCACGCCGGACTTCGCGGGCACGCCGGACTTCGCGGGCACGCCGGACTTCGCGGGCACGTCGACCGCGCCGAGCTCGTCACCCGCCACCGAGGCATCGGGCTTCTCGTCGGCGTCGGTCGTTGCCGAGCGCTTCCCGTTCCGCGGTGCGTCGCCGATCTGAGGCTCCGGCTCGTCGGCCGGCGTCTCGCCCGAGTGCGGCTCATTCGACGGTCTCCCGCCGGTGGTCCGCTTGCCGGGCCGCCGTCCGCCGGGTGAACGCTTGTCGGAGGAACGCTTGCCGGACGGTCGGCCGGCAGGGGAACCCTCGCCGGAGGGCGGCACATCGGTGGTCTGCTCGCCAGCGAGTTCTTCGTCAGCAGGCTGCACCCCGACGGGCTCCTCCTGCACGGACTCGTGGCCAGCGGGCTCGTCGTTGCCGGTCTTCCCGCTGACGCGCTCCTCGCCGGCGGGCCTCCCACCGACAGACTCCTCGTCGGCGCGTTGCGCCCCGACGGGCTCGGTGGCGGGCTTCACGCCGGGAGAATGCCCATCGCGGGCTTGTGCTGCCGCTTCGTCTCGGGCTGCCGCCTCGGTGGGCGCCTCCCTGGTGGCGCGTTCCGCGGTAACCGCGCGCTCCGGCGGGGCCGGGGCGTCCCCGCCTGACCCCTCCGCCTCCGTGTCACCGGCGGCAGCGCCTGCGGAAGACGTATCCCGAACTCCCGGCCTGCCCCGGACGGCAGGCCTGCGCGTGAAGAGGCTGGGGCGCGCGGGCGGCTCGTCCTGCGCCGCAGGCTCGGATCCGGCTCCACGCTCGGATCCGGCTCCACGCTCGAATCCGGCTCCACGCTCGAATCCGGCTCCACGCTCGAATCCGGCTTCAGGGTTGGAACCGGCCTCAAGCCCGGAACGGCCAGAAGATCCGGAACCGGACCCAGACCCGGAACGGGTCCCCGGCTCGGAGCCCGTCTGAGACTTGGAACCGCCAGAAAGCCCGGGGCCACCGCCGGAAAGCCCCGGACCAGTCTGAGAGCCGGGACCGGACCCAGGCGCGGGACGGGCGGCCCGTCTGGGGGCGAACAGGCCACCGCCGTCGGGGGACCCCTCGTCCGCGGGCGGCTCTTCGCGGGCGGCAGGTCCGCGGCCGGGAGGGCCGTCATGAGGCGCGGGGGTCTTGTGCGGGCCCGGGCCGCCGAGTGAGGCGGGCTTGACGAAGAGGGAGGGGCGTTCGGCGGCGCCGGAGTCGTCAGGAGCCGAAGGCGCGCGCAGGGCGGCCGGCTTCTCGAACAGGGACGGCCGCCCTGACGGCTCCTCGGCGGTCTCGAGCGCAATGGATGGATTCTCGGCCGCCGCAGGCTTCTGCGAGGCCGACGGCTCACGTGCGCGCCTGTCCACCGCCTCCGGCTCCTCTCGCGCCCCCTCCGGGGCGCTGTCGTCCCGGACCTCGTCGAGGTCATCGTCAGTCACCGGGCGGAAGCTCATCGTCTGCTCCCCGGGTGACTCTTGCCGCCCGTCATCCATGGCCGTGTTCACGGCAAGCGCTCCGCTCGAACCATCTCGACCTCCTGGCCGACCCTCACGACGTCACCGACGACGACGATCGCCGGCGGGCGGATCCCAGCCGCGGACACGCGGTCGGCCACGGTGGAAAGCGAAGCGGTGACCGCCCGCTGGGTCGGAAGGGTACCGTCCTGCACCACCATTACGGGAGTCTCCGGGGCACGTCCGTCTCGAACGAGTGCATCGGCCACCTTCGCGAGCCGCTCGACGGCCATCATCAGCACCAGAGTGCCCTGGGAACGGGCCATCGCGGGCCAGTCGACGGTGGACTTGGGGTCGTCGGGCGCCACGTGCACGGAGATCACGTGGAACTCCTGGCTGACGCCTCGATGCGTGACCGGCACCCCGGCCGCGGCGGGGACCGCGACGGCGCTCGTGATGCCCGGCACCACCAGCACCGGGATGCCCGCGTGGGCGCAGGCGATCATCTCCTCGCCGCCGCGCCCGAACACGAACGGGTCGCCGCCCTTGAGCCGGACCACGAACTTGCCCTGTCTGGCGCGGTCGACCAGCAGCTCGCTGATCGTCTCCTGGGACAGCGCCCTGCCGTAGGGGACCTTGGCCGCGTCGACCAGCTCGACGTCAGGGGCGAGCTCGTCGAGCAGGGCGCGGGGCGCGAGCCGGTCGGCCACCACGACGTCGGCCTGCGCGAGCAGCTGGCGGCCGCGCACGGTGATCAGGCCGGGGTCGCCGGGCCCGCCGCCGACCAGGGCGACGCCAACGGGTTTGGTGCGGTTGCGCCGGGCGTCGACCGTGCCGTCGCGCAGCGCGCCGACGACGGCGTCTCTCATGCCGGCGGCCCTGCGCGGATCGCCGCCCGCGGTGACGGCCACGCTGATCTCGTCGACGCGGCCCGTCGCCGGGGTCCAGGCGGCGGAGGCGTCCTTGTCGTCGGCCCGCACGCACCACACGCGCTTGGCCTCGGCCTCGGCGGCGACCGCCGTGTTGACCGCTCTGTCGTCGGTGCAGGCCTGCACGAGCCAGGCGCCGTCGCAGTCGCCGACTTCGTAGGGCCGGGCGTGCCAGGTGACCCTGCCCGCGGCGATGAGGTCGTCGAGGGCCGGGGTCACGCCCGGCGACACGACCGTGACCTCCGCGCCGGCCTCCAGCAGCGCGGGGACCCGCCGCTGCGCGACGCGCCCGCCGCCCACCACGAGGACCCGGCGGCCGGAAAGCCGCAGGCCGAGGAGGTAGGGACCCATGGGGGGAATCTCCCGTTCGCGAAGGTTGTGTTAGGAGGTAAAACCTACCGGCTGTCACTGCGTCGAAGTGCTGCGCGCGGGCTAACGACCGTCAAGGAGCGGCTGACGGGGATCCCAGCGCGGCCCGCCCTGATCGTCCTTGCGGCGTCTGGCCATCGCTGACAAGGCCTCAAGGATAACCCGGTTCCCGAGGTAGGCGGTGATGTCCGCGTGGTCGTACGGCGGCGCCACCTCCACCACTTCCATCCCCGCCACGGGAAGCTCGTAACAGATCCTGCGGACCGCGTCGAGGAGCTGCCTGGCCGTCAGCCCGCCGGGCTCGGGCGTGCCGGTGCCGGGCGCGTGACCTGGGTCGCACACGTCGATGTCGACGGACAGGAAGACCTGGTCGCAGCCGTCGAGCGCGATCTGGAACGACTCGGTGAGGCATTCCTCGAGCCCTCGGGCGACGATCTCGGTCATCTCGTACGAACGCATGTTCCGGGCGGCCATCCAGTCCAGCGTCTCCGGCTCCGGCCAGTAGCCGCGCAGCCCGAGCTGCAGGAACCTGTCGCCCCGGATGGCGCCGGACTCGATGAGGCGCCGCATCGGCTGGCCGTGGCCGTACAGGTGGCCGAAGGAGATGTTCCCCGTGTCGGCGTGCGCGTCGAAGTGGATCATCGACGTACGGCCGGGCGCGTACGCCCTGGCGGTGCCCCTGGCGTCGGGCAGCGCGACCGTGTGGTCACCGCCGAGCACCAGCGGGACGGCGCCCGAGGCGGCGACGCGGTGCACCGCCTCCTCGATCGCGGCCAGCGAGCCCTCCACGTCGCCCGAGTAACACTCGACGTCGCCCGCGTCCAGCACCCGCAGGTCGCGCAGGGCGTCGACGCGCAGCGCCAGGCTGGGCCTGGAGCCGTCGTGCGGCAGGTAGCAGGCCTGGCGCAGCGCCATCGGCCCGAACCTGGCGCCGGGGCGGTTGGAGGTGCCCCCGTCGAACGGGGCACCGACGATCACCACGTCGGCGCCTTCGTAGCTCGCCGGATCGGCCACGTCGCAGCGGTCGACGCCGAGGAACGTGATGTCAGGGCCGTACATGGGGCCGTAGCGGGACAAGCTCTCACCTCCGGGTGTCACACGGGCTTCTCGGTCACCCCTGCCGCGTCGAACGTGGCCACGTCGTGCATCATCCGCACGACCGCGCAGACCATCGGATGCGCGAGCAGCGCGCCGGTGCCCTCGCCGAGCCGCATCTCCAGGTCTATCAGGGGGCGCAGGCCGAGGTGGTCGAGCGCGGCGGCGTGGCCGGGCTCGGCCGAGCGGTGCCCGGCGACGCAGTGGTCGGTGGCGGCGGGGTCGAGCGCGGCCGCCGCGAGGGCGCCCGCGCCCGCGATCACGCCGTCGAGGATCACCGGCACGCGCGCCGCCGCGCCGTACAGGATGAAGCCCGCGATGGCGGCGTGCTCGAACCCGCCGACGGCGGCCAGGGCCCGCAGCGCCTCGCTGGGCGACGATCCGACGGCGGCGGGCTGGGGCTCTTCGCGCATCAGGCCGTTGACCTGCAGCGCCTCGCGGACGATGGCGACCTTGCGCTCGTGGGTCCCGTCGTCGATCCCGGTGCCCCTGCCGGTCACCTCGGCGGGGTCCTTGCCGGTGAAGACGGAGACGAGGGCGGCCGAGGCCGTGGTGTTGGCGATGCCCATGTCGCCGGCGATCAGGCAGCGCGCGCCCTCGGCCACCAGGCCCCTGGCCACGACGATGCCGGCCTCCAGCGCCCTGACGGCCTGGTCGACGGTCATCGCGGGCCCTCGGGACAGATCCGCAGTGCCGTACGCGATCTTGCGCTTGACGAGGTCGGGCGCGTCGGGCAGGTCGGCCGCGACCCCGACGTCCACCACCGTCACCGGCACGCCCGCCTGGGCGGCGAAGGCGTTGGCGACCGCGCCTCCGGAAAGAAAGTTGGCGACCATCTGCACCGTGACCTCCTGCGGCCACGGGGAGACGCCGCGGGCGTGCACGCCGTGGTCGGCGGCGAAGATGGCCAGCGCCGCGGGCGAGGGCATGGGGGGCGGGCAGGCGCCCGCCGCGCCGGCGAGCCGGATCGCGACGTCCTCCAGCGCGCCGAGCGAGCCGCGGGGCTTGGTGAGGCGGTCCTGGTGGGCGCGGGCCTCGGCGAGTGCCCGCTGGTCGGCGGGGCGGATCGCGGCGAGCGTCTCTGCGAGCACGGCAACCTCCGGTCAAAGGACGAGCTGGAGTGGACCTCCGGGAGCGGGACGAGCTGGTGCGGCCCTGAGGCCGCAGGACGAACGTTGTGTGACCATGGGCCACGGGACGAGCGGTGTGGCCCTGAGGCCACAAGACGACGAACGCTGTGACCATAGGCCACGGGACGAGCCGGTGTGGCCCTGAAGCCACAAGACGAACATTGTGTGATCGCAGGCCACCGGACGAGCCGGTGGATCCGCGGTCGCGGGACTAGCTGGTGTGAACCTATGTCAAAAGGCCGCGGACCCGCGGTCACGGGACGAGCTGGAGTGCTTCCTCGTATCGGTCGATCACGACGTCCGCCAGAGTCTCACAGTCGCCGATCACCTCGGCGCAGCGGATGTCGAGGTCGGGGTGCCCCGCGCCGTACGCCAGCGCCTGCGCCCACACGCGCTCCAGCAGGCCGCCGGCGAACAGCAGGTAGGGCACCACGATCACCCGCTTGGCCCCCAGCCGGCGGCAGCGCTCGAGCCCGCCGGGCACACCGGGTGGGGTGACGGACACGAACGCGGTCTCGACGGTCATGAAGTCGTAGGCGTGCGTCTCCCAGAACAGCCGCGAGACCCGGTGGATCTCGGCGTTGGCGGCCGCGTCGGTCGAGCCCTCGCCGACCAGGACGACAGCGGTGTCACCCGGCTCGACGTGCGCGTGGTGCTCCTCGACGGGCAGCGAGTCGACGGCCCGCAGCCGCGGCCTGGCGCCCGCCAGTTCGAGAGCGCGCGGCCTGGAGATCTCGGTGGCGGCGTCGTTGAGCCGCTCGGCCAGCAGCGTGAGCACCCGGGGGTCGGGGCCGAGCGGACGGCCGTAGTCGTACATCAGCGTGGGGTGGCGCTGCTGCTCACGGGCCATCGCGGCGGGGAAGTCGTCGCTCACCCTGCTGAGGCTCAGCTGCAGCGCCACGAGCCGGTGGTGCCCCCTGGCGACCAGGGAGGCGACGGAGTCGCTCAGCCGGGGCGTGGCGCGCTCGAGATAGCCGCCCGAGACGTCGGCGCCCGTCTGGTCGAGGCGGCAGCGGAGCCGGTGTACGAACCTGCCGAACTCCGCGGCGTAGGCGTCATCCTGTGAGCCCTGCCCGATCAGCAGGAGCGGCGGCTTCATTGTGAGGGATTCTCCGGTGCGCTAGACAAAGTCACGCGAGGATAACCGATGCACAGCGGTAGGGAACAGGTCACGTTGTGTGCGCGGGTGTCGCGTGCACGACGAAAACCGGCTCGGCGGCGGTCAGGTGGTGCGATCCGTCGGGGTCGTGCGTCAGCCTCGAGGCCAGAATCTGGGTGCCCTCGCCGCGGTAGCCCTGCTCGCGCAGGCGGTCGAGCACGGCGGGCACCTGTTCGAACTTCCTGACCACGCACACGAGCGAGCGGGGGCCTCGGGCGGCGCAGGCGACGATGACGTCGGGGCCGCCGCCGCCCACGTAGACGGCGTCGGGATCGGGCAGCGGCTCCAGCGCCGGCGGCGCCTGTCCCCTGGTCAGAGCCACTTTGACGCCGTGTTCGAGCACGTTGGCGCGCAGCCTGGCGCACGACTCCTCGTCGCGTTCGACGGCCACGACGGCCGCGCCCAGCCTGGCGCACTCGACGGCGATCTCGCCGGCGCCCGCGCCCACGTCCCAGACCAGGTCGCCGAGGCGGGGGCCGAGCTTGGCCAGGATGTACGCCCTGGCCTCCGCGGGCAGCGCGCCCTCGAACGGCAGCGCCCACTCGGCCGGCCCGGGCCGCGCCCCCGCGACCCAGCTCGGCTCCCTGGGCTGGTGGAGCGGGTCGACGACGAGGACGACGTCGGGGTCCTTCCACGGCCGGGTCGTGGCCTCCCCCATGCGGCTGTGGGTGACGCGCTCGTCGGGCCCGCCGAGGTCCTCGCACACGAGGAGCGCGCGCGGCGTGGTGGGCGCCAGTTCCCTGGCGACCTCGCCGGGACCGACGCCGGGGGCCACGATCAGCGCCACCTTGGGGTGGGCGCGGCAGGCGTTGACGACGCGGCCGAGCTCGCCTGGGCCTGACGGGGCGACGACGAGCGCGTCCTCCCAGTTGAGCCCGGCGCAGGCGAAGGCGCGGGTGACCAGCGACATCGCCGGCAGCACGGTCGGCTTGGCGCCGTGGGCCCGCAGGGTGCGTACGACGCCGAAGAAGCCCGGGTCTCCCTCCGCGAGCACGACCACGGGCCCTTCGCCGTGTTCGAGATGGTCGTCGAGGGTCTCCAGCAGCGAGCCGTCGGCCACGGCCGGCGCGGAGAGCTTGAGCTGCCCCAGGATGGCGTCGGGACCTATGACGAGCCGGGCCTCGCGCAGTTTCTCCGCCGCCCTGGGGGAGAACTCCGATCCGTCCCAGCCGACCACCGTGATCATCACGCCTCACCGTCCCTCCCTTCAAGGGTGACGGCTACCGGGTGGTTTCACAAAGGGTCGGAGGGAAAGTCCGGTGTGCCTTCAGGCCAGGTCGGACGGGATGAGGCTGTAGACCACCAGGTCGTCGCCGCCGAGTGAGGCGCGGGCGACGCCCTCGCGGACGAAGCCGGCCTTCTCGGCCACGCGCTGGGAGGCGGTGTTCGGCACGGCCGCGCGCAGCTGGAGCCGGTTGAAGCCGTGCCGCTCGAACAGCCAGCGCGCGACCGCGAGCACGGCCTCGCCCGCGTACCCCATGCCCCGGACCCAGGGGGCGGTCATGTAGCCGATCTCGGCGGTCCGGTGGGACCAGTCGACGTCTCTGAGGTCCACGGTCGCGGCGTAGCGGCCGGTCTCCTGCTCCTCCGCGGTCCAGGCGATGCCCGCTCCCCTGATCCGGGTGCGTTCGCAGAAGTCGATGAACTCCCGCGCGTGCTCCTCGGTGTAGCCGCGCGGCACGCCCGTCCTGGCCTGGGTGACCGGGTCGGCGGCCGTGGCGGCCAGGTCGGGCACGTCGCCGGGTGTGGGCGGCCTGAGCAGCAGCCGCTCGGTGCGCAGTTCGGTCCTGGGCAGGGTGTCGGAGGGGGTGCGGCGGTCCTCGCGCAGCAGGCCGAACATGACGAGGTCGTGCGGGCCGTCGTCGTCCAGCACCGCGGCCCGCAGCACGCCTTCCCAGGTGAAGCCCGCTTTCTGGGCCACGCGGAGGGAGGCGATGTTGTCGATGTCGGCGGTCAGGTCGATCCTGCGCAGCCCGGTGGCCTCGAAGGTCCAGGCCGCCAGCGCGCGCACGGCCTCCGTGGCGAAGCCGCGGCCCCGGTAGAGCGGGTGGACCCCGTAACCGACCTCGGTGGTGCCGGCGTCCCACGAGGTCTTGAACAGGCTGATGGCGCCCACGACGAGGCCCTCGGCGTCGATCATCGCCAGATGGACGCCCTGCCCCGAGCGGCGCAGCTCGTGCACGCCCCTGGCCAGCCAGGCGGGGACGCCGGAGGCCCTGTCGGGCGCGCCCGGCGGCAGGAACCGGGCGTCCGACTTGACGATGGCACGGATCCGCGCGGCGTCCTGGAGGCCGAACGGCCGCAGCGTCAGCCGTTCCGTGGCGATGCTCACGTCGGGATCGAACACCCTCGGCAGGGTACACACTCGCGATGTTTGCCCACGAAAGCAGGGGTAGGGGCGCAGTTGAGAGGAGTGAGAGAACCATGGAACGTGGGAGCGACAAGCACGGTCCCCGGCTGGACGACGAGCAGAAGCACGAGACCGAGGGCCTGGTCCGCGGCGGCGGCACGACGCACGCCGAGGAGTGGAAGGAGCCCGAGGCCATGCCCGCACCCGGCGAGGAGTCGCAGTCGTACCCGCCAGGACACGAGCCCGGCACCCCGGAGGGCATCACGCAACGGGGCGTCGACGTCCGCAGCGATCTGGCCAAATGGCTGAGCGACGCGCACTGGCCCGCGTCGAAGCACGACCTGGCCCAGCACACCGCACGTGTGGACGCGCCGGACGAGGTGGCCGACATGGTGGACTCCCTCCCGGAGCGCCGCTTCGCGAATGTGGCGGAGGTGGCGGAGGCGCTCGGGCTGGGCGTGGAAAAGCGGAGGTGGTGACGTGCGGCTCGACCTCATCCGCCCGCTGTACGAGCGGAAGGGCCCGTACGCCTCGGTCTACCTGGGCGCGCTCACCATTCCCGAGCGCAAGGCCCAGTGGCGCAGCCTGCGCGACCGGCTGGAGGTGAACGGCGAGAGCCGCAAGGCCACCCTGGACGCTCTGGAGGAGGAGGTCCGCCTGGCCACGCCGGGGCGGTCGCTGTTCGCCGCCCACGGAGACGTGGTGCTGGCCGAGCCCTCCGCGGAGCCGCCCCACCCGATGGCCCTGTGGTCGCCGCTGCCGTGCGTCACGCCCATGCTCGTACGGCGTGGCGAGAACGTGCCGCACATCAGGGTGATCGTGGACCACGCGGGGGCGGAGGTGACGGTGTTCGGCGCCGGGTCGCCGCGCAGGACCGTCGTGGAGGCGGCCTCGTGGCCGCTGCAGAAGACCTCCCAGGGCGGCTGGTCGCAGAAGCGGTACGAGCGGGCGGTGGACGAGACCTGGGAGAAGAACGCCGTGGCCGTCGCGCAGGAGGTCGACGAGCAGGCGCGCCGCATCGGTCCCGAGCTGATCCTGGTGGCGGGCGAGGCCAAGTCGCGCTCGTACCTGCTGCAGCACCTCGGCACCAAGACCGCCGACAGGGTGCTGATGGTCGAGCACGGCAGCCGCTCCAACCACGGCCAGTTCGAGGAGGACGTGGAGCGGGCGCTGGACGGCTGGCTCGACCGCAAGCGGGCCGAGCTGCTGGAACGTCACCAGGAGACGAACGGCCCGACCGGGATGGCGAGGGTCGCGCACGCGCTGCGCGAGGGCCGGGTGCAGGCCGTCCTCACGCCCGGCGAGCTGCCGAAGCCCGTCTGGATCGGCGAGGGCGGCACCCAGCTCGCCACCGACCCGGACGAGCTGCGGCGCTGGGGCGTGCCGGAGCCTGTGCGGGAGCGCTCCGACTCCGCGCTGGCCAGGGCCACCGCGATGACGGACGCGGAGTTGTGGTTCACCGACGCGGTCGCCGACGTGGCGGCCGTGCTCAGGTACTGATGATCACTTCGAGCGTTCTGGGGCCGTGCACGCCTTCGACCCGGTTGAGCTCGATGTCGCTGGTGGCCGACGGGCCGCTGATCCAGGTGAGCGGGCGCGACGGGTCGAGCCTGGCGACGGCCTCCGGCACGCAGGCCACGATCTGGGTGGCGCGCACCACGCACAGGTGGTAGTCGGGGACGAGCGTCTGCGCTCGCGTTCCCTGCCCGGGGCCGTGGTCGAGGACGATCGTGCCCGTCTCGGCGATGGCCACGGCGCAACCGGTGATCACGCCGTCGGCCGTGCCGAGTTCGGGCCAGCCGCCCGCGCGGTCGAAGCCGTCGGGGACGATCATGCGCCGGTCGCCGGTGAGCTCGTCGATCCTGGCGGGCACGTCGCCTCCGGGGATGACGTGCACGATCGCGCGGTAGTCGTCGACGCGCTCGGCGAACAGGCCCACGAGGTCGTCCACCTGCTGGGTCGTGCGGTAGCCGCGGGGGATCTCGACGTCCTGCGCGCCGGCCACGGCCCGGCCGATCCTGGCGAGGATCTCGTCACGCGCGCTCATCCGGCCCTCCTCGCTCCCACCAGTCCCTGAAGGACTCGTCCGGGATCTCGGGGAGATCCCGCGTGTCCGTCCATGCCGACGCCGGACCCGGCAGCCGTTTCGGCAGCAGCCCGCGCAGGCGGGTGGCCGCGCGCTGGGCCTTGGCGAGCCGTACGTGGTCGTTGAGTATCCAGCCGGCGACCTTCATGCCCGCCCGCTCGGCGGCCGGGTGAGGGGCCTTGGACCGCAGGTCCACCAGGACCTCCGGGATGTCGATGGCGACCGGGCAGACGTCGTAGCAGGCCCCGCAGAGGCTGGAGGCGAACGGCAGCGAGGCGTCGAGCTCGGACGACATGCCCCTGAGCTGCGGGGTGAGGATCGCGCCGATCGGGCCAGGGTAGACCGAGCCGTAGGCGTGGCCGCCCACGCGCTCGTAGACCGGGCACACGTTCAGGCAGGCCGAGCAGCGGATGCAGCGCAGCGCCTGGCGGCCCACCTCGTCGGCGAGCACGTCGGTGCGGCCGTTGTCGAGCAGGACCAGGTGGAAGTCCTGGCCCTCGACGGCGCCCGTCCACATGCTCGTGTAGGGATTCATCCGCTCGCCCGTGGAGCTTCTCGGCAGGAGCTGGAGGAACACCTCGAGATCCCGCCATGAGGGGAGGAGCTTCTCGATCCCCACCACGCTGATGAGCGTCTCGGGGAGGGTCAGGCACATGCGGCCGTTGCCCTCGGACTCCAGCACGACGAGGGTGCCGGTCTCGGCCACCATGAAGTTCGCGCCGGAGATGGCGACCTTGCTCCTGAGGAAGCGTTCGCGCAGGTGAAGCCGGGCCGCCTCGGTCAGCGCCGGCGGGTCGTCGGTGAGGTTCTCCGGGACCTCGGGCATCTTGTCGAGGAAGATCTCCCGGATCTCCGACCGGTTGCGGTGGATCGCGGGGACCAGGATGTGGCTGGGGAAGTCGTCGCCGAGCTGGACGATCAGCTCGGCCAGGTCGGTCTCGTACGCCGCGATGCCCTGCTCGGCCAGCGCCTCGTTGAGCCCGATCTCCTGGGTGGCCATCGACTTGACCTTGACGACCTCGCGCTCGCCCGTGGCCTGGACCAGGCCGGCGACGATGCGGTTGGCCTCGGCGGCGTCCCTGGCCCAGTGGACGGTGCCGCCCGCACTGGTCACCGCCTCCTCCATCATGACGAGGTAGCGGTCGAGGTTGCGGAGCGTGTGATCCTTGATGGCCTTGCCGGCCGCGCGGAGCTCCTGCCAGTCGGGCAGTTCGGCGACGACGCCGGCGCGCTTGCCGCGGATGGTGTGAGTGGCTTTGCGGAGGTTGTAGCGGAGCTGGGAGTTCTGTACGGCCTGCGAGGCGTTTTTCGGGAAATTTCCGGGCATGCCGAGGAACGTCGCACTCATTGGGCCTCCTCCGTCGATGCGAGGATCTCGGCCAGGTGCATCGTCCTGACCCCGGTCCTCTGGCGGCTCAGGGTGCCGCCGATGTGCATCAGGCACGAGTTGTCCGCCGCGCAGATCACCTCGGCCCCCGTGTCCAGGATGTTGCGGGTCTTGTCGGCGCCCATCGCGGCGGAGACGGCCGGGTTCTTGACCGCGAACGTGCCACCGAAGCCGCAGCACTCCTCCGCACCGGGCAGCGGCACGAGTTCGAGCCCGCGCACGTTCCGCAGCAGCCTGGCCGGCCGGTCGCCCAGGCGGAGGCCGCGGAGCGAGTGGCACGTCGGGTGATATGTCACCCGGTGCGGGAAATATGCGCCTACATCGTCCTTTTTCAGAACGTCGACCAGGAACTCCGACAGCTCGTACACCTTCGGCGCGACCTCGGCGATCGCCGCCGCCCCCCTGCTGCCCGGCCGGGCCAGCTTCGGGTACTGCTCGCGGACCATGGCCGCGCACGACCCCGACGGCGCCACGACCACGTCATATCCGGCGAAGACCTCGGTGAAGTGCCGCGCCAGCCGCACGCCCTCCTCCCGGTAGCCGGTGTTGACGTGCATCTGCCCGCAGCACGTCTGGGCGGCGGGGAAGTCCACGTCGCAGCCGAGCCTGCGCAGGAGCGACACGACGGCCTTGCCCGTGCCGGGGAAGAGCGTGTCGTTCACGCACGTGATGAACAGGGCGACTCGCACGACTCTCCTTCTGAGGTATGGTCCGACCACAGTATGGTCAGACCATATCGAACCACACACTTTCCGGCCACCATGGGGAGGTTCCGTTGGACGACGGCGGCTGGCGTCCCGTGAAGCGGACGCGGACGTTCGAGGACGTGCTCGCCCAGATCGAACGGCGCATCGCGGAGGACGGCCTCACCGCCGGCGACCGGCTGCCCGCCGAACGCCAGCTGGCCGAGCAGCTCGGCGTCAGCCGGTCGTCCGTACGCGAGGCCATGCGCGTGCTGGAGTCGCTCGGCGTGGTCTCCTCGCAGGTGGGCCGGGGCCCCGACGCGGGCGCGGTGCTGACCTCGCGCCCGGAGACGGCGCTGACCGACCTGCTCCGGCTGCACCTCGGCATGGCGGGCCTGGAGCTGCGCGAGGTCATCGACGCCCGGCACATGATCGAGCAGTGGGCCGCCTCCCACGCGGCCTCGGCAGGGGCCGGCACGTCCGCGCTCGCCGCCGCGCTCTCCGGGATGGACGGAGCGAGAACGGCGGAGGAGTTCGTGGAGCACGACACCGCCTTCCACTGCGCGATCGCGGACGCGTCCGGCAACCGGCTCATCTCGGCCATCATGCGCTCGCTACGCGACTCGATGCGGAGGTACGCCGTCGAAGCGGTCGAGCGCCTCGGGGACACCGCGACCCTGCGCGCCGGCCACGTACGCATCCTGCGGGCCATCGAGGCCGGCGACGCGGACGGGGCCGCCAGGGCGGTATCGGAGCACCTGGCGCACGCGTACCCGTCGCTGTTCGATCACTGAGCCATGTCCGCCTGCCGGCAGGTGACGCCCGAGCAGGCCATCATCGCCTGCAGCCGCCGCTCCAGACCGGCCACCAGCGCGGGATCGGCGCTCCCTGCGAGGTTGTCCAGCTGGTACGGATCCGCGTGCAGGTCGTAGAGCTGTCGCTCCCCCGTCGCGTATTGGACATAGGCGTACTGATCCGTGCGCACCGCCCGGTAGCCCGGCACCGGAGTCTGCCGGGCCGACGCCCTGTTGGCCGGCCTGGCGAACTCGACCAGCACGTTCCTGCGCCACTCCGCCGGCGGCCGGCCCGCCAGCAGCGGCACCAGCGAGCGCCCCTCGACGAACGGCGGCGCCGGGGCCCCGCCCAGCGCGGCGAACGTCGCCGGCAGGTCCACCACGGAGGTCAGCGAGGAGACCCTGGAGCCCGCGACCACGCCGGGGCCGCGGACGACGAGCGGCACCCTGACAGCCTCCTCGAACGGGGTGGTCTTGCCCCGCTTGAGCCGGTGGGTGCCCAGGTGGAAGCCGTTGTCGGAGGCGAAGAAGATGTAGGTGTCGTCGAGTTTGCCCTGCTCGCGGAGGGTCTTCACCAGCGAGCCGACGAGGTCGTCCACGCCGAGCATGGCCCGCAGCCTGGCGCGGAACCGCTCGTCGATCCGTTCCTCCCCGGCCGGCCCGATCCTCGGCAGCTCGCGCACCCACAGCGGCTCCCGGCTGACGTCCTCCTGGTCGAACGACGGGGTCCGCGGCGCCTTGGCGGTGGGAAAGGCGCCGGCGTGCCGTGGCGCGGGGTTGGCCGGGTTGTGCGGCGGGATGGGCGCCAGGTAGAGGAAGAACGGCTCCTTCGACGCCGCGACGAAGTCGCGGGCCTTGCGGGACAGCACGTCGGTCAGGTAGTCGCTCTCCGACCAGCCGTAGTCGGCCACGCGGCCGTTGTCGTTGAGCCGGTAGCCGTACTCGTGGTAGAGCCTGCGCACCGGCACGGCCCACTCGTCCCAGCCGGGCGGCACGTACGTCTCCTGGGCCGTGGCACCGGGATAGTGGTTGAGATATTTGCCCATGAGGGCGGTGCGGTAGCCGGCCTGCTTCATCCAGGTTCCAATGGTGGAACGTTCCAAGCCTTGCGTATGGAAGCGGTCGAACCCGCCTTCCGGTGCGGTGTTGGTCCATACGCGATGGCTGTGGACGTACTGCGAGCGCAGCGTCGATGCCCTCGACGGGCAGCACCAGGGGTTGGTGGCGAAATACCGCTCGAACGAGGCGCCCTGGTGGACGAGATGCCGGGTGATGTTCGGGAAATAGCCGAGCGTCCCGGTCTCGAGGTCGTCGGCCAGCACGAACACGATGTTCGGCCGGGAGCCGCCCTCGGCCGTCGCGACCCCGCCCGCCGGCAGGAGAAGCAGCAGGCAGACGAGTCGCGACAGAGCCTTCAGCACAGGCTTCCACTTCCCCCGGAATGTCCATTGACACAGGAGGGCGCCCCGGGGTGAATGGAATCTACCTCCGGAGGTGGATCATGAAGCTCGGCCTGAATCTCGGTTACTGGCAGCGCGGCGCCGACGACGCGACGGAGTCGGTGCTCGCCGCCGAGCGGCTCGGCTACGACTCGGTCTGGACCGCGGAGGCGTACGGCAGCGACGTCTTCACCCCGCTGGCCTGGTACGGCGCGCGCACCAGCCGCATCAAGCTGGGCACCTCGATCGCCCAGATCTCGGCCAGGCCGCCCGTCACGACGGCGATGACGGCGATGACCCTCGACCACCTCACCGGCGGCCGGCTGCTGCTCGGCGTGGGCGCGTCGGGCCCGCAGGTCGTGGAGGGCTGGTACGGCCAGCCGTTCGCGAAGCCGCTGGCCAGGACCCGCGAGTACGTCGAGATCATGCGCAGGGTGTGGCGCCGCGAGGAGCCGGTCACCAGCGACGGCCCGCACTACCCGCTCCCGCTCGCGGGCGGACTGGGCAAGCCGCTCAAGCTCATCACCCATCCGCTCCGCCCCGACATCCCCGTCTACCTCGGGGCGGAGGGCCCGAGGAACGTGGCCCTGGCCGCCGAGGTCGCCCAGGGCTGGCTGCCGCTGTTCGCGTTCCCCTCCAAGATCGAGGAGATGTACGGCCCGTCGCTGGCGGGCGCCGCCGAGGGCTTCGACGTGGCCGCCATGGTGATGGTGGTGATCTCCGACGACGTCCGCTCCGCGCTCGACGGCGTGAAGATGATGCTGACCCTCTACATCGGCGGTATGGGGGCGAAGCAGCGCAACTTCCACGCCGACATCATCGGCAGGATGGGCTACGCCGAGGCCGCCGAGCACATCCAGTCGCTCTACCTGGCCGGGCGCAGGGACGAGGCGTTCCGGGCGATCCCGGACCAGCTGGCCGACGGCATCTCGCTCGTCGGCCCGCCCGGCCGGATCAAGGAACGCCTGGAGCTCTGGCGCGCCAGCCCCGTCACGAGCCTGCTGGTCATGGGCCCGCGCGACGAGCCCTCGCTGAAGCTGGTGCGCGACCTCGTCCTGGGCTGAGCCGCCCGATCGTTCGTGAAACGGCGAAGGGGCGGGCTCGACCGTCAGTCGGGACGCGGCGCCGGGTCGGCGGTGACCGACCGCAGCAGCGGCCGGCTCAGCGCCCCCGCCCCGATCACGCCGGCGAAGCCGGCCGCGACGCAGGCGAGCAGCGTGACCGCGCCCACCGTGCTGATCCCGCCCAGCATGAACGGCGTCGCGCAGAACACCCCCACCAGGATCGCGCCGCCGCCCATCACGGCCAGCGGGATGAGCGTCTCGGCACGGCGGGCCCCGTCGAGCACCTCAAGCGGCGTGCCCGCCAGGCGCAGCAGCCCGTACGTCTGCCGCCGGTCCAGGATCGCCGACGCGGCCGTGATGCCCGCGCTGGCGATGGCCACGAGGAACGACACCGACAGCACGACGATGGTGCCCACGCGGACGTCGGCCAGGATCTGCACGCCGAACCGCTGGTCGTCGGTCTTCGTCGTGGGGGTGCGGCCGGGGACGAGCCCGGCGAGCGCGGTGCGCGCCCGATCGACGGCGGCCGCGTCGGCGGCGCTGCCCAGAGCAGCGACGACGACCCGGTCCGACGCCTTCACGGTGGCCGGCACCCCCGCCTTCGCCAGCCGCCGGCGGGCCTGCTCGGTCACCTTCGCCACCTGCCCGGCCGGCGCGGTGACCCGGAGCTGGGGCGGCCCCGCCTCGCTCTCGAACGCCCCCGGGCTGAGCAGGCCGAGGAAGCCCGCCACGAACCCCGTCAGCGCCACGCCGCTCACCGTGCGCCAGGCCGAACGCGGGTCGTCCACCAGCCGCCGGCCCGCCAGCAGCCGGGCGGGCCGGCGCGCGCTCGCGGCCGTGATCCTGCCGATCACGCCGACCACCCAGGGACCGGCCAGGTTGACGCAGAGGAACGCCAGGCCGAGCGCCACGGCGACGATCGTGACGCTGGAGCCCCGGCTCAGCATGGGGAACGCGGCCAGCACGGCCAGCAGGGCGAGCACCCGTACGAACCGCATGGCGGGCGGGGTCTCCCGCCTGGCCACGCCGAGCGGGCTCACCACGACGCGCCGCAGCCCGATCACCGCGGAGAGCCCCACCAGCAGCGGCACCGCGACCAGCACCGCGGCCAGGATCAGCGGGCCGGGGAACAGGTCCGCGGCGAACCACGGGCCGCCCTGCATCTCGATGCCCGCCAGCAACGGCACGGCCAGGGCGAACGCGACCGCCCCCACGAGGGCGCCGGCCAGCGCGACGATCATCGCCTCCGCCACGGTCATGGCGACGACCTGCCCCGGCGTCGCGCCGACCAGGCGCAGCGCGGCCAGGCGCTGGTCACGTCTGGCCACGGTGAGCCTGGCCGCGGCGCCGCCGAAGACCAGCAGCGGAACCACCATGAGCACGCTCGCGATGAGCGCGAGCATCCGGTACGCCTCCGAGTCCTCGCTCGGCGTGCCCGCCAGATCGGCCACCTTCGTGGGTGGCTTGGCGATGACCCAGTCGTCGCTGCGCGCCGCGGTCAGCGCGAGGTCGCCCGGCTCGTGGCCGACGACGGCGACGAGCTCGTCCGGGTGGATCAGCGCCTCGTCACCGAGCACGCCGGCGGGATCGGGGTAACGGTCGGCGAGCTCGCCCGCGGGCAGCCGGGCGGCCAGCGCGGCCAGCGCGGGTGAGAGCCACACCTCGCCCGGGGCGGGGAAGCGCGGCATGCCGGGAGGGGCGGGCGCCCGGCCGAGCGCGCCCAGGTCGACGACGGTGATCGCCTGGTCGCGTACGTAGTCGTAGCGGGACGCCTCGACGGCCACCGCGCCGGACGTCGCGGGGACCGGGTTGCGCCATGCGCCGCGCTCGCCCCTGACCTCGAAGGCGAAGTTCGCGGCCACGGCGAACAGCAGCAGCGCCGTGGACACGGCGACGGCGCCCAGGGTGAGCCAGGTGCCGAGCATCCCCTTGCCGCCGCCCTTCAGCAGCCGCCAGGTCAGGCCGAGGTTCACGCGCGCACCCCGCTCGGCAGGATCAGTCCGTCGCGTACCTCCACCGTGCGGTCGCACCACGCGGCCACGTCAGGGTCGTGGGTGACGACGATCAGGGAGGCGTCGTTGTGCTTGGTCGCCTCCGCGAGCAGCCGCATCGTGTCGTGGCCGGTCCGCTGGTCGAGCGCGCCCGTGGGCTCGTCCGCGAACACCACGGCCGGCCTGCTCACCAGCGCCCTGGCGATGGCCACCCGCTGCGCCTGGCCGCCGGACAGCTCGCCGGGCCGCCTGGTCTCCATGGACCCCAGGCCGAGCGGCCCGAACCACTCGCGCGCCCGGCGCACGGCCTGCGCTCGCGGCACCCCGTCCAGCATGAGCGGGAGCGCCACGTTCTCCTCCGCGGGCAGCTCGGGCAGGAGCTGGCCGAACTGGAAGACGAAGCCGAAGCGGGTGCGGCGCAGCGCGCTGCGCCGGCGCTCGGACATGGCGTCGATGCGCCGGCCGAGCAGGTGCACCTCCCCCGAGTCAGGTTTCATGATCCCGGCCAGGCAGTGCAGCAGCGTCGACTTGCCGGACCCGCTCGGGCCCATGATCGCCACGGCTTCGCCGGCTCGTACCGTGATGTCCACGCCGCCCAGGGCGACCGTCTGCCCGAACCTCTTGGCCAGGGCTCGTCCAACAAGTACGTCGTTCATGGCGTCCAGCCTCGGGGCGGCCGGGGGTGCGGCGGATCGGCCGGGCGGCCAAGACCGCATCGGCCGAACGGCCGATCTCTAGAGTTGGTGCGTGACTATTCGGGTTCTCATCGCCGACGATCAGCAACTGGTACGTACCGGCTTCCAGATGATTCTGGACGCACAACCGGACATGGAGGTCGTGGCCGCGGTGGCCGACGGGGCCGAGGCCGTGGCGGAGGCCCGCCGGCTCAGGCCCGACGTGTGCCTGCTCGACATCAGGATGCCCAAGCTCGACGGGCTCGAGGTGACCCGCGCCCTGGCCGGCCCGGGCGTGGAGAACCCGCTGCGGGTCGTCATCGTCACCACCTTCGACCTGGACGAGTACGTCTACGGAGCGCTGCGCTCCGGCGCGACGGGGTTCCTGCTCAAGGACAGCGGGCCCACGCTGCTGATCGAAGCCGTCAGGGCCGCGGCGGCGGGCGACGCGCTGGTGTCGCCGTCGGTGACCGTACGGCTGCTCCAGCACGTGGCCCAGCCCCGGCGGGCCCCGGCTCCCATGAACGACCCGCTGACCGAGCGCGAGCTGGACGTCGTGCGCCTGATCGCCAGGGGACGCACCAACCAGGAGGTGGCCGCGGAGCTGTTCGTGTCGCTGTCGACGGTCAAGACACATCTGGGCAGCATCTTCGCCAAACTCGGCGTCAGGAACCGGGTGGAAATCGCGGCGTGGGCGTGGGAATCCGGCGTGGTGAGCTGATTAAGCGAAGGGCTGGCGGGATAGAAGTGAATCAGAACCTCAGCGCATGGCCCGGGGGGAGAACAACGTGCGCCACACCCAGGCATCGCCCGCGAGAGCCGCCTTCGCCGTACATGTGACTCTGGTCGCCCAGGTCCTCTCCCTCGGCGCTCTCGTGATCTTCGAGCGGGCGCGGGGCCGCGACCTCGCCGTCCAGCTCGCCGCGTTCGGCGGCCGGCCGACCGGGGCCGACGCGGAGGCCGTGGTCGGGGCGGTGACGGTGTTCGCGGTGCTGATGATGCTGGTGGCGGGCACCTCCATCGCGGTCGCCGCGGCCTACGTCACCTGGCTCGTGCGGGTCAGGCAGGCCAACGACCGCTCGGCCGCCACCGGCCCCGTGGCGGCCGCCTGGCTGATCCCCGGCATCAACCTGATCGCTCCCGCGGTGCTGGTCGACGAGGCGTGGCGCGGCGCCCGGCCGCCCGCCGGCCGGCGCGGCCGGTGGCTGGCGCTGCTGACGGGCTGGTGGCTGAGCTGGCTGGCCATGCTGGTGCTGGTCACCGTGCGGCTGCCGCTCGGCTCGTCGGAGCTCGACCTGACGGGGGTGGGGATGCTGGAGCTGTCCTGCTCGACGCTGGCCGCCCTGCTGTGCGCGGCCACCGTACGCGAGCTCACCCGGCTCCAGCGGGGCTCCCGCGCTCCCCGGCCGGCGGAGCCCGGCACCGTACACGCCTTCTCTCCCCAGCCTCATCCGGCCTCCGGCTCCACCCCGATCGGGCGTACGGGCTAGGACCGGTCCGGAAGCGCTAGGCGGCCGTCGGGCCCGAGCTGCCGGGGCTGGCGTGCCAGAGCCGCCTGGGCGGTTCGGTGACGGCCGGGCCGAGGTCGGAGTAGGGCGAGAGCCTGAACCCGTTGGCATATTCGATGGCGCGGCCCCCGACCCCCGCGAGGTCGTCCGGGGTCCGGCTGATGACGGCGCGGACCGCCTCGATGCCCTGGGAGCGCCAGAGCGCGTCGAGATCCACCAGGTTCCAGCAGTCGACCGCGCGCATCGACACCGCCCGCGTGCCCGTGCGCCTGACCACCCCTCTGGCCAGCATGAGCCACGAGCCGAACACGATCGACGCGCACCGCCCCTGCACCGACTCGAAGAACGTCAGGTCGACCGGCCCCGTCGAGTCGTCGAGCGTGGCGAAGATGACCCGCTGGCCCGAGCGCACGGCAGGCGTCTGGGTCGCCACCTTGACCCCCGCGACCAGCACCTCCGCCCCGTTGCGCTGGGCGAGGAGGTCTCTGGAACGTACCACTCCGAGCGCGTCGAGCAGCTCGTCGTGGAAGCTGATGACGTGCCGGCTGACGTCGATGCCCAGGATCTCCAGCTCGGCCTCGACCATCTCCGTCTCCGTCATCTCGGGCAGCTCGCCCGGCGGGAGGTGCTCGCCGAAACCGAGCGGGAGCTGCACGGACGGGTGTTCCTCCCGGGAGGGCGGGGCGGCGTAGCGCCTGGACCTGCGCGGGCCCGCCCGCACGCCGATCGCCGAACCCCGGTCGAGCGCGCCGACCTGGGCGATGAGGTCGCGGCGGGTCAGCTCGCCCGGACGCCAGCGGGGCCCGCCGGGGTGCAGGTCGTGGAGCGCGTCCAGGCCGCCGACCTGGACGATCCGCTCGATCGTGGGCCGGGAGGGCCGGGCGCGGTCCCAGAAGTCGGCCAGCGAGGTGTACGGCTGGCCGGCGACCATCCGCTCGACCTCCGCCTCGCTCACCCCCTTGACCGCCGAGAACGGCACCCGCAACGCGTACCCCTTGCCGATCTCCTCCTGGCGGAAGCCCCGCCGCCTGGCCGGGCCGTCGCCCAGCTCGGACGGGCGCACGCGCACCCGCACGCGCGGCCCGAGCCGCTCGACCAGCCAGTCCTTGCCCGACCTGTTGACGTCGAGCGGCAGGATCTTGATGCCGCACTGCCTGGCCTCGTCGATGATGACGCGCGGTGGGTACATGCCGGGCTCGTGCGTGAGCACGCCGGCGAAGAACGCCGCGGCGTGGTGCCGCTTCAGCCAGGCCGACTGGTAGGTGGGCAGCGCGAACGCCGCCGCGTGCGCCTTGCAGAACCCGAACGCCCCGAACGCGTCCAGCACCTTCCAGGCCCGCTCGACGGCCGCGTCGCCGAACCCGTTGGCCTTGGCCATGGGCACGAACGTCCTGCGCACCCGTTCGCGCCCCTCCGGGGTGTCCAGGGTGCGCCGCAGCAGCTCGGCGAACGACAGGTCGCGCCCGGTCATCACTGAGACGATCTTGAGCACCTGCTCGTGGAACACCACGACGCCGTGCGTCTCCTTCAGCGCCTCCCGCAGCCTCTCGTGCGGGTAGTACGGCTTGCGCCACCCGTGCCTGGCCTCCAGGTAGGGGGTGACCATGTCGGAGTTGACGGGGCCGGGACGGAACAGTGAGATGTCCACGATCAGATCGTGCATCCTGCGCGGCTCCAGCTTGGCGACCAGCTCGCGCTGCCCGGGCGACTCGATCTGGAAGCAGCCGAGGGTGCGGCCGGCGCTGATCATGTCGTAGGTGTCCTGGTCGTCGTGCGGGACGTACTGAACATTCGACGCGTCCCCTTGCGGGGTGTCCAGCTCGACCACGACGTCGTCCACCCGCTTGATCTCGCCCAGCGCGTACGCCAGCGCCGACTGCATCCGCACGCCCAGCACGTCGAGCTTGAGCAGCCCGGCCTCCTCGACGTCTTCCTTGTCGAACTGCGACATGGGGAACTCCAGCAGGCTGCGCTCCACCGGCGTCCTGTCGCGCAGCCCCGCGTTTCCGACCAGCACGCCGCAGGGATGCAGCGCGATGTGCCTGGGCAGGCCGTCGAGCTTCTCCGCCAGCCGGAACACCCGCTCCAGCCCCGCGTCGCCGAGCCGGCTCTCGCGCAGCTCGGGCAGGTCGTTCAGCGACGCGGTGATCTGCTTGGCCCTGATGTGCGGGAACGCCTTGGCGATGGCGTCGATCTCGTGCGGCGGCAGGCCCATCGCGCCGGCGACGTCGCGGATGGCGCTGCGCGCCCGGTAGGTCTCCATCATGGACACGCAGGCCACGCGCGCCTCGCCGTAGCGCTCGAAGATGGCTTTGTAGCAGTCGAGGCGGCGGGCCGACTCGACGTCGACGTCGATGTCGGGCAGCCCGATGCGGCCCTCCGACAGGAAACGCTCCATGAGCAGGCCGTGGTCGAGCGGGTTGACCTCGCCGATGCCGATGAGGTAGTTGACCAGGCTGCCCGCTCCCGAGCCGCGGATGGCGCAGCGGATGCCCATGCCGCGGATCATGTCGGTGATGCCGGCCACGGCGATGAAATATCCGGACAGGCGCTTCTTCTCGATGATGGCCAGCTCGTCCTGGAGACGCCGCCTGGCGTCGGCGGAGCGGTCGAGGCCGCGCGCGAGCAGGCCGTCCTCGACGCGGTGGCGCAGCAGCGGCACCGGGTCGCGGCCGATCTCGGGCAGGTGCAGGTCGGGCGGGTCGTTCCGGAGCGCGAGCAGCCCGGCAGGGTCGATCGCGCACGCCTCGGCCAGCCGCCTGGTGGTGAACAGCAACCTCGCGACCCGCTCCTGGTCGGCGCCGCAGACCTTGGCCGCGACCTGCGCCATCTCCTTGCCGCTCTTGAGGTAGGCGTGGGAGGTGGTGCGGTCGAGATGGCGAGGGTGCAGCGGGACGAGCTGGCGGGCCGCGTCGAGCACGTCGCCGACCTGGTGGTCGGCCGGGTCGAGGTAGCGGGTGGCGTTGGTCAGCACGGCCGGCACGCCCATCGACTCGGCCAGCCCGAGCATGCGCACGGCCGTGATGGCGTCGCGGAAGCCGTACTGGTCGACCAGCTCGATCACCACGCCGGGCACCGCGGCGCGCCACAGGCCGAGCAGCGTCCTTGCCTGCTCGTCGCGGCGTTCCGCCACCGCGCGGCCCACGTCGGACCTGGGGCCGAGCAGCACCACGAGCCCGTCGTCGGCGCCGAACCCGTGGTCGCCGCCCGGCCCGCCCGCCCACTCGCCGGCCAGCTC
>NZ_SMKO01000130.1 GCF_004348685.1 Nonomuraea deserti | reverse complement strand
AGTCGATCGAGAAGCTGGAGGAGCTGATCGTCCCCGACGACCCGGGTGCCGATGACGAGGACGAGGCAGACACGGGCGAGGCCAGCTCTTCGGCAGAGCGCGCCGCCGAGGAGGATACCGATTCCGGCGCCGGCGATGCCCAGGAGGAGGACACCGCCGACGAGGGCGACAAGGCCGAAGGCGTTGGGGGTACGCGAGCGTTCCTGCAGGAGCTCAAGTCCGATCCCGGACCCTTGCAGCTGGACACGCTGCTGGCCGAGATCGTCAAGCTGGAGCGCGTGAAGGCGATCGGGTTGCCGGAGGGCTTGTTCGAGGGAACCGTGCGCTATTCCTCGGTCTGGAAGGTCTCTCGCGGGGTCTCCGTGAGCAGTGCAGCCGCCCAGAGGAATACCTTGGGATCGCCGAGGCCTGAGTCGGTGAGCCATTGAGCGGCCCGGCGCGCGTCCTGCTCATCCTGGATCAGCCCGCTGGGTCCCGGCTGGACGCCGGTGGCTTGGTGAACGTCGGTGACGAGGCCCCCGATGCAGGTCCAGGTGTGCCAGAGTCCGCTGTCGAAACCGACCAGTTCGAAACCCAATCGCCGGTCGCCGAAGTCGGGGAACGTCTCACGCCGCGTCAGCCGTTCCGGGAGACTGCCGGCCGATGCGTCCCAGCCGCCGTCGACCATATCGGCCAGCAGCCCGGGAACATCGGCGGCAGCGAATCCGACCCCGAGCACGTGTAGGCCTGACTTGCCGGTCTGATCTCGAGCGGTCTCAGCCTCCTGGCGACTGGCGAACCAGTCATCCCAACCACTGGAATCCACTGGCACCAGGTCCACCACGCAGCCGCTCAGCGACAGCAGACCAGAACGAGGAAGGCCGGCATCCTGCCAATCTTGCCGATCAAGTGCGGGTTGCGTCCACGGTGCGAGTGTCGGCCCCGCGCCCGCGGGAATGGTCCGTACGTTGGGACGTCTGGATAAACGGCATCCGCGTCGGCCCCGCGCCCGCGGGGATGGTCCGGAAGCCGGGTACGCGCCGACCGTGCTGGTCGGGTCGGCCCCGCGCCCGCGGGGATGGTCCGATGTGGGTGGAAAACGGGATCCTGTACTTCGTGTCGGCCCCGCGCCTTCGGGGATGGTCCGCGCCCGCGCTGGCCTTGATGACCGGCGTGGACGTCGGCCCGCGCCTGCGGGGATGGTCCTCAGCTGCAGGAGCAGGCGCGGGCCGTGGCTGAGTCGGCCCCGCGCCTGCGGGGATGGTCCGGTGATGGGCACGATGCGCAGGCTCATGCTGCGGTCGGCCCCGCGCCATGCGGGGATGGTCCGGTGATGGGCACGATGCGCAGGCTCATGCTGCGGTCGGCCCCGCGCCATGCGGGGATGGATCCGGCGTCGTACTTCGCACGGACCATCCCCTTCTCCGCGTCGGCCTCGTTCTTCATGGAGGATCCGCGCTGTCCCGACCAGCGGACTGGCCGGGATCCTGCCCCCGCGCTCGCGACTAGGGCCTGTACGGACTTCAGATTTTTAGACGGGTTGAAGGCTTCGGATCCACAAGACGGCTCCGCGTAGATGAAGGCCGGCGAGGTAGCTTTCGGGAGTCTTGTCGAAGCGGAAGGCCAGCCCGCGCCACTCCTTGATCCGATTGATGCAGCGTTCCACCGTGTTGCGCTGCTTGTAGAGATCTGGATCATGGCTGACCGGGCGGCTGCCGCAGGAGCCGCGCTTCTTGCGGTTGGCTGCCTGGTCGGCCTTTTCGGGGATGACGGCTTTGATGCGGCGCCGGCGCAGATAGCCGCGGTTGCTGCGGGAGGAGTAGGCCTTGTCGGCGGCCACCGCATCTGGGCGGGTGCGCGGGCGTCCAACAGGCAGGCGGATCTTGATGCAGGCCAGGACGGCGCGAAACTGCGGGCTGTCGCCGGCCTGGCCTGGGGTGAGGACGAAGGACAGCGGACGGCATCGCCAGTCGGCGGACAGGTGAACCTTGCTGGTCAGCCCGCCGCGCGAGCGGCCCAGCTTGGCCGCCGTCAGCCGGATCTTGCGCCGCAGTCGCAACCGCCGGCGTCCGTCCCGCTCGCCATCCTGATCCCCGCTTTCGCCGAGTCCGCCGTCCTGGGGGGTGCCCCTTTTGGGGCAGCCCCTTTTCCTGTTCGGCGGCCTCTTCCAGCGCCTTGACCAGCTCGCCGTCCAGGATCATCCCGGCGGCGTGGTGGTGGGCGCGGGCCGTGGTGGAGTCCACGCTGACCAGGTCGAGGTCGGTCTGCCCCCAGGCCGCGGCTTCGGCGATCATGGCCTGCATCAGGTGCTCGAAGACGCCCGAAATCGCCCACGACCGGAACCTGTCGTAGACAGTAGACCAGGGCTCGTACTCGGCGGGCAGATCCCGCCACGGACTGCCGGTACGAAACCGCCACATCACCGCGTTGAACTGCTGCCGCAGATCCGGGATCGCACCGCGCTCACCCACGGGCAGGTGAGGCTCGATCAACGACCACTCCTCATCGGTAAGGTCTCCACGCGCCATAGCAATGGCCTACCAAGACCGACAACCAAGAGCAGCTGGAATCCTCGAAGCTTATGATCGCAACTTCATTGAGCTGTCGGTTGTGAGCATCGGCCCGTACCTCCTCTATGAGGCTGGATACCGGCGCGACTGCCCGTCGCACCGGCTCATCGGACGCGGCGACCAACCCTCCGATACACATCAGGCGGGGACCCCACCTGATCACAGGGCAGCGAGCCAGGCACCGTGCCGGTGACTGAGTTCTTGGCGGGTGAGGTCGGTGCGACCGAGATCATGATAGTTGGGCAGCCAATTCTCCACTTCGCCGCGGGAGCGTTGAATGGCGAACAAATCCCAAAGTTCCCGGTGTGGCACGCGCGTACCGGCGGCGTCCTCATAGGCAAGGAGGAAAGCGTCGGCGACGTGTGTACCGTGGAGCAACACCAGGTCCAGGCGGCACCAGCCGACATCGAATCCGCGGGGTGCAAGAGAGGCCCCCGACCAGTCGACGACCCCCGTGAGCTCACCGTCTTCCCACAGGACATTGCCCGACCAGTAGTCGAAATGTGTGAGCACCCTCGGCTCGGCGGCAAGATCGACCCATCGCTTCCGCACCGGACCATCGGCCCGGCCTACGATGCCGGGGATATCATCGAGAACGTCGCGGAATCCCGTCATCCCTGTAAGAGGTGCAGCGTGGATACGGGCGAGCGTGCGTCCCAGTCGCGCAGCCCACGGGAGCGGATCGGCGGGCATGATGTCCGCTCGCCCCGGCAGCCGCGAGATCAGAACGGCAGGCTCGCCGAACCGCTCCCCCGCCGAATCGGAGTCGAGTAGACGCGGCGCGAGGCCGCCCAACCCATCGAGCGCGGTCAGCACGTGTGCCTCGCGATACGCCGCATCGTCCGCGGCAGCGTACCGTCTCAAAACCAGCTCGCAGTCCGGGTCAGTCGTCCGGATCAGATGCGTACTGGCATGAGTGCCGCCGGTGAGCACTTGTACCTCCCGCACTGTCGCGCTGGTACCGGGTATACGCGCGGCCCAGGCGAGGGCGGCTGAAGAGGGCTGGAGGTCGGGCATCGTGCCAGTCTGGACGATCCGGAGCGGGTCGGCGAGGTATTTTCTGCCGCGCGGGCTATCAGCCTCTGACTCATCTGAAGATCTGAAGTCCGTACAGGCCCTAGCAAGTGCGCAGCCGTATTACGCGCTCTCTCCGCTCGAGTCTTATGAACGGTCCCCTTCGGCCAGACGGCGGTCCGGCACGCCGGTTTCAGCAAGTCGTGACTTGTGGTGCTCACGCAAACTAACGACGCCCAGTCTGGCGCGCACCCTTGCGAGCAACATCCGTCCTTTGACCGCACGCCCGTAGACGGACTCTCGCTTGATACCAAGGATCTTCGCCAGTTCACCGAAGGAGTAGCCACGTGGCTTCTCCTGATTGATCGCGATGGCGATGTTCATCGCGTCGCGCAGATGCTCGCGCAACGGTTCGACGTGCACGAGCCCTACCGGGTCGTCGGCGAGCCGGGTGGCGAACGCGTCCACCATGCGATGCAACATGGCGACGTACTCTTCCGTCTCTGTGACGCGTTTACGGCGCCTGCGGCGTGAGGAGGTGTCCATGGGATCGGTCACCTCCTTCTCGCCGATTTAGTGTTAGGCGTTCCCTCACGCGTCGTGGCGTTAGACGCCGCCTCACACTGAACGGCCGATCTCGGAGAGGCCGAAGTGATCGGCTCACCCCTGTTAGAAACGGACGTAGCGTTCGCTGTGAGCACGGTGATCTCCTCCCGCTGGGGCTAATACGGGTCCGTCCAGATGTGGTCGCTCAACACCGCCTTAGCGAGCGACACGTACGTGAACCGCGGTTCTCGGCGCTGCAAGTGAGTACGCTCACGCCTTCATACGGATAGATGAGAGCTGCATGTGGGCGCTCCGGTGACAACCCAAGCCGGCGGATTGCCAGTGCCAAGCCTGACGCGCCATGTACATCGGCGCGGAGAGCAAGCTGTGGCGCAGGGCGCCACTCGCCGAGATCGAACCATGGTGCGAGCGCGGTGATCACGTGCAGACTTGGGTGACCGTGCCAGGGCCGAGCGCGATGAAAGCGCTGCAGCCCTTTCGACGAGGCTCGTGGCGAAAGATCAGACCTCGATGGATGGCAAGAACAGCTTAGACATCGCCCATAAGCCACTTGGCATGTGCCAGCGTCAGGAAGCGAAAGATGGAAGCTGGGAGACCGTAGGGATACCGGCAGAATCGGATGCCCACGATTTTGGCGAGATATGCGGCACTGCTCGACATGGCCGAACAGCAGCTACCTGCGTAAACATCGGATAGTGACATTATTTGTCACCGTCCGGCAGTTGCCGCTGCGGACTAGCAATCCGTAGGTTCCGGGTTCGAGCCCCGGGCGCCCTACCATCCTGACCTGCAGGTTCACCCACCCCCTTGATCAAAGAATCAAGAGTTGGGTCATACCTGGGTCAGGTCTGTGACACACCGGCACCACGAAGCTTTCCGGAATTGTCCGGCACCCGTAGAACCATCAAGTGACGCTCGCCGAGACGTCCGACGATCATCGGAGATGTCCGGAGGAGGGAGGGAGCTGGCTACGAGGCGGTTCAAGGCGAACCGAGTCTGTCCCACCTGGTCCAGTTTTCAGGTGGAGCAACCTCCAGCCACCGAGGCAACGCATTGATCCGAATCGGAGCGGGGTCGGTCTCGGGCGCATCCTCGAGATGTCCCCGGATAACGGTGCCGTCAGGCAGCTTGAGCAACAGGTCAACGCCAGCGTTCGGCCACTTGCCATGCACGTAGCTAAGTGCAGCACGCGCGTCATACTGCAAGGCACCAGACGCCAGGACCTCTGGACGTGCCAGAACCAGGATCGCTCGGGTTACTGCCCGCCCGGGAAGGGTGCCCAGCCCGTGAACGCCATTCAGCTGGGAGAGGATGAACGCGAGGTTATCCCGTTCGCGCCTCGGAAAGTCTCCGCTGATCAGTGCTCTCGCGAACCCTTGGACGGCGCGGAAGAAGTAGCCCAACTCGTCACGGTCCATGGTCACGGGCCGGACGGGGTTTCCCTGCACAGGAGACGATTCAACGCGTCCGTCGGCATGAACGACGAGTTCCCGGTGAACGAGGGAGTGCCGAAGGGGCAGCGTGTCGGCGTACAAGTGCATGTACCGCTTCCATAGATCCACCTCGTTGAGGAAAGGCTTTGGCCGGGCGAATCCGTTCCCTCTGACTGCGGCCTTGCACTTGGCCTCGATGGTCATCGGGGCACCGTTGGCCTTGCGCCCCAGGATCTCATCAGCCACCAGGTCCAAGATCTTCCAGGCAGATCCGAACACGATCGGTGTGACGTCCAACTCTCGAGCACTCGCGCCGTTGACATTAGCGACAGCCTAGCCGTCCGGCACCATCCGCTACCCGGCGGCGTTCGGCGTCTGACCCAGGCCCTTTACCCGGCGGCGTGACGCTGCCGCAGTGAATACCGGATTCACTGCGGCAGCGGCCCGCATCACCCCATATTGACCTGGAGGGCCGGGAGCGGTCGGTGATGAAAGCTGCCATCGGCTGGTGGCGCGCCGAGCGCGACCGCGCGCTCGACGAGCGTCACGAGCGCCACTTCAACGGGAACGTGTTCTAGCTTGGCGACAACAGCTGGACAACGGCGGTCTCGCGCAGCCAGTCCCGCCACTGCTCATGGCTCCAGCCCCGATGCCCGGTGAGCAGCAGGTATCCGTCCAGGCTCGAGATCGTCCAGAAGCTGTCGACGCACTCGGCCAACGGGAGTCGCAGTCGCTCCTCCGGCAGCAGCCGGAGCGCCCTGGTCAGCGACTCGTGGCGCCCCTTGAGCAGTGCTGCCATGTCCGCCGCGGCCCGCGGGTCCGTCGCGGCGGCCTCTCGGTAAGCCTGCCACACCGGGGCCATCCGCTCGGCGATCGCGGCCATCAGGTCGGCGAGCAACCGGACCTGCCTCGCCGGGTCGGCCTCGCTTTCGAGCTGCTGCCACGTCGTGCGCTGGAAGATCGTCAGCTCCTCGTGGTCTCCACCGATGGCCACGTCGGCGACGCGGTGCAGGATCTCGGCCTTGCCGCTGAACGACAGGTAGACCGTCTGCGCGGAGACACCGGCCTCCTGCGCGATCGCCGTGATCGTGGTCGCGACGTAGCCCTGTTCGAGGAAGAGCCGACGGGCGGCGTCGACCACTCGCTCGCGGGTCTGCCGCTTCTGCTCTTCGGCCCGCTCGCGGCGACGGGTCGCGTCGTAGCTGCGCCGGTCGGTCATAGGTTGACATTAGAGCACGATTCAAGTAAGAATGCAATTCAACTTGAATATCACTAAAGGCAAAAAGGGGATCATGGAACTCGGATTCGAGACAGGAGCGACCGCCACACTCGAGAAGGCATACGACCGGCTGACCGAGCTGGTCCACGACCTCGGTCCGGCCGACCTGGGCAAGGCCACGCCCTGCGCCGAGCTCGACGTGCGCGGCGTGCTCAGCCACACGCTCGCTGCGGCGCAGATGTTCACCGACGCAAAAGAGGGGCACCCGGTGGGTGACCGGCTCGGCGACCTGCTCGGCCAGGCCGACCCTGCGTCGACGCTCGACCGGGTGCGCCGGGCCAACACCGCCGCCTGGGCCGCATCAGGCGCAATGCAGGGCGAGACCGTGCTGCCGTTCGGGACGTTCCCCTCGGCCGCGGCGTACCTCATCAATCTCGGCGAGATCGCCGTCCACGGCTGGGACATCGCGGTCGGCACCGGCCGGCAGGCGACGATCGACGAGGAGCTCGCGACGGCCGTGCTCGGGTTCTACGAGCGCGCGCCGATGGAGCGGCTCCGCGGCCGCGGTGCCTTCGGACCCGCCGTCGAGGTGCCGCCCGGCTCCTCGGCCCAGGACCGACTGCTCGGACTCCTCGGCCGGCAGCCCCGGTGACCGAGGACGTCGCCCGCGACGCGGTGATCGTCGACAGCGACGTCACCGGGCGGAGCCCACAGGCCGACGACGGCTCCGAGATCGCCTTCCGAATGCTCCACGTCTTCGAGTTCCGCGGACGGCCTGATCAGCCGCGAGAACGTCTGGACCGAGGCCATCCCATGACCACCACCACCCAGGGAGGAGTCCCCATAAACGAGCACAAGACACTCAACACGGTGGTCCACGCCGCCTTCCGGCGCGACCTACGCCGGTTCGACACGGCGCTGGCCGCGTTCCCCGACGGCGACCAGCGGCGAGCCGCCGACCTGGTCGTCGCCTGGGACAACTTCGAGGCCCAGCTGCGGCAGCACGACGACGACGAGGAGCAGCACTTCTGGCCGGCGCTGCGCGAGCTCGGCGTGGACGACGCACTGGTCGGTGACCTGGACGGCGAGCACTCCGCCATGCTGCGGTCCGCCGCCGAGGCCGGCACCGCCATGCACGCGCTCGCCGACCGCCCCACGACCAGCTCGGCGGCGAGCGCCCGGGAGCGAGTGGCGGTCCTGGGCAGCACACTGCTGCCGCACCTCGAGCACGAGGAGCGCGACCTCGAGCCGTTCTCCGCGAGTCGGCACGGCACGCCGCAGGTGAAGGCGGCCCAGAAGGCGGTGGTGAGGTCGCACCTGAAGACCATCGGGACGTTCATCGCCTGGCTGTCAGATGATGCGGACCCTCCCGCGCTGGCGCAGATCAGGCGCGACGTACCGGCTCCGGTGCTGTTCGTCGTCCGTCGGCTCGGCGGGCGCTGGTACCGGCGCCGGATCGCCCCGACCTGGGCCGCCTGATGGTCGCCGTCGCGGACGTCGAGCGGATCCGCGGAGCCGAGGTCTGGCGGCTCGCGACCGAGGAGAACAGGCGGCTCGCGGCCGCGCTGGCAGAGCTCGACGACGAGGCCTGGGGCCGGCCCACCGACTGCGACCGATGGACCGTGGCGGACCTGGCCCGCCACGTCCTCGGCGCGCTGGAGGCCCAGGCCTCCCCCAAGGAGCTGATCCACCAGTTCCGACGCGGGCTGCCACTGAATCGGGAGATCGACTCCCACCACTGGGTCGACGGGCTCAACGAGATCCAGGTGCGAGAGCGCAGCGGCCTCTCACCCGGCGAGCTCGTGGAGCGGATCGCGGCGATGGGGCCGAAGGCCGTCGCCGGACGACGCCGTACGCCGTGGCCGGTGCGCAGCGCGCCGATCCCGTTCGGCCCGCCGATCGGCTGGCAGCCGCTCACCTACCTGCTCCGGGTCGGATTCACCCGCGACTTCTGGATGCACCGCATCGACCTGAGCCGCGCGGTCGGCGCGACGCCGGAGCTGACCCCCGAGCACGACGGCCGGCTGGTTGCCGACATCGTGGCCGAGTGGGCGGCCGTCCACGGACAGCCCTTCCGGCTCGAGCTCACCGGGCCGGCCGGAGGTCGCTTCGAGCAGGGTGCGACGTACGAGACCACCACCGTCGACGCGGTCGAGTTCGCCCGGATCCTCTCCGGTCGCGCTCAGGGCGCGGGTGTGCTGGCCCACCCACTCCCGCTCTGAGTCACGGCGAGAACTCCGGCACGGCCACCATGGAGTGAGTGACCGAGACCTCCCGGCGCAGCGGCGACAATGCGTTCACCATCTTCGATGGGTCGGTGAGCGTGGTGGAGAGCCTGACCGGTGATCCTCGTCGCTTCGGGGTGACGGACGTGCACCGTGTCATGGCCATCAAGGGTGGATCGGGCACACAACGGGCCGGAAAAACGTGAAGGCCGACTAACGATCAAAGCCCAGGCGGGGAAATCGGTCCCTGGCCTGGGCTTTTGAGTGGGTGGAGCCTAGGAGATTCGAACCTGCGCCTGCCGACAATTCCATCCATGCAGGTCAAGCCGCTTGTAAGTACTCATGGAGGACGCCGCCGAGCCGGTCTCGTCGGCGGACATTCAGGTCGATGATTCGCTCTGGATCCGTAATCGGATCGGGGACGGTGCGCAGCGGGGCTGCTTGGTTCAGGGCTTGATGTGCTCGGTGCTGGTTGTAGAAGTGTTCATATTCGTGCAGGGCGTGCCGCAAGTGGTGTTCGTTCCAGATCAGGCAGCGGTCGAGAAGCTCGGGACGACTGCACCCACCGCTCCATGATCGAGTTCATCCGCGGCATCCGGATACCAGTGAGCACCGTCTTGAATGCCGGCCTCGGCGAGCACCTCGTCCATGAGGGCAGGGAACTTCCCATCCCGATCTCGGAGCAGAAAGCGCGCCCGACAGCCCGCATCGTCCAGATCCATCACCAGATTCCTAATCGCTTGGATGACCCAGCCGGCGCTCGGATGTGCGGTGGTGCCGAGCACACGGACCCGCCTCGTGGCGTGCTCGATCACCGCCAGGATGTACTGGCGTTGCCCGTTGAGGGTGATGGTCTCGATGAAATCGCAGGCCAGTAGGGCGTTTGCTTGCGAGCGCAGGAAGTCGGCCCACGTGGTGGCCGCCCGCTCGGGCGCAGGATCAACACCTTCCCGCTTGAGGATCTCCCAGAACGTGGATGGCGCGACCTTGATACCGAGCATGGTGAGCTCACCATGCACCCGCCGATAGGCCCCAGCCGGGGTTCTCTCGCACCAGGCGCAGGATGAGGGCGCGAATGGAGTGGACGGTAGGTGGGCGGCCAGGCCGCTTCGGCCGGCAGGTACGGGCATGACGACGTCGCATCAGATCGCGGTGCCAGCGGAGAACCGTGTCCGGACGGATGAGGAGCCGCAGCTGGCGCAGGACCTCGCGCGGCAGCGACGTCAGGAGCGCGGCAAGGAAGGCTCGGTCCGCGGGCGCGAATCTCACTCTGGTGTCGGCGCCGAGTTGGCGTTCAAGGACGGTGATCTGGTGACGCAGAGCAAGTATCTCCACGTCCTTGTCCCGATCGCCCATGGGCAGCAACCGCAGCGCGGCGAACGTGTTCGTGACGGTCAGGTAGGCCAGGCGAAGCAGCACAGCGGATCATCCTGCCGTACGCGCTTCCGTCTCCCGGGTGACCAGAGCTCGCGAACGCCACGCGAAGCCCTCGCAGAGTCATGACCTGGGTGGACGTAATTATCGGCAGGCGCAGAGCCGGCTCAAGGGGGGGCCCAGTCGGCGAGCTCGCGGATTGCGTCCGGCGCCTTGCGGACCATGATCTCGATCATCGCGGGGTCGCCGAGACCATAGCCTTCTTTGTAGGTGTCCGCGAAGTGCTGCTGCCAGCTGTCGGCGGGGTCGCTGGTGTCCAGCACGGCGTTGATGCCTCCGGCGGCGAGCACGGTGTGGGCGTCCGTCCTCGGACGTTTCCCCACGATGAGCACCTCGCAACCGGCGGCGGCGGCGATCGCCGCCCGCAGTCCCGCTGCGCCTGAGCCGATGACCAGGACGTTCACGGCATGGATCTGGATGTCAGTGGTGAGTGGCATGAATATCGCCAGTGGGGAAAGCAGGGCGAACGGGCAGGAAGCCGGTCTTGCCGACGACCTGCCCCGATCGTCCGGCGGGTCGGCACGTCTACCCGCGGGGGGTGTGCACGCCTTCGCGGTAGCTGGGCATCGTCGGCGCCCACCCCAGCTCGACCTTCGCCTTGGCATTCGACACGCGCATGGACGTGTCGATCATGAGGGTCGCGAAGTACGGCGCGGCCAGCCGGATCACCCACCCGGGCAGGCGCCGGGGTGGCCTGGTCCCGGCCGCCTTGGCATGTTCGGCGAACATGCGTCCCCAGGTGACGGGCTCGTCGTCGACGATGTTGTAGGCCTGGCCCGCCACCCCCTTGTCCATGGCCGCCACCGTGGCAGCGGCGGCGTCGGCCAGGTGGATCCATGACATCGTGGTGCCGCCATCCGTGGGCACGGGGAGCTTGCCGGCGCGAAGCGTGGTGATGAAGCCCTCCGAGCCTGTCAGGCCGTAGAAGGCGCCGTAGCGCAAGGCGATGCCCTCGATGCCGTCGGCATCGAACACCTGCTGCTCGGTCGAGCGCATGGCCGCTACCAGCGGATCCGCCTTGCTGCCGCGCGGCTGGCCGAACGGGTCCTGTTCGGTGAGCGGGCGCGTGCCGTGATCGACGAATCCGTAGCCGGGCACCATGGACTGGGTGAGGAACCGACGGGCTCCGACAGCGCGCGCGGCGTCGATCAGGTGGGCCGTACCGGTCGTGCGCAGCGTGTTGGTCAGTCGCATGTCCGCGTACTTGGCGGGGGCCTTGCTCAGCGCGGTGAGCTGGTGGATCACCACGTCCGCGGTGATGCCCTCCACCGCGCGGAGCAGGTCGTCCCTGTTGAGTACATCGGCGACCACCAGGCGGGCTCCGGGCACTTGGGCGCCGCTGTCCCGGGTGAGGGCGAGGACCTCGTGCCCCGCCGTACGCAGCGCTTTCACCAGCGGGCGGCCGATCGCGCCAGTGGCTCCGGCGAGCAGGACTTTCATGTTGATTTCATCTTTCGCAGTCGCAGGTAGAGGGTGGCAAGAGCGATCAGGGTGAACAGACCGAGGATCGGGACGTCGGTGCCGTGGCCGCCCAGATGCCGGTCCATGAAGTGCGTCATGGTGTGCAGACCACTGGCGACGGCGAATCCGGCCAGCGCCACGACGAGAGCGTCCGACCAGATCAAAGCGAAGATCAAAGTGGCGCCGATCCCGATCTGGAAGGCGCCCGCGTCGTGCGCCAAGTGCTCGTTCACGGGGTGGTAGTTGACGTAGTCGAGGAAGCTGACGGGCGAGAGCAGTGCCCAGAAACCGAAGACCAGCATGCTGGCCGCGCCCAGCAGTACACCGATCACGATCAGGGGGCTGCTTCTCGCCTTCGAGCCACCGCCTCGCCGACCGCCTCGTCCGTTACGAACTATCCGCATGACCATTTCCCATATCGATGTAGGTCCCTGTCCTTGGAGACGAAAACAGCCGGCCGGTCTGTGACACCGAACGCCGATGTCTCGCCTCAGGGTTCATTAATTTCCAGGCACGCTGGCATTGTTGATCAGCACGTCCAGCCGGTCGGTGTGCTTCCGGACGAGCCGTACGGCGTCGGTCACCGACTCGTCCGAGGTCACGTCCAGCGGGACCAGGATCACGTTCGCGCCGCCGTCCGTCAGCTTGTCGGCGGCCGCCCGTCCTCGGCCTTCGTCGCGCGAGCCGAGAAAGATCGTCCAGCCCTGTTCCCCGAGCCGCCGGGCGGTCTCAAGACCGAGTCCTTTGTTTCCTCCGGTGATCAACACCGAGGTCTGTTCTGAGGTCATCATGCCTCCGAGAGGTTCGGGCGAGCGTCCATGCTCTCCTCCTGCTGGTGGTAACTGCTGTCGGGATGGGGTTGGTCGAGCCCGAGCAGCACGGCACGGTCCGTGCCGCTGCGAGATAGCGTGCTCGATCGGATTCGCACTTGTCAACACGGCACGTGCCGTTCCAGTAGAGTGACGGCATGACCGACCACCGCGCCGCCCGTACCGACAACCGGACCCACACGATCATGCAGGCCACGCTGGACCTGGCCCGAGAGGCCGGCTACGCCAAGCTCAGCATCGAGGCGGTCGCGTCCCGAGCCGGCGTCGGCAAACACACCGTCTACCGCCGCTGGCCCTCCCGGGGCCTGCTGTTCCTCGACGCGGTCCTCAGCCTGAACACCGCAGGCCTGGACCACCCCGACACCGGCGACATCGTGGCCGATCTACGCGAGGTGATGACCAGGGCCGCCGCCCTGCTGGGCCAGCCGCCCTGGGGCCCGCTGTACCAGGACCTCATCGGCGAAGCACAGCACGATCCCGAGGTCGCCGCCGCACTCAACCGGCGGTTCATCGAGCCGCAGACCGCCAACACCCTGGCTCGCCTCGAAGCCGCCAAGGACCAGGGTCAACTCGCTCCCGACTTCGACCTGGACCTGGCGTTCGAGATCCTTTCCGGCCCCTTGTACTACCGGCTGCTGATCACACAGCAGCCGTTGACCCACGCCTACATCGACCGCGTACTCCAAGCGGTCTTCGCCGGGATGAGCCCCAGACCGCAAACGCGATAGAGGCGACACGTCGGCCGCAGGCCCGCCCTGTTCGACGTCGGCGTACGGACCACGCCGCTGGCGCCGCCGTCCGTCAGCTTGCCGGCGGCCGCCCGTGCGGGTGCCGACATTCATCCGTCCAGGTCAAGCAGCATGCCGGTACTCCCTGAGGACACCACCGAGTCGATCATGTCGGCGGATGTCGAGTCGGGTGATCGGGGCTGGGCCGGCTCCCGGGCCGGGGAGCGGCCGGAGCGGAGCGGCCTGCCGGAGGACCCGGTGCGGCCGGTGACCGTTGTAGAACACCTCGAACTCGCGCAGGACATGAAGCAGATGGCGCTGGTTCCAGATCAAGGTGCGGTCCAGCAGTTCGCGCCGGCAGGTCTGAATCCACCGCTCCATGATCGCGTTCATCCGGGGGATCCGGATGCCGGTCGTGACGACGCGAAGTCCGGCATCGGACAGCACGGCGTCGAAGGCCGCGGTGAACTTGGCGTCGCGGTCGCGGATGAGGAACCTGGCCGTGCTGCCCGTCTCCTGCAGGTCCATGACAAAGTTCCGGCCGAGCTGGGCGACCCACTGGCCGGTGGGGTGCGCGGTGGCGCCGAGGATCCGGATGCGCCGGGTGGCGTGCTCGATGACGGCGAAGACGTACAGCCGGGCCCCGGTCAGGGTGCGGACTTCGAAGAAGTCGCATGCCAGCAGGGCGTCCGCCTGGCTGCGTAAGAAATCGGCCCAGGCGGTGTGCTGTCGCTCGGGTGACGGGTCGATGCCGTGGACCTTCATGATCTCCCACGGTGGAGGCGGCGACCGTGACGCCGAGCGCGGCCAGCTCACCGTGGATGCGCCGGTACCCCCAGGAGGGATTCTCCCGGGCCAGGCGCAGCACCAGCAGGCGGATGGAGGAGAGGGTGCGCGGGCGCCCTCGACGCCGGGGCGTACAGGCTGCGGCGTCGCGGCGTCTGAGCAGGTCGCGGTGCCAACGCAGGATAGTCTCCGAGCGCACCAGCAGCGCAAGGTGTCGCAACTTACCCCTCGACAGGAGGCCGAGCAGTCCGGCGAGCACGAAGCGGTCACCGGACGTGAAGGCGGGCTTGGCCACCTGGCGCTGCAGGACCGTCAGCTGGTGCCGCAGCACCAAGATCTCGATCTCCTTGTCACGATCGCTTCCCGGCAGCAGCCGTAGAAACGCGAAGCCGGTCGTCACGATGAGGTAGACCAGACGCAGCGGCACGACAGATCATCATGCCGTGGCGGCGTAGACCTCAGACCCTGAGACTCGAGGTGTGCGATCATCAGCCAGCGCTCTGACCTGCGCGGATGAATTTTCGGCACCCAAACTCTGGCGCCGGCACCGAGCTACCGTTCGAGCACGGTGATCTGGTGGCGGAGGGCGAGGATCTCGACGTCCTTGTCCCGATCGCCCACCGGCAGCAGCCGCAGCGCGGCGAAGGCGTTCGTGACGGCGAGATAGGCCAGACGAAAGAGCACGAACGATCATCATGCGGCACTCCGAGCGACTGGGGATCACGCGTATCACGCGATCCCCACGAAGCCCATGACCTGGCCGGATGACATTATCGGCAGAAGCAAGCAAGATACACGGCGCGCGCAACTCGAAAGCCCATGAGTCGAAGCCTCGCCGCTCAGTGAGGTACCTAGGTACTATGAGCTCAGGAGGAACCTTTGACCATGCGTCACACCGCCAAGCGTCAGTCACCACTGAAAGTCGATCCGGCAACCGATGAGCTCATCTCCCAGGGCGCGCACTTCCTCGGGGTGACCAAGAAGGATCTGGTCGCCGCCGCCGTCCGCGTCTACCTCGAACAGCAGCGCGAACAGATCCGGCGCGGCATGATCGAGTCGATGAAGGTCCTGGACGGCTCCCTGTCCTCCAGCGTGTCCATACTCACCGGCCTGTCCCCCGAGCGCATCAACGAGCTCGGCGGCACCGGCGACTGGGAGGAGTAGACAGCGCCGTGCCACGTGTGCGCCCCACCCTCCGCGTCCTGCGCGACGACCTGAAACTGCCGCTGCCCTCCGCCCGCACCCCCTTGGATGCGATCAGCCATCCCTTGCTGAACAAGGCCGCCGAGCAGTTCACCGACCCCGACACCGCGCACGAGCGCATCCGCGCCATCGACGACGTGGTCCTGTTCAAGGTGAAGTGCAACGCTGGCGCGGCGCCGTCTGAACCGACGACCCCGACGCCGAGGTCCCCACCTGGCTGGTCGCCGCAGGAGTTCGCGAGGACGGCTCCGGCGACGACTTCTACACCGCGCTGGAAAGCAGCGGGAAGGCGGCCCGCGCCCGCTACAACAGCGAACACGACCAGTCCTTGACCACCAGCACCTACAGCGGGCACCTCCTGCCCGACGAGGACGACCACGACCGCTACCGGCTCGAAGCGGCCACCCGATTCGTCCTCCGTCTCAACGCCACGATCCGCGACCTGGCATGTGGTTCCCTGCGCGACGGCCACGAGCACGCCGCCGACTTCCCCGGCTTCCGCCTCGGCATCCAGATCCGCGCCGACGACGGCAACGAAACCTACGCGGCGATCCGCATCACCGGCTCGGTCCCCGCCAATCTGACCACGACGATCCTGAACCGGGTACCCGGCTGCGAACCGGACGGCTGGTTCCCCGAATACGCCCTGCCCGAGCGCCATCTCCTACCCGCCGAACAAGCCTGGTCCAACATCATGGATCCCAAGGCCGCCGCCGAACTCCTGGAGGAACGCTGATAAGCGAGTTCGTGAAGTGGTCCGATACCAAGGCCAAGGTCCGTGAGATCGCCCCCGAGTGGGACTCTCCCGAGCGCGTCGCCGCGCGGGAGACCAGCCGAGAGCAGCTTCGAGTGGAGCTGCGCGGCACCCGGCTCGCCGAAATGCGCAAGCGCCTGGGCGTCTCCCAGAAGCTCCTGGCCGAACGGATGGGGGCGGCATCCGGATACCAGTGAGCACCGTCTTGAATGCCGGCCTCGGCGAGCACCTCGTCCATGAGGGCAGGGAACTTCCCATCCCGATCTCGGAGCAGAAAGCGCGCCGCACGCGACCCAGGTCGCGGACAGGCGGCACCTCTGGCGGAATCTCGGCGAGGTCGTCGAACGCACCGTCACCCGCCACCGCGACCACCTGAAAGCCCTGACCGCCGCACCCAGCACGCGCACCGACACCTCGCCACCTGCGGCGCCGTCCGTCCCGCCCCGCTCGCCCGCCGACCGCCAGGACCGCATCGCCACCCGAACCCGTGAACGGCATGCCGCCATTCACGCCCTGATCGAGCAAGGCCAAGGGCTGCGGGAGATCGCGCACCTGCTGTCCCTAGGGCGTAACACCGTCCGGCGCTTCGCCCGCGCCGCCAGTCCCGAGGACCTGCTCGTTCACAACGGAACCGGCCGGCGACCCAGGAACTCGGAAGCCTACGACTCCTACCTGCGCAAGCGCTGGGCCGAGGGATGCACCAACGCCGAACTCCTCTACCAGGAGCTGCAGGCCCTGGGCTATCGCGGCAGCGGCACCACCGTCCGCCAGTACGTCCGCCCCGGGCGCGACGGAACACCTCCCGCACCGGCATCAACGCGGCCGCCCACGGTCCGGCAGGCCACCGGCTGGTTCCTGCGCAACCCTGCCCACCTCGACCCCTCCGAACACCGCCAGCTCCAGGCGCTCACCATCGCCTGCCCCCAACTGGCGGCGCTTCAGCTGCACGTGCGCCAGTTCGCCGAGATGATGACGCACCGCCACGGCCAGAACCTGGAGACGTGGATGAACGCCGTCCGGGACGACGACTAGCCTGAGCTGCACTCCTTCGTCACCGGACTACGCCGCGACCAAGACGCCGTCACCGCCGGACTCACCCTGCCCTACAGCTCCGGCCCCGTCGAAGGCCACGTCACGCTCGGAAGCGATCAAGCGATCACCCTCGGCTTCATTTTCAGGCCGAAGCTCAAAAAACGACCGCAGCCAGACCATCGCGGTGCCGGCCCCAGCCTCTCCACACGCACGACTGCCTTCGCGCCGGACCCCCTTGTGCAGCGACTCCGACGGCGACTCTTGCGCCGCCCAGGAATGAGAGCTGGAGAGCACCGTGCCCGGCATCCACATGGTGATCATCGACCCGAAGGGACCGGCACGGGCGACGTCAGCCTGACGGTCAGCACGTTCGCCGACCTCAGCGCCGCGGTGACGGCCGACGGCGCCGCGCACGGCCGTCGCCGTCCGGGGAGTGGGGCTAACTCGCGGGCTTGGCGCAGGCGGCCACGATGTAGCCCTTCTTGCCGTTGTAGCTGACGTACTCCCATCGGTTCCAGGTCCGGCCGCACATGGTGTACTTGCTGCCGGTCACCCCGTAGTCGCAGTTGTACACCTTGCCCTTGGGAATCCCGCCCACGGGGTTGCTGATCAAAACCGTGGACTCGTAGATCGTCAGGTTTTTCGGCGCCTTGCCGCGGCCGCCGAACCGGCAGTAAAAGCGAGCGGAGGCCGACGCGGTGGAGGTTGACACGGTGGAGGTTGACGCGGTGGCCGCCTGCGACGAGGCCCCGGCGGGCCCGGCGGTCGTGCTCACACCGGCCGCCGCCACCACCGCCACGGCCATGGCGCCCAGCGTCTTCCGTACTCGCATGACAAAGCTCTCCACGACCAGATAGGGGACATGACTCCTTGGCTGTCCAAGCATGCCGAATCAACATCCGCCATGTCGTTAACTGACAGTCCACAGATGCTCAGCGATGCCTGCACTGCGGCGCGCGAGTCGACGCCCCGGCCGGGACCTCCAGCCGTCTGGCGATCGCCGCAGGCAGCTTCCGCACCCGCTCGGCCACCCGGACCTCGTTGGTGATGGCGCCGGCGACCAGGTCGGCGACCATGACGCGGCCGTAGACGCGCACCTCGTCCACCTCGCCCGGTCATAACTCGGCCGTTGCTCCCGCCGCCTGGCCGCGGCCGAGCGTCCCCGGTACGGGCCGGCCCCCGACCTGCCGCCGCCCTGGCCTTCGTCCATCGGCCAGTGACCGTTCGGTCCCGCTCCCGGGTTGACGTTGAAGACCTGGAGGGTGTTTGCTCCCCCGGGACGTGATCAACAGCCCCGGTTGCCGATCTTGCCGCCTCGCGAACTACTTGCCTGACCCCCTGACTTACCACTCAACTGCCTCGGAGGTCATGTATGTCATCATTACGCACAGCTTTGATCGCCGCCGCGCTCACCCTCGCGATCCCGATCCCGGCCCAGGCGACAGCCGGTCCGGCGATCACCATCGAGAACGGCCGTACGCAGCCGGTCTTCTCCTATGCGGACGCCGTCCGCGAGCACGTGTACGTCGAGTCGCCGGTCGACAGCGATCTCGACGGCAACCTTGACAAGGTGCGGGTGGACATCATCCGGCCGAAGGAGTCCGGGCCGGGGCTCAAGGTGCCGGTGGTCATCGACGAGAGCCCGTACTACGACAACTCGGGTCGCGGGAACGAGTCGGAGCACAAGGCCTACGACGCCGCCGGAAATGTCACAAAATTTCCGCTCTTCTATGACAACTTCTATGTGCCTCGCGGCTACGCCGTCCTGAACGTCGACATGCTCGGCACCACCCGGTCGGAGGGTTGCCCGGACATCGGCGGCAAAGCTGACGTGCTGGGCGGCAAGGCGGTCATCGACTGGCTGAACGGTCGCGCCAGGGCGTTCAGGGCCGACGGCAGCGCGGTCGTGGCGGACTGGACGACGGGCAAAGCCGCCATGATCGGCAAATCGTACGACGGCACCCTGGCCAACGCGGTCGCGGCAACCGGGGTGGAGGGTCTGGAGACGATCGTGCCCATCTCGGCGATCAGCTCCTGGTACAAGTACCAGCGTTCCAATGGCGTCGTCTACAACTACGACTACGCCGCCGGGCTGGCCAACCACGTCGACACCGACCCCGAGGCCAAGTGCCAGCAGGTACGCGACAGGATGGACGCCGAGGACGCCGACGACACAGGCGATTACAACGCCTTCTGGTCCGAGCGCGACTACATCGGCGGCCTGCTCGGAGACGTCTCCAAGGTCAGGGCCAGCGTCTTCGTCGTGCACACGGTCAACGACCTCAACGTCAAGCCCGACAACTTCTCGACCTGGTGGAAGGCTCTGGCCGACAGGAACGTGCCGCGCAAGATCTGGGTGGGCCAGACCGGACACGTGGACCCGTTCGACTTCGAGGGCCGCAGAGGGCTGTGGGTGGACACGCTGCACCGGTGGTTCGACCACTGGCTGCACGGCGTGCGCAACGGGATCACCGGCGAGCCCCGCGCCGATGTCGAGGTCAGCCCGAAGCAGTGGATCACCCAGTCCGACTGGCCGGCGCCGTCCGCGCTCAAGACGTCGCTCTACCCCGCCGCCGACGGCTCGCTCGGCTCCAAGCCCGCCGCGGCGAACAGTGCCGCGTCCTTCAAGGACGTCGCCATGAGCGAGACCGACATGGTGGCCGACGTGGGCACGGCGAACCCGGGGCGGGTGGCGTTCACCACCGGCGAGCTGTCGCAGGACCTGCGCCTGTCCGGCACTCCCACGGCCGACCTGCGGGTCAAGCTGGACAAGCCCACCTCCAACCTGACCGCGCTGCTGGTGGACTTCGGCGAGGACTCCCGCGTCGACTGGCGTACCAACGAGGGCATCACCGATCTCGCAGAGGAGGACTGTCACGGGGAGAGCACCGCGGCCGACGACGCCTGCTACCGCAAGGTCGTCACGAACGTGGCCACCCGCCCGCTGGAGATCGTCGCCCGAGGCTGGATCGACGTGCAGAACCGCGACTCGCTCAGCCAGGCCACGCCACTGCCGCCGGGCACCTACGGCACGGTCACGTGGCTGACGCTGCCGCAGGACTACACCTTCAAGAAGGGACACAGGATCGGCCTCGTGCTGGCCGGCACCGACTCCACCTACAGCGATGAGACCGGCACCGGCGCGAACGTCACCGTCGACCTGTCCAGGAGCAGCGTGAGCGTGCCTCTCATGCTGGGCACACCGCTGGTGGACGTCCCGAAGGACACGACGAAGTTCCGCGGTCCCGGGAAGCTCGACCTGCCCAAGCCGGACACCACGTTCCGGTTCTTCTAAACCGTCAGCGGAAAGGGGCAACCCTGCACCTGCCGGATCCTGGCCGCCGCCCTTCGCACGCGTGCGGCCAGGCCGGCACCGCCCCCTGCTTCCTGGCCGACCGCTCCCTTTCTCGCGGCTCGCGGCCATCCCCTTAGGACACGATGCTCCCTCTTGGGCTACCCGAATGGTCAAGGCCGTGCCATTGCCCGGCCGGTTGCTCGGTAGTTGCTCTTCGGCCAACGGCACCCGTGAACCCGCGGTGGCATTTTGGGGCATTTCGAGGACGACGAAAAGGGGCGGAGCGTTACAAGGAAGTACATTGAGGCATGGCTTGACACAAACGCTGGTGACTTTTGATCCGTCGGTTCCGGGTTCGAGCCCCGGGTGCCCTACCCACAATGACCTGGGCGGACTTCCTGATCTCCGTGATCCGGAAGCCCGACCGGTTGCACTTCGAGTTGCGGTTATCCCCAGAGTGCTCGGCCCATGCGGGCTGCTGCTTCGGTCGAGTATGTGGCCGTGATGGGGGTGTAGCGCTTGGTCGTGGTCAGTTGTGAATGGCCGAGGATTTCCAGCACGACGCCGATGTCCACGCCCTGCTCTATGAGGACTGTCGCGACGGTGGGCGGGATCATGAAGGTTCGCGGCACCCACATGCTCACCCGCGTGGACGTCAGCGCGGCCACGATATTGACTCCTAGTAAGCAATTGCCTACCGTAAGTGTTTGACATGGCGTAAAGCTCTCGAGGGGTGAAGCTCATGCTCAGACGAGTCGAATCCGACCGGTGGCAAGAATCACTCGATGTCAATCCCCTTTACAACGGGCTGGTGCCGGAAGGCGGCGTGCCCCGGTTCAAGATGCCGGCCAGCCCGATGAATCCCGCAGCGGCCCAGGCGCTCATCCGCGACGAACTCCTGCTCGACGGCAACGCCCGGCTCAACCTGGCCACCTTCTGCACGACCTGGATGGAACCCCAGGCCCGCGAACTTATCGCCGAAACCCTCGACCGCAACCTCGTCGACCACGACCAGTACCCGCAGACGGCCGACATCGAGGCGCGCTGCGTCAACATGCTCGATCACCTGTGGGGCGACCCGAACGGCTCCAGCGTCGGCTGCTCCACGGGCGGCTCCAGCGAGGCGGCCATGCTCGGCGCGCTGGCGATGAAGTTCCAGTGGCGCGAGCGGCGCCGGACGGCCGGGCTGCCCACCGCCAACCCCAACCTCGTGATGGGCACTGCCGTCCACACCTGCTGGCCGAAGTTCTGCCAGTACTGGGACGTCGAGCCGCGTTGGATACCGATCGAGGAGCCGGCCTTCACCTTGAACCCGGCCCGGCTCGGCGAATTCTGTGACGACAACACCATCGGCGTCATCGGCGTGCTCGGCTCCACGCAATGCGGCAAGTACGACCCGATCGAGCAGATGTCGGCCGAGCTGGACCGGCTGGAGGCCGAGCGCGGGCTGAGAATACCGCTGCACGTGGACGCGGCCGTGGGCGGCTTCATCACCCCGTTCCTGGAACCCGACATGGTGTGGGACTTCCGGCTTCCCCGGGTGCAGTCGATCAACACCTCGGGGCACAAGTTCGGCCTGGTCTACCCCGGCGTCGGCTGGATCGTCTGGCAGGAGCCGGACGCCCTGCCGCAGGACCTGGTGCTCTCCTGCGACCTGCTCGGCGGCAACATGGACACCTTCACGCTTAACTTCTCCCGCTCCGGCGCCCCGGTCATCGCGCAGTACTACAACTTCCTGCGGCTCGGCTTCGAGGGCTACCAGGCCGTCCAGCAGACCTGCCGGGACGTGGCGACCTACCTCGGTGAGGAGATCGCGAAACTCCCCGAGCTCTCGCTCATCGCCGACGGCTCGGAACTGCCGGTGCTCGCCGTGCGGACCGCCCCCGGCTACGACGGTTTCACCGTCTTCGACCTGGCCGCCCGGCTGAAGATGCACGGTTGGCAGGCCCCGACGTACTACCTGCCGCCCGACCTGGAGCACATAGCCGTCATCCGCTTCGTCATCCGCAACGGCTTCAGCCAGGACACTGCCGCCAAATTGCTGGCGAACGTGCGCACCGAGGTGGAGTACCTGCGCGGCAATCCGGTTCCGCGCCCTCGCCTCGGCGGCGATGAGGCGGCCGCCGAGCAGCCCGGTGTGCCGACGGGAGGGTGACGTCGATGAACGACTTCGCCGCGTCCATCACCTTCGACCAGCTCGGCAGTGACCCCTATCCGATCTTCGCCAGGCTACGCCGCGAAGCGCCGGTCGTCCTGCTGCCGAAGCTCGACCTGTGGATGGTCACCCGCTGGGATGACGTGCGCCAGGTCCTCAGTGCCTACGAGTCGTACACCAGCGCCTTCCCCTCGCTGGCCACGCAGATATTCGGGGAACGGTCCGTACTCAAGGTTGAGGGCGACGCCCACGCCGATCTGCGAGCCGCCGTTGACACGCGATTCGCCCACGAACGCATCGAACGGGCCACCACACTCACCCGCGAGGCCGCACGGCCGTACGCCAGCAAGCTCAGTAGCCGGGACGAGCTGATGTCCAGCTACTTCGAACCCGCCGCGAGCACCGCCCTCGCCCATTTCATCGGCCTGCCGGACGTGGACACCGACGCGCTCATGCGCTGGGCCCGCAACCTCAGCGCCGGGATGAGCAACTTCATGACGGACCCGGCCGTACACGAACAGGCGATGGCCACCGCCACCGAGATCCGCCAGACGATCGAGCCCTCCGCCCGGCAGACCGCAGACCGGCCCGACGGCTCAGTCCTGTCGCAGCTGCTCCACAGCGGCTGCCCGCCCGATAGTGTCCGATCCGCCGAGCACATCATGCCCACCTTCATCGAGATCCTCTCGGCGTTCCTGGAACCGGCGGCCGGCGCCGGGCTCACGCTGCTCGCGCTGCTCCAGCACCCCACGCAGATGCAGGCCATCCGCGATGACCCGCGCCTGATCCGCAAGGCCGTCCACGAAGCGCTGCGCTGGCTATCACCAAACGGCGCGCTCAGCCGCCGCGCGACCAAAGACGCGCTCCTCGCCGGACAGATCATCCCCGCCGGAGCGACCGTCATGGCGGTCATCGCCTCGGCAGGCCGGGACGAGAGCATCTTCACCGACCCAGACACCTTCGACATCAACCGGAACCCCTCCCCCAACCTGGGCCTCGGATACTCCCGCCACGCATGCCTCGCCGCCCCAGTCGTCGGTGCCATCATCGCGGCCCTGCTGGACGTGCTACTTGAGCAACACCCACGGCTCTCCCTGGACCCCAGACGGCCGCATAACCTGCACGGCTGGAAATTCCGCGTGCTGACGAACCTGCATGTCCGCATCGGCGATCCGGCCCGAGGAAGCTGAGTGCAGAAATTGGCGGTAGCGACCTGCGACTTCTTCACTTGTCAGCGGTCCGTGATGTGGTGAGCCGGGACATCAAGTACGCCGACAAGACGCCCGCATCGCGCCGACCACCTTCGACCGGTGGCTCGGGGAGCGGTCCCGCTGAGCCGGCTCCTCGGGTCGCGCATGACCATACCATACCGTATGGTACGGTGCTGATCGTGCCTATTTCGCGGCCCCAGGAGCATCATGTTCGCCCTCCCCGATCCGATCTGGCCCGTCGCCGTCCTCTACCTCAACGCCACCGCCATGCTGCTGATCTCAGTCGGGACCGGCGTCTACAGCTTCCTGGCATGACGGTTCCGCCCCGCCACGGGTGTCGTACACCGTGTGCTAGGTTCGCCGCGTGAGCGCGGCACGAGACCGGTGGCTGGACGAAGGTCTGAAAATCCTCGCGGAAGAGGGCGCGCGAGGGCTGCGCATCGACCGGATCGCGACTCGGCTGGAGCTGTCGAAAGGGTCGTTCCACCACCACTTCGACGGCGCGGAAGGATACAAGAAGGCGCTGCTCGCGCACTTCGAGCGGCTGTCGATCGAGACGCTGGAGAACGCCATCGCGGAAGCCGGTGAATCGGCCGGCGTCCGCGCTGTGCTCGCCCAACTGACCAACCTGGTCCGCCCGGGCACGGCGCTCTACTTTCCCTCGCTCGATGTCGCGATGCGAGCGTGGGCGACCTCGGATCCCGAGGTCCGCGCCGTGCAGGCCCGTCTCGATGAGGCGCGGCTGTCGGCGCTGCAGCGGGTGTGGCGGCCCGCCGTCAGCAGTGACGAGGAAGCCAGGACCGCTGCTCTGCTGCCCTACCTGCTCGCGGTCGGAGCGACGGTCGTCTCCCCGCCCGTCGACGCCGACCAGCTGCGCAGCCTCTACGAGAGGTGCTGCTGCCGCTCGTCCCCGACCACCTCGACGAGGCCCGCCCGGACTGACGGCGCGGGCGACGCCGCGCGTCAGCTCCTCCGCCCGCGCGCGGAGCAGATGTGCTTGACCGCTGACAGCACTCCGCTTGCCATCAGGAGTTCTTCCAGGTGAGCGGCGATCCGAACGGATCGAGTTCGTGGAATGAGTCGTGGGTGAGGGTGACGTGCCCGTGACCGAGTCCTCGATGTTCATGCGCAGCGTGAACGTGCGGCATTCGGCGGCGGCGTCGGCGAGCAGGTTGAGCAGGTCCCACTGCGGGACCATCGCGATGTTGTTTTACCTGCCCGGCGGCGCCAGGTCGCCCACCCGCTGTATCCCGCCGCCGACCGGCGCCAGCACCTCGTCGAGGCGGTTCTGCGGCAGCCGCTCGAACCGGTCGCCGAGGCCCAGCTCGTCGAGCAGTTCCAGGGTGGTGGGGTGTACCGTGTCGCCGCGGAAGTCGCGCAGAAAGTCCCCTGCTTCTCCAGCACCGTCCCTCGGCGCCCGTCCTGGCCAGCAGCAGCCCCAGCACCATCCCTGCCGGTCCCCGGCCGCGATCCAGCAGGTGGTCGTGTCCATGCCCCGTCCTTGAGTGGAGACGGATTCTGGATTCTCGTGCCTCCTGATGAGAGGGAAGTGCACGGGACGACGGGGCTGTCCGCCGGAGCTGCGGCGCAAGGTGCTGGACCTGCTCGAAGCCGGCGACTCGTACGTCAGTAAACTCCCAGCTGATCATGGGATCGAACGCGGGACGATCGAAACGAAGCCATCGCAGTACCGGCAGGCGGTCGGACGATCCCGGGGCACCTCGATGCCAGCCGCGAACCGTAGTCTAGACAGCCTCTGACCTGGCTCTTCGTAGCGTGGCAGGCATGGATGAGGCCGAACCTTCCCCAGCCGCGCACCGGACGGCCGACGTCGCTCACGGCGTGGCGAGCACCTGGCGGCCTGGCCGTCCGCGGTCGTGGATCGCCGTCCGTTCGTACGTGCCGCTGGGGCTGGTGGCCGCCTGCTACACGGCGGTTCAGCTGGCGTTGACGGCCAGGATCGGGCTCGGGTGGGACGAGAGCGTGTACATCAGTCAGGTGGCCCGCGGCGTTCCCGCCGCCGAGTTCACCGCGCCACGCGCCCGAGGGGTTCAGCTCCTGGTGGCTCCTGTCGCGCTGGTCACCCCTTCGGTGACGGCCGTCCGGGTCTATCTCAGCCTGCTGTCGGGAATCGCGTTGTTCCTGGCCTACCTGCCGTGGATTCGGTTGCGGGCCGGAGCAGTGGCACCGCTCGCCGCCGCCTTGTTCGGCGGCCTGTGGCTGTCGCTGTTCTACGCCAACGAGGCCATGCCGAACATGTGGGTCGCCTATTGCGGCGTCGCCGGAGTGGGCCTTGCCTGTCTGGCCGAGGCACGTCCGAGGGCGCGCCTGGCCACTGCCGGGATCGTCGTGGCGTTCGCGATCGCGTCGCTCATGCGCCCCTCGGATGCGACCTGGCTGGCGTTTCCACTGGTCGGTTATGGGGTCGTGCGCAGGAGCCCGCGGCTGCTCTTCGCCACGGTGGCCGGGCTCGCGATCGGGTGGGCGGAGTGGATGATCGAGGCGGTCCTGCGGTTCGGGGGGCCGCTCGCGCGCCTGCACGCGGCGGGAGCGGAGAACGCGACGGGGCTGCACTTCAGCCTTCCCGACCATCTGCGCGCGCTGAACGGACCCCTGCTGTGCCGCTTCGGCGTCGAATGCGGAGGGCTGCCGCTGACGCAGGTGGCCTGGTTCGCGGCTGTGCCGGTCGTCGCAGGGCTGGGCGTATGGATGGTCCGGCGTCGTGCTCTCGTGGCGGCCCTGGCCTGCGGTCTGTCACTCGCCCTGTCCTACGTTTTCACCGTCGGCTACGCCGCTCCGCGCTTCCTGCTACCCGCCTACGCCCTGCTCGCTCTCCCCGTCTCGGCGGGCATCATCTGGCTGTGCCGGCGGCGGGGCACAGCGGTGCTCGCCGTCGCCGGTGTCGCATGCTACTTCGCTGTACAGGCCAAGTCCGTCTACGTCTACGGCGAGCAGGTCTACGCCGCACGCGCCACCGCGCCGGCGGTCGCCGCCCAGCTCAAGCAGGTGGGGATGCGCCCTCCGTGTTTCCTGTACGGCCACGACGCCGTACAGATCGGATATCTGGCTAAATGTGCCTCACACGGCGTCTTTCGCCACTACGGGGGCACATCATCCGTACCGTCCTCCATCAGAGCCGCGATAGCACGGAGCGATTGGGTCGGTGTCATCACGACCTCCCGCAGACCTCCGGCTCCCTTCCTCGCTGCCTGGACTTCGATCGACCTTCGCGTTGTTGGGGAGAAGACCTGGTACGTGTTCGTGCCACCCCGCGGGAACCCGTGACTGAAGCGACCGCGACGTACGGTCGGCCGGCTTGGGGCTCAGGGACGGTGAGGACGGACAAGGTGGCGGCAAGTGCGGACCGAGACATGCGCGACCCGCATCGTGGCGAATGGCGTCACCGCGTGGGACCGCGCTGCCTTGGGCCCGAGAGTCTGCCTCACCCTGCCTCGCCACGTGTGCCGCCAGCTGGTCGGCGGCGGTACGTCCGACGTGGTGACTCCCCGGCGAAACCACCCCAACCTGGCAATACGCGCAACTGGCAATCAACCACAAACTTCGCTTCTCAGACGCCTCTGAGATGGGCTAGCTTGTCGGGGTTGGTCACCGAGTGGATCGCGTGGACCGTGCCGTCGGCGATGTCGAGCTCGATCACGCCGATCACGTGGCCCTCGGCGTCGAACTTGACGGCGCCCGGCCGGCC
>NZ_SMKO01000012.1 GCF_004348685.1 Nonomuraea deserti | reverse complement strand
CCCGCCGCCGGGTTCACGGCGCCCGGCGCCCGCCCCGGGACCGAACGCTTCCTCCTCGACCCGCCCCCGGGCGTGACCGGCGTCTCGGTGGACGTCGCGGACGGCGTCGAATGTGTCGTGGACGGAGGCGAGCTGCGCGTGACCACGGTCCCCGGCCGGCAGTCGGGCGCCGCGTTCACCGGCCCCGTCCGCTTCACCTGCGGCCCCGGCCGGATGCCGCTCGGCGACTGGGAGGAGCACGGCCTGGCCGGCTACAGCGGCGGCGTGCGCTACCGCGCCACCGTCACCGCGCAGGCCGGGCCGGGCGAGCTCGACCTCGGTCGCGTCAGGGGCACGGCGGAGGTCACGGTGAACGGCCGCCCGTGCGGGATCAGGGTGTGCTCGCCGTACGTCTTCGACGTCGAGCTGGACGACGGTGACAATGCCGTCGAGGTCCTGGTGCTGGGCACGCTGGCGCCCTATTTCGACGAGATCAGTCCCACGCACTTCGTCTTCTCCGGCCAGCGCGTCACGGGCCTGTTCGGCCCCGTACGCCTGCGGGCGGCGATGGTGGAACCGCACACGCCCTGAGGCGGCCCTGCCCGGACGTGCTCTTCCGGCTGCGGCTCCGGCGACGATCGCGAAGGCGCGGGGTGAAAGTTTCACGTTGTTCCCGCCGCTTGACCTGTGGCGGTGAGGATTCCTTGCCGGCCGGTGTTTCCTCCGGCCGGATGCGGCCTTACGGTGACCCCACTTCCCGTCGGAACCGGTCACGGCAGCGCCGGTTTTGTCGAAGCGCTTCGACGCACCGGTTTCGACAAGGCGCCGCCTGCCATCGGCGGACAACAGCGGAAAGGGAGATCATGCTCAGGACGCTCCGCCTCTTCGTCCCGGTGTCCGTGCTCGTCGCGCTCCTCGGAGTGCTCGCCCAGCCGGCCCAGGCCGCCGTCTGGTCCTCGTCGGACCAGTGGGGCACCTGGACCAACGGCGGCTACACCCTCTACAACAACATCTGGGGCAGCGGCGCCGGCCCGCAGACCATCTGGGCGAACTCGTACGGCGACTGGGGGGTCTGGGCGAACCACCCCAACACCGGCGGCGTCAAGTCCTACCCCAACGCCACGAAGAACGTGAACCGGCGGCTCAGCGCTCTCCGCAGCGTGACCAGCAGCTTCAACGTCACCGTGCCGAGCGCCGGCGCCTACGCGAGCGCGTACGACATCTGGTGCGACGGCCACACCTACGAGATCATGCTCTGGATGAACAAGTACGGCCCGGTGGGCCCGCTCGGGTCGTGGCAGGCCGGAGCCTCGGTGGGCGGCCACAGCTGGGACGTCTACCGCGGCTCCAACGGGTCCAACGAGGTGTTCTCCTTCATCCGGCGGGGCAACGCCACCTCGGGAACCGTCGACATCAAGGCGGTCCTGGACTGGATCAGGGCCAGGAACTGGTTCGGCGACGTGACGGTCGGCGACGTCCAGTTCGGCTACGAGATCACGTCGTCCAGCGGCGGGATGGACTTCCGTACCAACGGCTTCTCCGTGTCGGCGAGCTGACCACGGGGCCGGTCAGGATCGGAGAAGCGCCGGTCGTCGGGCCGCGGTTAACGTGGCGGTATGGACGTCACCATTCACACGACCTTCCTGCCGCACGACGACCCGGAGGCCTCCCTGGCCTTCTACCGCGACAGCCTAGGCTTCGAGGTGCGCAGCGACGTCGGGCAGGGCAAGATGCGCTGGATCACGGTCGGCCCTCCCGGCCAGCCGGGCACGTCCATCCTCCTGGCGCCGCCGGCCGCCGACCCCGGCATCACCGAGGACGAGCGCCGCACCATCCTCGAGATGATGGCCAAGGGCACCTACGGCTGGATCCTGCTGGCCACCCGGGACCTCGACGGCCTCTTCGAGAAGGTGCAGGCCGGCGACGCCGAGGTCGTCCAGGAGCCGACGGAGCAGTCGTACGGTGTCCGCGACTGCGCCTTCCGCGATCCCGCGGGCAACCTGGTCCGCATCCAGGAGCTCCGCTGAGCCCGTCTCGCTCTCAGGAATCGACGAAAGGGGTTGTCTCATGTGCCATCCCGCATGGGGGCGCGCTCTCACCGCGGCGGTACGCCTGAAGGACCTCGCGCGACTGCGCCGCGTTCGCGACCGCATCGACAGGGAGTACGCGCAGCCGCTGAACGTCGAGGCGCTCGCCCGCGGCGTGCACATGTCGGCCGGGCACCTCAGCCGCCAGTTCCGGCTCGCGTACGGCGAGTCGCCGTACGCCTACCTGATGACGCGCCGCATCGAGCGGGCGATGGCGCTGCTGCGCCGTGGCGACCTCAGCGTCACCGAGGTCTGCTTCGCGGTCGGCTGCTCGTCGCTGGGCACCTTCAGCACCCGCTTCACCGAGCTGGTCGGCATGCCGCCCAGCGACTACCAGCGCCGCGCGGCGGGTGTCGTGGCGGGGCTGCCTTCGTGCGTGGCGAAGCAGGTGACGCGGCCGGTCAGGAGCCGGGTGTCGGCGGTCGCCGAGCCGCAGCCGGCCTGAGCCACGGACGCGGCGCGCGGTCAGAAGTACAGCGAGCCGTAGTCCACCGAGGGCCACGTGGCGATGTTGTCGGCCACGTCGTACAGGAGGTCGCCGATGACGTCGAAGGCGGGCCCCGCACCCTCGTCGCGGCGGTTGAAGCAGGCGGCGTAGGTGACCCCGTCGTACCTCCTGACGAGGTAGGTGTAGGTGCCGGCCAGGCCTCCGGTGTGCCAGGTGTTGTACCCGCCGTTCTTCTCGCGGACGTACCAGCCGGCGCCGTACCAGGAGCCGGAGGAGAACGTGCCCCACTCGGGCCTGGCGAAGGCCCGGGAGATCGACCGTGAGTCCAGCACGTTCGCGGCCGAGGGCACGTCGAAGACCCGCTCGAACCTGACGAGGTCCATGGCGGTGGCCACCCAGCCGCCGCTGGCGTCCTTGTTGTCCATGTTGAACCCGCCGTACGGGCGCGGGACCTTCGCGCCGGACTCGTCGAGCACGGTCGTGGCGGTGTAGCGCGACTCGTAGGGCACCTCGCCCGGGGTGTCGGCCTTCAGCGTGCGGCCCAGCCGCATGCGGGTGATCCCGAGCGGGGCGAGCAGCCTGCCGGTGACGTACGACCCGTAGCTCTGGCCCGTGATCGCCTCGATCACCCGGCCGAGCAGCAGGTAGCCGTAGTTGCAGTAGGCGAACCTGGAGCCGGGCGCGAAGTCGAGGGGCAGGCCCGTCATGTAGGTCATCATGTCGGCCTTGTCGTTCGGCAGGCCGGTGCCGAGAGTGTCGGCGATCTTGTGCTCGATGACGCCGGGGTCGTCGGAGATCTCGCGGTCCCAGCCTCCGGAGTGCTGCAGCAGCCGCCACATGGTCACGTTCGCCAGCCGCGCGTCCGCCTGCCTGCCGGCCATCGGTTCGAGGTCCAGCAGGCTTGTCACCGGGGTGCCGAGGTTCAGTCTCCCCTCCTGCGCCAGCCGAAGGACGGCGGTCGTGCCGCTCCCACTCCGATCGGCGCGACCAGGGCGGCCTTCAGCACGTCTCGACGATTCAGCACCATGGGCCCCGATCGGTAGTCACGTTCAGGATGGGACGCATGCTACTTATGGGGCGCTTGGGAGCGAAGGTGATTGATCTCGCGGTGGCCCGATGTGTGCCAGCTCATAGTGGGCTGCCGGAATGTGTGTCCGCCTCACCTGGTCCACCGGCCCGGCTGCCACTTAGCGTTCACGGTTACGGCGGCCTGATGGTGACTCGGGTCACGTCATGACGCGCGAGGAGGGCGCATGGGAGCAGATCCGGTGGGGAGCGGGCAGGGCGCCGCCCCGGGCGGATCCGTCCCCGTCCTGAAGGTGCGCGGGCTGAGCAGGGAGTTCCGCGGCTTCCTCGCCGTGGACGGCGTGGACCTGGACGTGGCCGAGGGCAGCGTGCACGCGCTGGTGGGACCCAACGGCGCAGGCAAGACCACCCTGTTCAACCTGCTCACCGGATTCCTGAAGCCGACCGCGGGCAGCGTGCTGCTGGCGGGCGGCCGGGAGCTGGCCGGGCGCAACCCCGAGGCGATCACCCGGCTGGGCGTGGCGCGCTCGTTCCAGATCACCAGCCTGTTCGCCGAGCTGACCCCGCACCAGCACGTGGAGCTGGCACTGGCCAGCCCCACCGGTCTGGGCTGGCAGTTCTGGCGTTCCGACCGGGCGCTGGCCCGCTTCGCGGAGCGCGCGGAGGAACTGCTCGACCAGGTCGGCTTGTCCGGCCACGGCGACGTCCCGGCGGGTTCGCTGCCGTACGGGAGCAAACGCGCGCTGGAGCTGGCGCTCGCCCTGGCCCTGGACCCCAAGGTGCTCCTGCTCGACGAGCCGACCGCCGGGATGGGCGTGGAGGACGTCGACCGTACCAGCGAGCTCATCCGCAAGATCCGCGCGGGCCGCACCGTGGTCCTGGTCGAGCACAACATGAACGTGGTGGCCAGCCTCGCCGACCGGGTGACCGTCCTGCAGCACGGCAAGGTGCTGGCCGAAGGCCCGTACGCCGAGATCCGCCACGACCCGCGGGTTATCACCGCCTACCTCGGAGACTCCCATGCTGCGCGTTGACCGGCTGTCGGCCTGGTACGGCGAGGCGCAGGCCCTGCGCGAGGTGTCGATGCGGGTCGACGAGGGCGAGATCGTCACGCTGGTGGGCCGCAACGGCGCGGGCAAGACCACGCTGCTGCGCTGCCTGATGGGACTGCACGGCTCGTACGGCAGGACCACGGGCACGGTCTCGCTGGCCGACGAGGACATCACCGGCCTGGCCCCGCACCGCAGGGCCCGCCGCGGCCTGGGCTTCGTCCCCGACGACCGGGGCGTGTACGCCACCTTGTCGGTGGAGGAGAACCTGCTGCTCCCGCCCGTGACCAAGGGGAGCCAGGAGCCGTGGTCGCTCAAGCGGGTGTACGAGACGTTCCCGCCGCTGCGCGAGCGGCGCCGGTTCCCCGGGACGAAGTTGTCGGGCGGTGAGCAGCAGATGCTCGCGCTGGCTCGCGTGCTGCGGACGGGTGCCCGGCTGCTGCTGTGCGACGAGCCCACCGAGGGCCTGTCGCCGCTGATCGTCCAGCAGATCGGCGAGATCCTCCGCGAGGTCAAGGCGGCCGGGGTGACCGTGCTGCTCATCGAGCAGAACGTGCACTTCGCCGCGACCGTCGCCGACCGCCACTATCTGCTCGCCGAGGGCCGGATCGTCGAGTCGCTGGACAACGACCAGGTCCGCGAGCGCGAGCACGAGCTGCTCGAGTACCTCGGAATCTGACGACCACCACCCCGCCGGGAAACAGAGGAGATGCCTGAATGAGAGTCACAGGCTGGAGCGGCTGCCTGGCCGCCACGGGGCTGCTGCTGGCCGGGTGCGGAGGCGGGCCGGGCGGCGGCGACGAGAAGATCAGCGACGGCAAGGTGGTGCTGGCCGTGCTGAACGACCAGTCGGGCATCTACGCCGACACCTCGGGGCGTCAGACGATCGAGGCCGTCAAGATGGCGGTGGCCGACTTTCAGGCGAAATATGGCGACAAGGCGGCGGCCAAGACGATCGAGGTGAAGGACGCCGACCACCAGAACAAGCCGGAGATCGCCAACTCCAAGGCGCAGGAGCTCTACGACCGGCAGCAGGCCGACGTGATCCTCGACGTGCCGACCTCCTCGGCCGCGTTCGCCGTCGCCACCATCGCCAAGAACAAGAAGAAGGTGTTCATCGACGTCGGCGCCGCCAGCACCGAGCTGGAAGGCAAGCAGTGCAACAAGTACACCTTCCACTACGGCTACAACAGCTACATGCTGGCCCACGGCACCGGCACCGAGGTCACCAAGGACGGCTCCAAGAACTGGTACATCGTCTACCCCGACTACGCGTTCGGGCAGGACATGGAGAAGACCTTCAGCACGGCGATCAACGCGGCCGGCGGCACCGTGGTCGAGTCCGACCCGACGCCGTTCCCCAACGACAACTTCTCCACGTTCCTGCTCAAGGCGCCGAACCTCGACCCCAAGCCGCAGGTCATCGGCACGATGCAGGCCGGCGGTGACCTGGTCAACCTGGTGAAGCAGTACAACGAGTACAAGCTGCGCGACAAGGGCGTCGGTCTGGCGGTCGGGCTGCTGGCGCTCAGCGACATCCACTCGCTCGGACCGGACGCCCTGGCCGGGACCCGCTACACCGACATGTGGTACTGGAACGCCGACGAGAAGTCGCGCGCCTGGGCCGACAGGTTCCACGCCAAGACCGGCAAGCGGCCCACCGCCAACATGGCGGCCAACTACTCGGCCGCCCTGCAGTACCTGGAGGCCGTGCAGCGCGGGGGCACCGACAACTCCGACGAGGTGGTCAAGCAGCTCGAAGGCCACAAGATCGAGGACATGTTCGCCCGCAACGGCACCATCCGCGCCCAGGACCACCTGCTGCTGCACGACGCCTACCTGTCGCAGGTCAAGCCGTCCAGCGAGGTCAAGGAGCCGTGGGACTACGTGAAGGTCCTCAAGACCATCCCGGCGTCGGAGGCGTTCCAGCCGCAGCCCGACCCCGCCTGCAAGCTGTAGGCGGCCGGCGTGCTCCAGCAGGCGTTCAACGGGCTGGTGGGCGGGGCCTTCTACGCTCTGCTCGCCCTCGGCCTGTCCGTCATCTTCGGGATGCTCGGCGTGGTCAACCTGGCCCACGGCGCGTTCTACATGCTCGGCGCCTTCGGGGCGTTCGTCGCGCTCGACTCGTTCGGCCTGAACTTCTGGCTGTCCCTGCTGCTGGTGCCGCCGCTGCTGGGCGTCGCGGGGATCGTGCTGGAACGGCTGTTCATCCGGCGGCTGACGCCGCTCGACCCCCTCTACAACTTCCTGTTCACGTTCGGTCTCGCGCTCATCCTGCAGGACCTGGTGAAGCGGGAGTACGGGGTGAGCTCACAGCCGTACCCGAGGCCGCCGGCCCTGGACGGCACGGTCGACCTGGGGCTGTTCACCTACCCCGCCTACCAGGTGTTCGTGCTGGGGGTGTCGGTGCTGATGTGCGTCGTCGTGTGGGTGGTGCTCACGCGTACCCGCGTCGGGATGATCGTCCGGGCCGCGACCGAGCGGCCCGAGCTGACCGGGGCGCTCGGCATCGACGTCGGCCGGTGGGTGACCCCGGTGTTCGGCTTCGGGATCGCGCTGGCCGCGTTCGCCGGGGTGCTGGCCGCGCCGATGCGGGCGGTCAACCCGCTCATGGGCGCCGACCTCATCATCACCGTCTTCGCGGTCGTGGTGATCGGCGGTCTCGGCTCGGTGTTCGGCTCGGTCGCCGCGGGCTTCGCCGTCGGGCTGGTGTCGGCCCTCGGCAACCTGTACGTGCCGGCGCTCTCCCAGATCCTGGTGTTCATCCTCATGGCCGTCGTGCTGCTGTGGCGCCCGGCCGGGCTGTTCGGACGCGAGGAGGCGTTCCGGTGATCCTGACCAGGCTGGCCCGCTCGGGCCGGGGCGGATGGCTGCTCCTGGCGGCCGGGCTCGTCGCCGCCTTCGCCCTGCCCTGGCTGATCTACCCGCCGGTGGCGCTCGACATCGCCTGCTGGGCGCTGTTCGCCGCGGCGGTGGACCTGCTGCTGGGCTTCACCGGGCTGCTGTCGTTCGGGCACGCCGCGTTCTGGGGCGGGTCGGCCTACTGCACCGGCCTGATCGCGCTGCACACCGGGCTGCCGTTCCCGGTCGCGATCGCGGGCGGCGCGGCGTTCACGGCACTGCTGGCGCTCCCGATCGGATTCCTGTCAGTACGGCTCAGCGGCATCTATTTCGCCATGGTCACCCTGGCCTTCGCCCAGATGATCTATTTCGTCGCCAACCAGTGGCGGGACGTCACGGGCGGGGAGAACGGCCTGCAGGGGATCCCCCGGGAGCTGTTCGGGCTCGACCTGTCCGACTCGTTCTTTTTCTACTACGCGGGCCTGCCGTTCGTGCTGGCCGGGCTGTTCGTCGCCTGGCGCATCGTGCGCTCGCCGTTCGGCCGGGTGCTGGTGTCCATCCGCGCCAACCCGGATCGGGCGCGCGCCCTCGGTTACCCGGTCGACCGCTACAAGCTGCAGGCCTTCGTCCTGTCCGCCGCGCTCGCCGGGACCGCCGGGGGAGTCTTCGCCATCGGCCACGGTTTCGCCTCGCTCGAGGGCGTCTACTGGACCACCTCCGGGCAGGCCGTGATGATGGTCATCCTCGGCGGGATCGGCACGCTGTGGGGCGGCGCCATCGGCGCGGCCCTGATCGTCCAGCTCCAGGACTTCCTGGCCACCGCCGGATTCGCCGAGACCGGGATCATCACCGGCTCGATCTTCATCGTGGTCGTGCTGCTGTTCCGCCGGGGCATCTGGGGAACGGCCCGCCACCTGCTGGCCGCCCGGCGTACGCCCGCCGCGCCCGCCGACGTGGCCGCCGAATCCAGGAAGTCGGTCGACACCCCGGCCTGACCGTGGAAGCCCACTCGTCGAGTGGGAACGCCCCGTGAAATCACCTATCTCCGCAGCCTGGTAATTCGCGATCCGCGGGACTTGACTAGTGCCCATTGTGGGAGCGCGAAAGCTACAACGATGGGCAAGTCATCGATCACGCGGCGATCGACGGCGTCGGCACCGGCTGACGAGTCCTGCGGACGTGCCGTGGTGACGGGAGCAAGGGTGTGAACAGGCGCAGTTTCCTCCAGCTTCTCGTGGACGGGGCCCCGCTGCCCCACTACGACGAGGTCCTGCACGACGCGGTGGCGGGCGCCGCCTCACCCGCCGAGATAGCGGATCTGCAGGGCGAGCACACGCTCGCGCTCCAACTCCGCGACATGCTGGAGAAGCGGCGCAGCCGCCACGAACAGCAGCGTGCGCTGGTCGAGTGCGCGAAGGAACTGGCGGAGGACCGCAGCGACCCCGACAAGATCCTCAGCCTGATCGTGAACCAGGCACAGCGGCTGCTCGGCTGCGACATGGCCTACCTGAGCCTCAACGACAACGAGGGCCGGGCGACCTGCATGCAGGTGATGGTCGGCGCGACCTCCTCGGCGTGGAAGGACGTCAGGATCCCGTTCGGGATCGGCATCGGCGGCAGGGTCGCCGCCACGGGCACGCCGTTCTCGACGCCCGACTACTTCAGCGACGAACGGCTGACGCACGATCCGGAGGTCGACACCTCGGTCAGGGCGGAGCGGCAGGTGTCGATCGTCGGCGTGCCGCTGCGCACCAGCGCCGTCATCGGGGTGCTGTTCGCCGCCAACCGCACGCCGGGGTGGTTCTCCCACGACGCCATCGCTCTCCTGGGCTCCTTCGCCACCCTCGCCGCGACCGCCATCGAGCAGGCGCGGTCGAGGCACGACCAGGAGCAGACCCTGGCGGCGCTCCGGCGGGAGAACGAGGCCCTGCGGCAACGTACGGTCGACCAGGAAAGGGCGGTCGCGGCGCACGACCAGAGCATGGCCATCGTGCTCCGGGGCGGCGGCGTGCAGGAGGTCGTGGCCGCGGCGGGCGATCAGCTCGGTGGCGTGCTCGCCATCTTCGACGAGTTCGAGACGCCCGTCGCCTGGACCCCGGGTGCGTCCCATGAGGTGCTGCGGGCGATGTCCGCCGCGGCGGGCGGCGCCGCGGGCCGGTCCGCCGTCGCCCACGACGGGACGTACTGGGTCACCGGTCTCGTCGCCGGCACCGAGAACCTCGGCACCCTGGTCTGGGGCCCGCCGACTGCGCCCGTGGGCGACCTGGACAGGCGGCTGCTCGCCAGGGCGGCCGTCGTCGCATCGTTGCTCCAGCTGTTCAGCCGCAACCTCGCCGCCGCGGAGGCCAGGGTGCGCGGCGAGTTGCTGGACGACCTCCTCACGCCCACTCCCCGCACGTACTCGTCACTGGCCGAGCGGGCCCTGCGGATCGGCTACCAGCCCCAGAAGCGGCACGCCGTCGTCGTCGCGCACATCCGGGCGGAGAACCGGCAGAGCCTCGCCTCGGTGGCGTCCGACCTCGCGGCCGCCCGCGACGGTCTGAGCACGGTGCGGGACGGCCAGGCGATCCTGGTCGTCCCGTCCGACGACCCGTCGCTGACGGGACGCCAGATAGCACGCTCGATGACCACGCGGCTGGGGTCGCCGGTCACCGTCGGCGCCGCGGGACCGGTCGACGACCCGGCCGACCTGCCCAGCGCCTACGCGGAGGCGCTGGCCTGCGTACAGGCCCTGCTCCGGCTCGAACGGGTGGGAGCCGCCGCCACGGCCGACGACCTGGGGTACGCCGGACTGCTGCTCGGCGACGGCGCGTCCGCGGTGCGCTTCGTGGAACGCACGCTCGGGCCGGTCATCCGGCACGACGAACAGCGGTCCACCGCGCTGATGGAGACGCTCGGAACGTACTTCGCCACCGGGCAGAGCCTGGTCGCCAGCGCCAAACGGCTGCACATCCACCCGAACACCGTCACCCAGCGCCTCGACCGGGTCAGACGTCTCCTCGGCATGGACTGGAACAGCCCGGATCACACGCTGGAAGTGCAGCTGGCGCTGCGGTTGCACCGGCTCCGCCGCGAACTCGACGACTGACGCGCCGGTCGCGGCGGCGGGCGGAAACGGCAAGGAAACAGCCGGCAGTGCATAAAGGAGCGTAACCGCCGAAAACCCGGCATCACGCGCGGCCCTCCTGGCCCCGCCGGGTCACCCTCCGCCGAAAGGACCTCGTTCAGTGAAGCGTGCGACAGCGGCCCGCGCGGGCAGCGGACTACTCTCAGGATCCCTGCTGATGAGCTCCCTCACGGTCGGCATGCCGGCCGCTGCCGCCGCCGGCTCCGCACCGAGGCCCTCATCCATCACCTGGCAGAAATGTCAGGAATTCTCCGACGAGGACCTCCGCAAGCAGGGCCTCAAGGAGGACCAGTTCGCCGAGTTCAGGCGGCTGCTCGCCCGTACGGACTGCGGCACGATCCGCGTCCCCCAGGACTACGGCGACCCGGACGGGAAGCAGATCACCGTGGCCCTGACCAGGTTGAAGGCCTCCGACCAGAAGAACCGCCTGGGCAGCATCGCGCTCAACCCGGGAGGTCCGGGCGGCTCCGGCTACCTGATGTCCATCAATCTCGCGATGAGGGGCGCCAAGGAACTCACCGAGCGCTACGACCTGATCGGGATCGACCCGCGCGGCATCGGCCGCAGCACCAAGGTCACCTGCCCCGACATCCCGCGCGGCACGCCCGCGCCGGGGCCGATCACCGAGGAGCACGCAGAAAAGGCCTACGCCGACATGGTCGCCTGGAGCAAGCAGTGCGTCCAGCGGGACCCCGCGTTCCTCAGGCAGCTCACCACCCCGAACGTGGCCCGTGACATCGACCGGATCCGCGCCGCCCTGCACGAGCGGAAGATCAGCTACTTCGGCGTCTCCTGGGGCACGTGGCTCGGCGCCGTCCTGCGGACCATGTACCCCACCAGGGTCGACCGGATGTGGCTGGACAGCGTGACCCCACCCGACATCTGGAAGGGCTTCTGGACGAAGACCCACACCGACGCCGTCGACCGCAACTTCCGGCGCATGGCCGCATGGATGGCCGAGCGCGACGACACCTACGGGCTCGGCACGTCGGAACGGCAGGTGGTGTCCGCGGTGGAGGACATGGTCAAGCGGTACGACGCCGAACCGCTGACCTTCACCGACATCGACCTCACCGTGGACGGCGGGCTGATCTCCCGGGCCGCCGGCCGGCCCAGCGGCCAGTGGCCCAGGATGGCCCAGGTGCTCAAGGAACTCGCCGACGCCAAGGGCCCGGCCGCGCCACCGGCGGTCAAGGAGGCGTTCGGCAAGCCGGGCGAGGGCGAGGGCGGGGGCGGCGACAACGACAGGACGGCCGCCCGCGCCTTCCACTGCAACGAGGATCCGACCGCGAGCACGTTCAAGCCGAACTGGCAGGCCTACCAGCAGCGTCTCAAGCACTATCCGGTGACCGGCCGGACGAGCAACTTCGTGCACAACTGCGCGGGGTGGCCGTTGCCGGCGAAGACGCCGAAGGTGCGGCCCACCGGCGGCTCGCTGATCTTGTCGGGCCACCGCTACGAGACCGTGACACCGTACGAGTGGGCGCGCGACATGCGCGCGGCCATCGGGGGAACCCTGGCGACCATCGAAGACGACGTCCACGGCTCAGCCCCCCAGGTGCCCGGCTGTGCCGAGAAGATGGTCGACTACTTCGAGACCGGCAAGCGCACCACCACGTGCCCGGGCAAGCCGGCGCCCACCACGGCCGGGACCCCCGGCCGCGGCTGACCCCCGGGATCGGCTCTCCACGGCCGACCGGCCCCTCCGGCTTGCGGGCGAGCACGGCGGAGGGAGAGCGAATCTTGTCCTGATGCTCGGACGGCCGTGAGGCTCGCTTGGTACGCGCCCGGGCACGTGCATCGTGAATGCGGCCGCTCCGGAAGACAGTGTGTGGAACAGACGCCAGGCGAACGAGTGACGGGTGCGGCCCTCAGGCCGGCACGCGCGCTGGGCGTGCTGTCGCTGGCGGCCATGATGATCGTGCAGGTGGTGTCCGGGCTGGACGCGCGGCCGGAGCGGTACACCGGGCTGATCGTGGTGCTGCTGGCGGCGTGTGCCGTGGCCTTCGCGGCGGACGCGTGGGGGACGGCCAGGGCGGTGGCCGTGTTCGGCGCGGCGGTGCTCACCGGTTACGCGGCCGAGGTGAGCGGGGTGCTGACCGGATTCCCGTTCGGCGCCTACCGGTACAGCGACGTGCTGTGGCCGCAGGTGGGCGGCGTCCCCGTGGTGGTGGCGCTGGCCTGGGGCGGCATGGGGCTGGCGGCGTACGCGGTGGCGGCCGCCGTCGCGCCCGCCGGGAGGTGGGCGCGGGCCCTCGCGGGCGCGGGCGCGCTGACGGCGTGGGACCTGTTCCTCGACCCGCAGATGGTCCGGCTCGGATTGTGGACGTGGGCGGAGGACGGCTCCTACCGGGGCATCCCGCTCAGCAACTTCGCGGGCTGGCTGCTGGTGTCGGCACTGGTCATGCTGGTCGTCGGACGCGTGTGCGGCGACGTCGAGCCGGGGCGAGGGCTGCTCGTGCTGTACACGGTCATGGCGGTGATGGAGACGGTCGCCTTCGCGGCGGTGTTCGAGCCGCCCGACCCGCTGGTGGCGGCCGCCGGAGGGATCACGATGGGCGCGTTCGCCGCGCTGGCCTGGAGGCGGTCATGGCAGAGGTGACGGTGATCGGCGGCGGCGTGGGCGGCATGGTGTGCGCGCTGCTGCTGGCCAGGCAGGGACACGAGACCCGGCTGTACGAGCAGTCCGCGCGGCTGGGCGGCAAGCTGGCCGAGCATCGCCGGGACGGGTTCGCCTTCTCCCTGGGACCTTCCCTGCTCACCATGCCGGAACTGTTCCGTGAGCTGGGGCTGGAGCGCGAACTCGTCGAGCCGGAGCTGCTGTGCCGCTACCGGTTCGCCGACGGCACGGTGCTGGACGCGCCGCGAGACCCGGAGCGGATGGCAGCCGAGGTGGAGCGGCTGGCCCCGGGGGAGGGGCGGAACTGGCGCGCCTTCCACGGCTGGGCGCGGGGCTGCCTGCGGGCGGCGAACCGGACGGTGTTCGCCGGGCCGCTGATCCGCCCGCCCGGCGGGGCCCGGCTGTCCGACCTGCTGGCCGTGGCGCCCGCGCGTACGCTGGACGGGCTGGCCCGCCGCTACTTCCGCGACGCCCGCCTGCGTCAGTACACCGGCCGCTACGCCACCTACGCCGGGTCGAGCCCGTACCGCGCGCCCGCCGCGCTGGGGTGCGTGCCGGCGCTGGAGCACGGCCAGGGTGTCTGGTACACGCGTGGCGGCCTCGCCCGGCTGGCCGACGACCTGGCCCTGTTGCTGAAAACGGCGGGTGTGCAGGTGTTCCTGTCGGAGCCCGTCGCCGCCGTCGAGGCCGGCGGTTCCCGGGTCACCGGGGTGCGGCTGGCGAGCGGAGAGCGCGTGCGGTCCGACGTCGTGGTGGCGAACACCGACGCCGCCGCCCTGTACGGGCGCCTGCTGCCGGATCGCCGGCGGCTGCGCCGCATCGCGCGGCTGGGGCCCTCGTCGTCCGCGCTGCTGCTGCTGGCCGGGGTGGAAGGCCGCACGCCGGGGCTGCCGCATCATTCGGTGCTGTTCTCGGCCGGCTACGAGCGGGAGTTCGCCGACATCTTCGACCGCGGGAGCCCGCCGCGCGACCCGACGATCTACGTCGGCTGCTCGGCCGTGGACGACCCCTCCCAGGCCCCGCCAGGCGCCGAGAACTGGACCGTGCTGGTCAACGTGCCCGCCCGCGATCCCGGCCGATGGCCGATCGGGGTGGAGGCGTACCGGGATCTCGTGCTGGAGCGGCTGGCCGAGCGCGGCCACGACCTGGCGGGCCGGCTGCGCTTCGTCGACGTCCTCACCCCGGCCGATCTGCGGGAACGCCACGGGTCCTGGGGCGGCGCCATCTACGGCAGCGCCTACCGGGGCAGGCTGGCGCCCTTCCTGCGCCCCGGCAACCGGGGGCCGCGCCGCGGCCTTTACCTGGTGGGCGGCTCGGCGCACCCGGGCGGCGGGCTGCCGATGGTGGCTCTGGGCGCGCGCATCGTGGCCGGGCTGGTCGCGCAGGACTTCCACGGCGGCACGCGGTGACGCGCTCACAGCCTCATGGAGTGCGTAGTGAGGCCGCCCGCAGCCGTAGGGAGTGCGTGCTGAGGCCGCTCGTAGCCGTAGGGAGTGCGTGGTGAGGCCGCTCACCGCGGCGCAGGGCGTGGCGGCGGCGGTCGTCGTCGCCAGGCTGGCGCGCGGCCGGCGGCGGCTGCCGCAGCTCCGGCCCCGCCTGGACGCGGGCATGACGATCTCCGTGGTGATCCCCGCCCGCGACGAGGCGGCCAGGATCGGGCCATGCCTGCGCGCCGTGCAGGAGGCCCCCGCCGTGACCGAGGTGATCGTCGTCGACGACGGCTCCCGCGACGGCACGGCCCAGGTGGCCGCGTCACTGGGAGCCAAGGTCGTCACCGCCGGACCGCTGCCCGCGGGGTGGGTGGGCAAGCAGTGGGCGCTGCGCCAGGGGATGGCCGCCGCCGGCGGCGAGGTCGTGGTGACACTCGACGCCGACGCCCGGCCCGCGCCCGGCCTGTTCGGCGCGTTGGCAGCCGCCTTGGAGCGGTACGACCTGGTGAGCGCCGGTCCCCGGTTCGTCTGCGACGGCGTACTGGAACAGGCGCTGCACGCTTCCATGCTGGCCACGCTGGTCTACCGGTTCGGGCCCATCGGCCCGCCGAGCCCGCCGCCGCCGCACCGCGTCGTCGCCAACGGCCAGTGCATGGCCTTCCGGCGGGCCCGGATGACCGAAGTCGATGGGTTCGCGCGGGTACGTGATCGGATGACCGACGATGTGGCGCTGGCCCGCTGCCTGGCCGGGCGAGGCTGGCAGGTGGGCTTCCTGGACGCGGGCGGCCTGCTGGAGGTGGACATGCACGACTCGGTCCGCGAGCTGTGGCGGGAGTGGGGCCGTTCGCTGCCGCTGCGGGACGTGACCGAGCCCGTCCGGCAGGCGGCCGACCTGGCCGTCGTCTGGCTGACCGGGGCGCTGCCCGTGCTCCGGCTGGCCGCCGGCCGTCCGGCCGCGCTGGACGTGGCGCTGCTGGGGATGCGGCTGCTGCTGGCGAAGGCGTTGCGGGGCAGCTACCGCGAACCGGGCGCGGGCGTGCTGCTGTCGCCGCTGCTCGATCCGGCGTCCGCGTTCCGGCTGACCCAGGCCACGCTGCGGCCCGTCCGGGCGTGGCGTGGCCGGACGTACCCGGAGGCCAGCGGCGGCGGGCGGCCAGCGCGGCAGGGCCGGACGTACCCGGAGGTCAGCGGCGGCGGGCGGCCAGCGCGGCCTGGCCGAAGCGCAGCCCGATGAGGCACATCAGCCCGCCGGTGGCCGCCACCACCTCCGCGGGCGCGAACAGCAGTTGCAGCACCGGCACGCCGAACACCGCCAGGCGCGCCCCCGCGGCGAACGAGCGCAGCGCCAGCGCCGTCACGAGCAGCGCGGCCACCGCCAGCACGAACGCCGGCGGGCAGATGACCGCGACGCCGCCGGCGAAGGTGAGGACGGAGCGGCCGCCCCGGAAGGCGGCGAAGACCGGCCACGCGTGCCCGGCCATGGCCGCCGCCACCGCCAGGTACACCGGCGCCACGCTCGCTCCCGTCACCACGCCGAGCGCGGTGGTGTGGCCGCCGCTGACCAGCAGCCCCGCCAGGGCCGCCAGCGTGCCCTTCAGGGTGTCGCCGGCGAACACCGGCACGGCCGCCCGCCGGCCGAGCTGCTCCTTGACGTTCCAGTACCCCGGGTTGCGGTCGCCGGCGTCGCGCGGATCGACACCGTGCCCGCCCGCCACCATGACCGCGACCGGCACCGAGCCGAGCAGGTAGCCGGCGGTGACCGCCACGAGCACCTCGACCATCGCCTCGTTCCACCTCGTCCGGTATGACAGCGCGGGCGCCATGAAGCACGTGGCCTTCGACCGGCCGCTGCTGCGGGGCGCCGGCGGGCTGCTGTTCTGGCGGCTGCTCGGCACCGGCCGGGGCCGCTCCATGTCGCTGGGAGCCGATCTGCGTCGGTGGGCGCTGTTCGCGGTCTGGCGCGGCGAGGACGACCTGGAGGAGTTCCTGCGCGCCTCGCCGATCGCCGCCCGCTGGCGCGCGGAGGCGTACGAGAGCTGGCACGTGCGGCTGGCCCCGTTGGCCTCGCGCGGCGCCTGGGCCGGCCGCGACCCGTTCGACGGCATGGCCGCCCGCCCCGGCGGCGGGAGAGGGCCGGTGGCGGTGCTCACCCGGGCGTCCATCCGGCCCGGCCGCCTGGTCGCCTTCTACCGGTCGGTGCCGCCGGTCGACGACCTGCTGCGGCGGCAGGACGGCTGCCTGGGCTCGATCGGCATGGGGGAGTGGCCGCTGGCCCGGCAGGCTACCTTCTCGTTGTGGCGGGACCAGGAGGCGGTGCGCGCCTTCGCCTACCGGGACGGGGCACATCGGCGGGTCATCCAGCGCGTACGGGCGCACAACTGGTACGCCGAGGAGCTGTTCGCCCGCTTCACCCCCTACGCCAGCGAGGGAACCTGGGATGGCGCCGACCCGCTGCGCTGAGCGGGTCACGTCACCCGCTCCGCCGCCGTTGCCGCGATGCCGGTCGCCGGTTCCCGCCCCGCCAGCGCGTACGCCACCACGCACGCCCGGGTGATCGTGGCGGCCGGCGAGGAGCCGTGCGCGACGACGACGGTGCCGCGCAGGCCGAGCAGGGCGGCGCCGCCATGGGTCTCCGGGTCGTAGCGGCGGGCCACTCCTGCGAGCTGCTGCGAGGAGGCGATGCCGGCGTGGGCGACCATGGCCAGCGCCGCGCGTACGCATCCCTCGACGTTCTTCAGCACGACGTTGCCGGTGAAGCCGTCGGTGACGATCACGTCCACGGTGCCGGCCAGCACGTCGTGGCCTTCGACGTTGCCGTGGAAGCGCAGCGGCAGGGCGGCGAGCAGCTCCCCGGCCTGGCGGGTCAGCCGGTTGCCCTTGCCCGGCTCCGACCCGATCGACAGCAATCCCACGACCGGGTCGGGGCGGCCGAGCACGGCTCGCGCGTACCCGGCGCCCAGCAGCGCGAACTGAGCCATCATGGCCGGGCTCGGATCGGCTGTGGCTCCGGCGTCCACCAGCACGGTCGCGCCACCCCGCAGCGACGGCAGCGCCACGGCCAGCGCGGGCCGCAGCACGCCGGACCGGCCGATGCCGCGCACCGCGCAGGACACCACCGCACCGGTGGATCCCGCGGACACCAGCGCCCCGCCGCGGCCCCGGCCGACCAGCTCGCAGCCGACCGCGAGACTGGAGGTCGCCAGCGCCGTGGCGGCCGCCCCGCGCTCGCCCATCGGGACGGCGTCGTCGGCGTGCGCCACCGCGATCTCGCCCGTGGCGCCGTGCCTGCGCAGTTCACCGGTCACGCGCGGTTCGTCGCCGACCAGGATGACCGGCACCCCGTGGGCGCGCCACGCCGCCACCGCGCCGGCGACCGTCTCCGCCGGTCCGTGGTCGCCGCCCATCGCGTCCAGGACCACGGGTCGCACGGCTGTCACGGAAGCTCCACGCGGACGCGGCGCTCGGTCCTGCCCGCCTCGGCGGAGGCCAGCAGGTGGCGGGCGAACACGGCCGCCTGACGCCGGCGCGGCACCCGTACGCGGCCGGCCAGGACCTCGAACCCGCCGCGCTCGATCTCGGCGAGGATGCCGCCGTAGAGATCGACGGCGGCGCGCACGCACGGCCGGGACGAGGCGACGAGCAGGCCGATGCCGCCGGCGGCGGCGCGGTAGTGGTCGCGGGCGCGCCCGGCCTCGAAGGCCAGCAGCTGCCGTACGGCCCGTCCGGTGCGGGCGGCGCCCAGCTCGCCCGGCTCGACGCCGAACTTGTCGAGGTCCTCCATCGGCAGGTAGACCCGGCCACGGGCGAAGTCCTCGCCGACGTCACGCAGGAAGTTGGTGAGCTGGAAGGCCAGGCCGAGCTGGCGGGCGGGCTCGCGGGCCGCCTCCTCGCAGCCGGGCGCCGGCTCCAGCACCGGCAGCATCATCGTGCCGATGGCGGCGGCCGATCCGGCCATGTAGCCGAGCAGGTCGTCGTAGGTCGCGTACCGGGTCACCGACAGGTCCGCGCGCATCGAGGCGAGGAAGGCGCCGATGTCGCCGTGGTCGATGCCGAAGGAGTTCACGGTGTGCAGCAGCGCCGGCAGCACCGGATCGTCCGGCTTGGCTCCGGTGAGCCCGGCCTCGACCCTGGAGGACAGGGCGTCGAGCGCGCGGGACCGGTCGGCGGTCATGGTGAACGAGTCGACGATCTCGTCGGCGTACCGGGCGAAACCGTACAGGGCGTGCACGTGCCGCCGCTTCCACTGCGGCAGCAGCCGGGTGGCCAGGTAGTAGGAGCGGCCGTACCGGGCGTGGAGCCGCCGGCACCGTTCGTAGCTGGCGGTGAGCGTCACCGGGCCTCCTTGAGGATGCGTTCGGCGGCGAGCCGGCCGGAGATCAGCACCGGGGGCACCCCGACACCGGGCGCGGTGTACATGCCGGCGAAGTGCAGCCCGGGCACCCGCCGGGTGACGGCGGAGGGGCGCAGCCAGGCCGTCTGGGTGAAGCGGTGGTCGAGCGCGAACGGCGTGCCCGCGCTGTGCCCGCGCGCCGCCCAGGCGGGCGGGTCCACCACCATCCGGGGCGCGCCCGCGAGGTCGCCGTAGCCGAGCGTGGCCAGGCGGCCGAGCAGCCGCGCCTCCATTTCCGGGCGCAGCCGGTCCCAGTCGGCGGCACGCCGCAGGTTGGGCGCAGGTTCGAGGACGCTGAGCGTGGCGTGCCCGTCGGGCGCCGCTTCGCCGTCCGGCTCGGGACAGGTGACCAGCAGGCTCGGGTCCGGCTGCGGCCGGCCCGCCGCCAACGCGGTGAACGTCTCCCGCCAGGCGCGGCCGAAGTGCAGCGTGTGGTGCGCCTGATCGGCCGGCGGGCGGTCCAGGCCGGCGTGCATCACCAGGCAGGAAGGGGAGTGGCGGGGACGGCGCAGCCGCCAATCGTCCGCCCGGGCGGGCAGCAGCCTCCGGGCCGCCAGCCGGTCGCAGGCCACGACCACCTGCGTGGCGGGCAGCCGTCCGCCGTCGGCGAGCAGGACTCCGGTGACGCCGCCGCCGTCCGTCTCGACCTTGGAAGCGCGCACGCCGTAGCGGATGCCCGCGCCCAGCTTCTCCAGCAGGGCCGCCATGGCGGCCGGTATCGCATGCATGCCGCCGCGCTCGGGGAAGAACACGCCGCCGACGGTGTCCATGTGCGCGATCACGGCGTAGATGCCCAGCGCGTGCCGCGGCGACAGGCCCACGTACAGCGCCTGGAACGTGTGCGCCTTGATCAGCCGCGGGTCCGTCAGATGGCGGGCCGCCAGCCGATCCAGCCGGCGGAAGCCGCCCAGGGCGGCCAGCCGGAGCAGCGCGGCCGGCCGTGCCAGGCCGCGCAACCTGGTCATGTCGGCGTCGATGAACGTCGGCCACTCGATCCGGAAGAGCTCGTCGAGCAGCCGCCGGTAGCGCTCGTAGCGCGCCGCCTCCGCGGGCCCGCACACCGTCCGCACCTGCTCGGCCATCGCCTCGCGCTCCGGCAGCACGTCCAGTCGCGACCCGTCGTCGAAGACGAGCCGGTACGACGGTTCGAGGCGGCGCAGCGGCAACCAGCGCCGCAGCTCCTCCCCTGCCGCACCGAAGACCTCGGCGAGCACGCCGGGCATGGTCAGCACGGACGGGCCGGTGTCGAAACGGTACGCCCCGACGCGGGCGGTGCCGCAGCACCCCCCGGGCTCGTCGAGAGCCTCGACCACGGTGACCTCCCGGCCGGCCGCGGCCAGGTGGACGGCTGCCGCCAGGCCGCCCAGGCCCGCTCCGACGACCACGACAGGGCTCGTCCGAGGGCTCATTCGGGGGCTCCCGCGGCGCACAGGGTCGCCAGCTCGACCAGAGCCTGCCTGGCCTCGGGCGGGATGCCGGGCGGCCGGTCCAACGCCGCGACCGCCTCGCCGGCGAGAGCGGCGATGCGTCGCTCCGCCGCGTCCAGCGCGCCGCAGTCGACGATCAGGGCGCGCGCCGCCGCCACGCCGCGCTGATCGGTGACGTCGTCCAGGATCGGGCTCCCGGTCCGCCGGCGGGCGGCGGCGAGCAGGTAGGTCGCCTTGCCTTGGAGCAGGTCGGCCCCGGCGGGCTTGCCGGTTTTCGCCGGGTCGCCGAACACGCCGCTGATGTCGTCCCTGATCTGGAACGCCTCCCCCAGCGGCAGCGCGTACGCGCTCAGCAGCCGGAGCGTCCGCGGGCAGCCGCCCGCGACGGCGTGCCCGAGGTGCAGGGGCCGCTCCACGGTGTACTTGCCCGACTTGTAGAGGGAGATGAGCCGGGCCTCCTCGTCGCCGGCCCGGGTGCCGGGCGTGCGGGCCAGGTCGAGGTACTGCCCGCCGATCGCTTCCACGCGCAGCCGGGTGAGGACGTCGAGCGCGGCCTCCAGCCGCGGACCCGTCTCGAGCAGGACCGCATCGGCCCAGCTCAGGGCCAGCAGCGCCAGCAGGGTCGCAGCCGACTCCCCGAACCGGCCGGCGTCGCCCCGCCGTCCCGATCGCCGGTGCAGGCCGGCCAGCGCCACGTGTGCCGCCGGCCGGCCGCGCCGCGTGCCCGCCTCGTCCATCACGTCGTCGAGCAGCAGCGCCGCGGCGTGGACGAGCTCCATGGCGCACGCCGCGGGCAGCACCTCCTCAGGCCGCCCGCCACCGGCGGCCCGGTACCCCCAGTAGACGAACGCGGGCCGCAACCTCTTGCCGCCCTCCAGGACGAACGCCACCAGGAACTCGCGTACGAGGTCGACGTCCGGGCCGTCCAGGAAGTCGAGCCGCCCCACCTGCTCGTCCAGCAGGCGCGCCAGGTGCCGGTCGATCAGCTCGCGCACCTGGCCGGCCTGCGAGGTCACCGTGTCCATGCACGCAGCTCCTTCTGTCGCCGTACAAAGCATTCGCAGGAGGAGCGGACCCGACTGCACACGGTCCGGAACGCATCTTCACGGTAACCACCGGACACCGGTTCCCAAACAGGACACGCCCACAGCCTCAGGTGTTCCTGTCGAGCCAGGTGACGATGCTGCGCACGGACGCGTCGACGTTCACCAGCGGACCGGCCGTCGAGGACCTCGACGAGATGCCCGACGCCGAACGGGGCACCGTCGGCACGCCGCGCCTTGCGCCCTTCCGGGCAGGGGGTCAGATCAGCAGATTCTGTAGGCCTGCCGTGTCGAGTTGTACGAACACGAGTCGACCAGCTTCCCGGACGCGTTCCGCAGGTAGGCGGTGTCGCTGGTCTGGTTCCAGATGTAGGCCAGGGTTCCCCCGCTCCTGCCCCAGTAGCGGGTGGTGGCGGTGCTCCTGCCCCTGCCGGTCCGCAGGGTGACCGTTTTACCGGCCCTGAGGGTGAACCTGCTGAAGGTGTAGACGTGGTCTGACCGCTTCGTCCGGTCCCGGAGGGTCCAGCCGGTGATGGTGACGGGCTTCCTGGTGGTGTTCTTGATCTGCACGTACTCGCCGTTCAGGCTGCTGTTCGCACCGAAGTCCGGCGAACCCGGCGAGTCGTAGTAGATCTTGGTGATCTGGATGGCGGGGCCGGCCGCGTACGCGGGCTGGGAGGCGACGGCCGCGGACGTGGCTAACAGGGCGGCGGCAGTCAGCAGAGATCCGATACGCACAGGGACACTCCTGGGTGAGAGGCATGATCTGGATCGATCGTATTGATGGCAGTAGGTCTTCTTGGACCGTTCCCATATCGGTTTGGCGTCTGATGTGCGGCCCAAGCGTGATCACTTGTCTCGAAGACGACGTGCTGAACGGCGCGAACCAGGTGGCCACTCTGATCGCCGCGGAGATGGCCGAGGACTCCGCGGCCGTGACGCGCACCGCCGGCTGCGGGATCCTCCCGGCCTCCGAGATCGCCGCCCTCCTGCGGCGCCACATCGATGAGCCGAGCGTTCTCGGTAGGGGAACCGCTTCCGGCAGGACGCGGAGTGCCTCTGGCACCTCGACCCCAGCAGCGACGGTCCGCTCACCCTCTCCGTCGAGGAGTTCCCCGACGGCCAGGCGGAGGCGAGGAAGAGGTTCGACTCCAGGGTCGCCTGGTACGAACGCCAGGGCGACAAGCCTCGGTCTACACCCTGATCGGCAACCGCTTCGTCGAACTCGAATACCGATGCAACGAGGTCAACCAGCAGCCCCTGGATAACGCCGCCGCGAAACGGCCGTCATCCATCTGGCCACGCGCTTCCACTCCGCCCTGCGGCGATCCGCCGACTGAACCGCCGCGACGGCGCCGTCCGTTCCACCTGCCACGCTGAGCGCGTCGAGCGCGTCGAGCGCGGGGGCCGGGGTCTCCACTCGCATGTGCGGGTCGAGCGAGCTGTACGCGTCCTGGAACATTCTGGATGTTACGGCTTCGACGGTTCCGGGATATCATCGCCATATGGCGATCAATCGGATATCCGACCTGTGCGTCAGCGCCGACATCGCCGCCGGCGTCCCCCCGGCGGCCGCGCTGTTCCACTCCCTGGCCGACGAAACCCGGCTGCGCATCGTGGCCCGACTCGCCCGCGGCGAGGCCCGCGTGGTCGACCTGACCGCCGAGCTCGGGCTGGCGCAGTCCACGGTGTCCAAGCACCTGGCCTGCCTGCGTGACTGCGGCCTGATCGACTACCGCCCCGAAGGGCGGCAGTCGTTCTACTCCCTGACCCGGCCCGAGCTGATGGACCTGCTGGCCTCGGCCGAGCAGTTGCTGGCAGCCACCGGCCACGCGGTGACGCTCTGCCCCGCTCCCGGCGCCGCGCTCGATGCAGGGGACGTCATGGCATGACGGCGCTCAACCTGCCCACCCCTGACCGGCGGGCGTCACTGCGGCGCCGCATCCGGCTGCTGGTCGCAGCCACCATCACCTACAACGTGATCGAAGCCGCCGTGGCCATCACCGCCGGCAGCATCGCCTCCTCGGCCGCGCTGATCGGGTTCGGCCTCGACTCCGTCGTCGAAGTCGCCTCGGCCGCCGCGGTCGCCTGGCAGTTCTCCGCCACCGACCACGAGGCACGGGAGAAGACAGCGCTGCGCGTCATCGCGCTCTCGTTCTTCGCCCTGGCCGCCTACGTCACCTTCGACGCCGTCCGGGCGCTGCTGGGCGTCGGCGAGGCCGGGCACTCCACCCCCGGCCTGATCCTGGCCGCCCTCTCGCTCGTGATCATGCCGTTCCTGTCGTACGCGCAGCGCCACGCCGGCCGCGAACTCGGGTCCGCCTCCGCGGTGGCCGACTCCAGGCAGACCCTGCTGTGCACCTACCTGTCGGCGGTGTTGCTGGCGGGCCTGGCGCTCAACAGCCTGCTCGGCTGGTCCTGGGCCGACCCGCTCGCCGCGCTGGCGATCGCCGCCGTCGCGGTCAAGGAAGGCCGCGAAGCCTGGCGCGGGGACGCCTGCTGCCCGCACCCCGTCGCCGGCGATGCCGCCACCACGGCGTGCGACGCCGGCTGACCTCTCCGGATCGCGATGCGGCCGCGAGCGGCCGCATCGACGGTGACAGGGCCGGGCCCGCAGCGGCATGGGTGGGAGACGCAGGTCACATCCGGTCGGCCGTGACATCTCGCCGGACTGCTTCGTCGGTGGGGGTGTAACAGCCAACACGGCAAGGAGAACAGCATGAACTCCCGTCTCGACTTCGTCGGCAGCCCCATCGCGGCGAAGCTCCTGAAGCACATCCTGTCCGCGGGCAAGGTCGTGAACGATTCGGCTCTGCCCGCCGCGACGCAGGAGCTGGTGGCGCTGCGTGTCAGCCAGATCAACGGCTGCAGCGTCTGCGTCGACATGCACACCAAGGAGGCCGCGCACCGCGGGGAGACCTCGGTGCGTCTCAACCTGGTCGCGGCGTGGCGGGAGGCGACGGTCTTCACCGACGCCGAGCGGGCCGCGCTGGAGCTGGCCGAGCAGGGCACCCGCGTCGCCGACGCGGCCGGCGGCGTCACCGACGAGGCCTGGGCGAACGCCGCCAAGCACTACGACGAGGACCAGCTCGCCGCCCTGGTGTCCCTCGTCGCCATCATGAACACCGTCAACCGGCTGAACATCATCACCCAGCAGCCCGCCGGCGCCTACCAGCCCGGCCAGCACGGATAGGGGCGCTGTCCCGGCGAGGGCGGTTGCGAGCAAGGGAGTCGGCGACGTCATGAGCACCCCGTCCGATCCAGATGACGGCCGGTTCGATCCGGGGCTGAGCGCGATCGTGAGCGAGCGGCGTCAGCTGATCAATCTGGCCTACCGGATGCTCGGCTCGCTGGCCGACGCTGAGGATGTCGTCCAGGAGACCTACGCCCGCTGGTACGCGATGTCCCGGCGGCAGCGGGAGGCCATCGAATCGCCTGGCGCCTGGTTCACCACGGTCGCCAGCCGCATCTGCCTCGACCTGCTCGGCTCGGCGCGGGCCCGGCGCGAGCGCTATGTGGGCGAGTGGATCCCGGAGCCGTTGCCCGATCGCAGGGAGTGGGGCGACGGGCGGCCGGGCGGCATGACGGCCGACCCGGCCGACCGGGTCACCCTCGACGAGTCGGTCAACATGGCCTTCCTCGTCGTGCTCGATGCGATGGCCCCGGCCGAGCGGGTCGCGTTCATCCTGCACGACGTCTTCCGCTACTCCTTCGCCGAGGTGGCCGAGATCGTCGGCCGTACGCCGGCGGCCTGCCGCCAGCTGGCCTGGCTGGCCCGCCGCCGCATTCGCGCCTCTCAGCCGCCCGCTGCTCCGGCGGCCCGGCAGGCCGGGATCGTCAGGGACTTCAAGAGGGCGTGGCAAGCCAAGGACATCGACGCTCTCATCGGCCTGCTCGACCCTGACGCCACGGGGACCGCCGACGGCGGCGGCCTGGTCAGCGCCATGCTCCGCCCGTTGGAAGGCGGCGAGCGGATCGCGCGCGCCTTCGTCACCGTCGCCGGCCTGGAGCCCGGCCTGACGATCCTGGAGCGTACGGTCAACGGTCAGCCCGGTCTGGTGGCCCAGCAGGACGGCGTCACCGTGGTGGTGCTGGCGTTCGACGTCGTGGGCGAACGGATCAAGCGCATCTGGTCGGTACTGAATCCCGACAAACTCCGGCCCTGGACGACGGGCTGACGTGCTCCGTCACCAGGGGCGAGTCGTTGACGTCTCGTGTTCGAAAGGAAGCAACCGATGACCATGACGGAGCAGGGCAGGTTTTCGCTGGCCGGGAAGGTTGCGGTCGTGACCGGGGCCGGGTCCGGCATCGGGGCGGCGACCGCGGTGACGTTGGCGGCGCTGGGGGCGCGGGTGTGCTGCGCCGGGCGTACTCTCGAGAAGGTCGAGCGGACGGCCTGCGAGATCGTGGCGGCCGGCGGTGAGGCGTTCGGGTTGCGGGTCGACGTGGCGTCGGCGGAGGACAACGACGCGATGGTCCGCGAGACGGTTGCCCGTTACGGGGCCGTGCACATCGCGCATCTCAACGCCGCCACGGGGCATTGGGGCGGTCTTCTGGATTACCCGCTGGAGGAGTGGGACCGCACGATGGCGGTGAACCTGCGGGGTGTGCTGCTGGGTCTGCAGGCGGCGGGCCGGTCGATGCGCGAGGTGGGCGGGGGGTCGGTCGTGGTCACCTCGTCGGCTGCCGGGCTCACCGGTGTTCGGATGTCGGCTGCGTACGCGGCGTCCAAGCACGGCGTGCTCGGCCTGGTCAAGTCGGCCGCCCTGGAGCTGGGGCCGGTCGGGATCCGGGTCAACGCCGTCTGCCCGGGCTACATCGCCAGCAACGATCTCACCAGGAAGATGGGTGAGGAGTTCGACGTCGCCAGCCGCTTTCCGCTGGGCCGGCCGGGGCGCAGCGAGGAGGTCGCCAACCTGGTCGCGTTCCTGGCCGGCGAGAACGCGTCGTTCATCACCGGCAGCGTGCTCACCATCGATGGCGGCTGGCTGGCCGGCGGCATCGATGTCGGCTACGACGGCCCGCCGGGGTCGTAGTCCGTAAAGGACGGCTCAACGCGTATTTCGCCACAGACTCTCGCGGCGGATGAGCCGAAGGTGGGGGGTGAACGCGGATGCCCACGGGCGGACAACCGGGCCGGGCTACGCACGTCAGACAAGCAGGCCCGCCGTCACCATCATGAGCAACAGCACGGTCACCTCGAAGATCAGCAAGATGGCCCTCCTCGGGACGGGTGCGGTCCTGGCCGCCGGTTTCCTGAGCGGTACGGCCCAAGCAGCGCCGGACACCACGACGAGCGCCGGCCTCACGGCCGGCGCCGGCCGGCCGAACTCCGTCACCACCCGGCAGGCCATCCGGATCAACTGCGGCATCGTGGCGTGCTCGGCCTATCTGAGCCGGGCACGCACGGTGGCAGCTCATCAGGCGTACCTGAGCCAGGGCGACGCGAAGGTCAAGGACCTGAACGCGCTGTGCGACGCCGCGAAGACCGGCGGATTCGACGGCTCGAGCCTGTGCAAGCGGGCCCTGGACCGCTTCGGCGGCGCCGTGGGCCGCAACCTCGCGGCCGCGACCAAGCGCGGGGGATGCCTGGTCGTGCGATGGCAGCCGGCGAAGGGCATCTTCGCCCTGGCTGACATGTACTCGTTCGGCAACGTGCCGCTGAGCAACCCGTACTGCGACGCGGTCTGACCCGTCGACGCCGGCAGCCGTTCACGCCTGTTCCCCGCCGGTCAGCTCGCGCCTGCGGCGCAGCAGTTCGGCCCGGCGCGCGTGCGCCCGTACGACCAGCACCAGCGCCGCCGCGACGAACCCGCCCCCCACCCCCAGCGCGGTGCCCAGGCCGGCATCGCGCTGCACGGCGATGCCCGCCAAACCCGCGGTCGTGACCAGCGACACGCTCAGGGCGATCCAGCCGGCGATCACCCGGTCGGTGGCGAACAGCGGCACCCTGCGCGTCAGCAGCCACGTACCGTAGCCCGCCCAAGCCAGGCAGAACACGGTGAGCAGCGCGAACGCCAGATGCGTACGGCCGGGCAGCGGCCCCGGCTCGCTCCACCACAGCGCGGTCACGAACACCACACCGGCGAGCCCGGCCAGCAGCGCCGCCACGGCGCGCACGCGCCGCCACGGTGACAGCGACGGCTCGAGCCGCTCGATCATGTCCCTGGCCGACAGACGCGGCCCCTCTTCGGTCATGGCCGGTATCCCCTTTCCTCCAGGTGCTCCCGCAGCATCCGGCGAGCCCGATTGAGCCTGGACTTGACCGTGCCGGGCGGGACGTGGCAGATCTGCGCGCACTCCTCCACCGACAGGTCCTCCAGGTAGAACAGGACGAGGATCTCCCGCTCCAGGACCGGCAGCCCGGCCAATGCGGCGATGAGCTCGGCGCGGTCCGCCATGGCCTGGACGGGGTCCTCGACCAAGGCCTCGTCGGTCGTGAGGCTCTCCTTCTCCCTGGCGTACTCACCGCGCAGGCGGTCGGTCACCGAGCGGCGGGCGATCGTGAACAGCCAGGGTGCGAACCGGCCGGGCTCCCGCAGCCCCGGCAGGCCACGGACCACGGCCAGCCAGATCTCCTGGGTGACATCGTCGGCCCGCTCCGCATCGAGCATCCGCCGCACGTAGGTCCACACCGGCACCCGCCATCGGGCCACCAGTTCGGCCCAGGCGGCCCACTCGCCCAGCTGAGCGCGGACCACCAGCAGCTCATCGCTCATCTCGTCCCTTTCCCTCACCCTGCACAGTCGGGCGGGAAGCCGCTCAGGTTCACGCGCGGGCGAGCGGAGAACGGCCGCCACCCCGGCGGCCATCCGATCGGCGCGAGCATGGGTGTGGCGCTCCCAGGAGAACCGCGGCCTTCTCCCCCACCACGCCCTCGTCGAGGGTGGGGCTCATGAGCGACGCGCCCACCGTGGTCACCTCAGCGCTGAAGGACGGCCGCCGCTGGTGGATCGCGGCGGCGGCCGCGTTGGCCGTCGGCCTCGCGATCCTTTCTGTACGCCCGCATCCGCCCGGCGCCCCCGCAGCCGGAACGGCCTCACGAGGAGCACAGCCGCTGGTGGTGGACACCGCGTTGCGCGCCCGCCCCGAGGAGCGGCGCGGCGTCTACGACCTGACCCCGGGCAACCCGGCGACCTTCGCCGTCACACGGGAGCGCGTGAGCGAGTCCCGGATCAGGCAGATGCTGGTCCCCCAGCCGTACGACCTGCTCGCCGTCGTCGTGTAAGGACATGTCGAGGCGTGGCAGGGCGAACCCACCCGCCCCGCCGGAACCCCCGCCCGGGGGCTCCGGAGATGGCACGGAGCCTGGGTGGACGAGTCGCGGGAGCTGACACAGCACCTGCTTCCCGAAGGCAGGTACACCGAGACACGCCACGGCCGGACCGATGCCTACACAGGCAGATACTGGGTCCACGACGACCGCATCACCTACCTCGACGACACCGGCTTCTGGGCCTTCGGAGAGCTGATCGACGGAGTGCTCCACCACGCCGGGTTCGTCATGCGCAGGCGACCGACCCCCGGTTGACCCCCGGGCTGTCGTCAGGGCCGGTGATGAGGCAGGTTCGTGGCGAAGATCCAGTCCAAGCCGTCCTCGCCGGCGGTGTCGAGGTGTTCGGCTCGCGCCAGGCCGGCGCGTACGGCCACCCGTTGGGAGGCGATGTTGGCGGGCCGGACGCGGGCGATGAGCGGCAGATCGGGCACGCGTACGGACACCCATCCGACCACTGCCCCGGCGGCCTCACCCGCCAGCCCTTGACCCCACGATGAGGCCTCGAACCGGTAGAAGAGGTTGAGCACCCTCATGCCGTTCAGGTCCATGGCCTTGGTGCCGCAGAAACCCAGCTGCCGGTCCGAGCCGCGGCGCCGCACCACCCAGTACCCGAAACCCCAGCGCTGCCAGTGGTCGTTCCAGCGCTGGAAGAGCTGCCGGGCCTCCTCACGCCGGGACAGGGCGTCGGAGGGGTTGTGCAGGCAGGTGGCAGGGTCGTTGTGGATGCTGAAGATCGCGTCGATGTCCTCCGGCGCGGGACACCGCAGCGACAGCCGCGCCGTCAGAAGCTCCTCGCCGGCCCTGCTCTGCTCGTCCACACGGCGATGGTAGACGCACCCCCGGGAGGGCTCCCCGCGGCGGGGGACAGCCTGCCTGACCTTACGCACTTCTTGCCGCGGCGCGGACGGACGATCCGTCGTAGGTTGGATCACATGCTCGTACTTCCCTCGAACGCGGAAGCGGCGCGGTTGCTGGAGCGGATGGGTGCATTGCCTGCCGATCGGGACGGAGCGCTGGCGGCGCGGCCCGACCCCGAGAACCACCCGGAGCTGTGGCGGCACCTGGAACGGTGCCACCAGGACGTGACGTCGCACATGGGTTCAGGGCTTCCGGCCGGCGGCTATCGCGGCTTCCCGGCGTTTCCGGCCGGTGCCGGCCCGGTGGCGCTCCATCTCTACGTCTGGCTCTATCTCGCCGTCCTGCCGGAGACGCTGCGCTACCACGCCGGGCGCGGCATCGACCGCCGGACGTCATGGGAGACGTTGTCGGCCCTCGGGCCCATGATGGCCGAACACCGCTCCGTGCACGGGGTCAGTGGAGTCGGAGGATTCGAGCAGTGGTGTCCGCCGCTGAAGTTCCGCGGGGCCGAGTACCGGCTCGGCCGGTTGGAGTACGACCGGGGCCGGGGCGAACGCCCCGACGGCACGACAGGATTCCTGCTGAACCTGCACATCCCGCCCGGTGCGCCGCTGTCCCCGGCTTCCTGCGACGCATCGCTCGCCCAGGCCCAGAAGTTCTTCGGCCGCCATTTCCCCGACGAGCCGGTCTCGCACGTCGTCTGTCACTCCTGGTTACTCGACCCGCAGCTCACCGGATATCTCGCGGAACGGTCGAACATCGTGCGATTTCTCCGCCGCTTCGACCTACGGCCGCTGACGCCCGGCGATGAGGATCTCGCGGACGGTTCCATGCTGGAATACGTCTTCGGCCGGCCGAGCCGGACGGGGCCGGTCACCGGGAGCCAACTCGCGGAGCTACCGCAAGACACTTCCCTGCGCAGGGCGTACGTGGCCCACCTCCGATCCGGGCGGAACTGGCAGGCACGTACCGGCTGGATCGCCCTCCCGGCGAGCCCGGAACACGCATGACCCGCGCCAGGTGGCGTACGGCCGCGTCCGGCACCTGTCGGCTCACTCACCGGGGGTCGGGGGACCACCGCCTGCGCTGAAACGTGCGGGGGGATGTTGGCCTACTGCATCCGGTATGTATGATCGCAGGCGAAGTGGAGGGGAGTACTCCTTCGCGGCCACGTCGTCATCACGGACCCTCCCAGGGACCCGGCGCGGTCGGTCCGCGACGCCGCGGGCGGAGAAGACCTCCGACGGACGTGCCAACGCCAAGTCGGAGGAGCTCTCATGCCCCCACCCATGCCCGTGCCCGCCTGGCTGTGGGCGGCCACCATCGCCGCCCTGCTCGGACTCATCCTCCTCGACCTGATCATCGTCAACAGGAGACCCCACAAGGTCACGATCGCCGAGTCGGCGCGGTGGATCGCCTTCTACATCGGCTGTGCCGTCGCTTTCGGCGCAGCAGTGTGGATCTTCGGTGGCGATGAACAAGCGGCCTCCTACATCACCGGCTACATCACCGAGTACACGCTCAGCGTCGACAACCTGTTCATCTTCATGCTCATCATGGCGAACTTCGCCGTGCCCGCGATCTACCAGCACCGCGTGCTGCTCATCGGGATCGTGATGGCGCTGGTCATGCGCGGAATCTTCATCGGCGTGGGCGCGCAGGCCGTACAGCGTTTCAGCTGGGTGTTCTGGATCTTCGGCGGCATCCTCATCTACACCGCGTGGAAATTCGCCTTCAACAACAACGACGACGACGAGTACGACCCCAACGGCGGCGTCGTACGGCTGGTGCGCCGGCTGTTCCCGGTCACCGACGCCTACCACGGCTCGCGGCTGACCGTCCGGCAGGACGGCCGCCGCCTGCTGACCCCGATGTTCATCGTCATCATCGCCATCGGTGGTGCGGACCTGGTGTTCGCGGTCGACTCCATCCCCGCGATCTTCGGCATAACCCAGGACGCCTACCTGGTCTTCGCGGCCAACGCGTTCGCGCTGATGGGGCTGAGACAGCTGTACTTCCTGCTCGGCGGACTGGTGGAGAAACTCGTCTACCTCACCTACGGGCTGGCGGTCATCCTGGGCTTCATCGGCGTGAAACTCGTCCTGCACGCCCTGCACGAGAACGAGCTGCCGTTCGTCAACGGCGGCGAGCACGTCACCTGGGCCCCTGAGATCAACAATTGGACCTCGTTGGCCGTCATCGTCACCGTGCTCACCGTCACGACGGTGGCCAGCCTGCTCAAGTCCAGGCGCGACACCCGCCAGGCCGCCGAGCCGTCCGTGTCCGAGCCCGCCGACCCCGCTCGCAACTGACAGGGGGGCAGGTTCGCCGACCGGCGGCGAGCCTGCCCCGCACCTCGGAAACGCCGGCCGGCGCCCACGCCGGCGTGCCGCCCGTCCATCGGGCGGGCTCAGGCATGCAGGCTGGGCCGGTAGACGAGCTCCTGGATGCGGCCGTCGAGCGTCCGGCTCCCGATCAGCTCGAGGTCGAAGTCGGCCGCACCCTGGAAGACGGGGTCCGCCCCGGTCCGACCGGTGATCACCGGGAAGACCGTCACCTGGACGCGGTCGACCAGGCCGGCGGCCATCAGCGCCCGGTTCATCGACAGGCTGCCGTGCGAGCGCAACGGCACCTCGGACTCCTCCTTGAGCCGGGCGACGACGTCGACGGCGTCACCGCTCACGAGGGTCGCGTCCGGCCAGTCGAGTGGTCCTTCGAGTGTCGTCGACACCACCGTTGTCGGCAGGTTCCTCATCCGGGTGTTCACCGGATCGCTCACCCGGGACTCGTCGGTGATCGGGCCCAGCACCTGCACGAATTGCCGAAAGGTGTGGGCCCCGAGGACCATCCGCTGCTCCTCGCTGTACAGGGCGAGCCGGCGGTCGAGGAACTCGGGGCCTTGCTTGCCCCAGTAACCGCCCCAGTCGCCGCTGCTGTTGTAGGAGCCGTAGCCGTCGAGGCTGCAGAAGACGTCGAAGGTGTAGGTGGCGGTCATGCTGCTCTCCCGGAGTGCGGTTGATCGGGTGTGTGTGTGGATACAGACGGGGAACCTCGGCGAAACTCATCGCCCGCCGGATTGCCGGAGTCCGACCGGCGGGGTTCTCGGCGCAGGCCGCAACGTGTAGATCCTGATCCATCGAGCGGGGAACAGGCGAGGCCAGTAGCCGGTAATCATGCGGGCATTCGCTGCCGGACCAGGGCCGTCGCCGGTCCCTTGCCATCGGGATGAACACACGTTTACTATGGTGAACGTGTGTTCAGCCCCTTCGGCGGATCTGACGGCTCAGGCCAGGATCCGCAACGCCGCCATCACCCACTTCGCCCGCGACGGCTTCCAGAAGACCAACCTGCGCGCCGTCGCGGCCACCGCAGGGGTGAGCGCCGCCCTGGTCATCCGCCACTTCGGCAGCAAGGACGATCTGCGCGCCGTCTGTGACGACCACGTCCTGCAGATACTCGTGCGGAGGACCCGAACTGTCGCCGACCTGGCCGGCGTGCACCTACTGACTCGCGAATACCTGTCGGACTCGGAGGAATACCGCCTGCACGTGCAGTACATGGTGCGCGCGATCGAGGAGGACACGCCCGCGGCCACCACATTCGTCAACACGCTGGTCGAGGAGACCGAGCAGCTCTTCCGAGCCGGGATGGCCAACGGATCGATGCGCCCTTCCTCCGACGTGCGGGCGATGGCCGTGGTCAGCGTGCTGCTCAGCCTCGCCACACTGACCATGGCGCCACCCCTGACGCGGGCGCTCGGCTACGAGCGGATGGGGCCCGACGTGCTGCAGCGCATCGGGCTGCCCATGTTGGAGCTCTACACCCACGGCATGTACGCGGACGACACGATGCTCAAGGCCGCCGAGACCGTCCGGGAGACCCGGCGCGGAGATGACCTTTAGCCCTTCCCCTGACGCCTCCCTCCTCGGTGAGGGCGGCAAGTTCATTCCCAACGAAGGACACCGATGATGACGGAGACCGATGCCATCACCATGGCGGGACTGGTCAAGTCGTTCGGCCCGACCCAGGCGCTGAACGGCCTCGACCTCGTCGTACGAGTCGGCGAGGTGCACGGATTCCTCGGGCCCAACGGCGCCGGCAAGAGCACCACGATCCGGATCCTGCTGGGCCTGATGCGCCCTGACGCGGGCACCGCCCGGCTGCTCGGCGGCGACCCCTGGACACAGACCGGCGAACTGCACCGTCGCCTGGCCTACGTGCCGGGCGACGTCACCCTGTGGCCCAACCTGTCCGGGGGCGAGGCCATCGACCTGCTCGGCCGGCTACGCGGCGGCCTGAACCGGCGACGGCGGGACGAGCTGATCGAGCGCTTCGACCTCGATCCGCGCAGGAAGGGCCGCACCTACTCCAAAGGCAACCGGCAGAAGGTGGCCCTGGTCGCCGCGCTGGCCTCCGACGCCGAACTGCTCATCCTCGACGAGCCCACCTCCGGCCTGGATCCGTTGATGGAGGAGGTCTTCCGCCAGACGGTCCAGGAGGTGCAGCGCGCGGGCGGCCGTACGGTGCTGCTGTCCAGCCACATCCTCTCCGAGGTCGAGGCGCTCTGCGACCGGGTCACGATCATCCGCGACGGCCGTACCGTGGAGTCCGGCACCATGGCCCAACTGCGCCACCTCACCCGCACCTCCATCGACGCCGAGCTGGCCGGGCCGGCGGACGGCCTGGCCGGCCTGCCGGGCGTGCACGGTCTGCGCGGCGAGGGCGGCCGGGTCCGGTTCAGCGTCGACGCCGCCGCGCTGGACGCGGCGTTGCGCCAGCTCACCGCGGCGGGTGTGCGGAGCCTGGTGAGCCGGCCTCCGACGCTGGAGGAGCTGTTCCTGCGGCATTACGACCGCGCGTCCGCGAGCGCCGGGGGCAGGCACGCGGAGGCGGCACGATGAACGCGTTCACCGGCACCGGCAAGCTCATCCGCCTGGTCCTGCGGCGCGATCGTGTGCTGCTGCCGCTGTGGGTCGCCTTCCTCTGCGTGGTCCCGGTGGTGTTCGTCAGCGCGTTCACCGGCGCGTACCCGACTGACGAGGCCCGTCAGCACTACTACGAGACCAGCGTCCACACCAGGGCCTTCACCGTCGCCTACGGCCTGCTGAACGGCTCCAGCCTCGGAGAGCTCGTCGCCTGGCGGTCGGGGTTCCTCACATTCATGGTCGGGCTGCTCGCGCTGCTCACGGTCATCCGGCACACGCGTACGGAGGAGGAGGCAGGGCGGCGCGAGTTGGTCGGAGCCACCGCGGTGTCGCGCCACGCCGACCTGGCCGCCGCCCTGATCGTCACCTGCGGGGCCTGCCTCGTCCTGGGCCTGGCGTCGGCGCTGGCGCTGATCGGCCAGGGCCTGCCGGCCGCGGGTTCGCTGGCGCTCGGGCTCGGGTTCACGGCCACTGGATGGGTGTTCGCGGCGATCGGCTCCGTGACCGCGCAGCTCACGACCGGTGCGGGCGGCGCACGCGCGATCGGGGTCACCGTGCTCGGCATCGCGATCATCCTGCGCGGCGCAGGCGACATCGCCGCGCAGGTCGGCGACGGGCCCGCTTGGGCGTCCTGGCTGACGCCGCTCGGCTGGGCCGAGGCGCTACGGCCCTACAGCGGCGAACGCTGGTGGGTTCTCGCGCTCGCGGCCGCCGTCGTCGCCGCGCTCAGCGCGCTGGCGGTGGCGCTGTCGGCGCGCCGCGACCTCGGCAGCGGCATGTTCCAGGCCCGCCTGGGCCCGGCCGGCGCCGGGCCTCGGCTGAGCAGCCCGCTGGCGCTGGCCTGGCGGCTGCACCGCGGCCCGATGATCAGCAGAGTCGTGGGGCTCGCCCTGGTGGGGCTCGTGGTCGGCGCGATGGCGGCGAGCCTTGGCACGCTGATGGACAACAGCGGAGCCGCGGCGCGCCAGGCACTCGCCCGGCTCGGCGGGCCGGGGACGCTCGTCGACCAGTTCCTCACTCCCATGATGGTCATGCTCGGCCTCATCTGTGCCTGCTTCGCGATCCAGGCCACCCTGCTGCTCAGGAACGAGGAGCGCGACGGCCGGGCCGAAGCCCTGCTGGCCACCCCGGTGAACCGGCTGCGCTGGGCGGGCAGCCACTTCGTGTTCACGCTGCTCGGCCCGGCACTCGGGGTGGTGGCCTTCGGAGCCGCCGCCGGTCTGGCGCACGGCCTCAACACCGGCGCGGTCGCCCGCGAACTGCCCCGGCTGCTGTCCGCCGCGCTCGTGCAGCTACCCGCGGTGTGGCTGTTCACCGGGATCGCCTTCGCCCTGTTCGGGCTGCTGCCCCGGCTGGTCGCCGGTGCGTTCGCCGCGGCCGTGGTGAGCATGTTGTTCGGCTGGGTCGGCGGGGAACTCCAGCTCGACCAGTGGGTTGTCGACCTGTCGGTCTTCGAGCACGTGCCGAAGCTGCTCGGCGGGGACATGGCGATCACGCCGCTCCTCATCATGACCGCCGCCGCGGCGGCCCTTGTCGCGATCGGCCTGGCCGGATTCGGACGACGCGACATGCCGACTCCCTGAACCCCGCGTACCGCAGCGACGACGAACTCCTCGCGCTGCCCTGCCCGGCCGCCGAGCGGTGATCCGGCAGCGCCGGGCGCCGGGCCGGTGCTCGCACTCGCGGTGCTCCTGGCCTTGCCGGGGTCTTCACCGGGGCGAGGGGGCAACATGCCCATCATGCGGATGTAGCCGCCGAGCGGGATCCACTTGATGCCGTACTCGGTCTCGCCCTTCCGCCGCGACCAGGCCGTCGACCCGAAGCCGACCATGTACTGGGTCACCCGCACACCGAAGATCTTGGCGGGCACCAGGTGGCCGAGCTCGTGCAGCGCGATGGAGAACATCAGCCCGAGGAGGAAAAGGGTGATCCCCACGACGTATGGCGAGTTTGTCTGGGCGCGCTCCCCGGCAGGCGACAAGGACGACATCAAGGACGGAACGGAAGGTCAGGCGGCCCCAGGGTAGTGGTGCCGGCTGGTCGATCGGTGGCGTCGCCGGTGCCGACGGGCAGCTTCTTCGTCCACATGAAGGAGAGCTCGACCAGAGAAAGACCAACATGCGGAATACAGGAGTGCGATGGCCCGCAGCTCACCTGGCTAGATTCCGAGGACCATGCGAACGACGTCGCGGTCCTTCTCCTTCTCGGCATGGGAGAGCAGTTCGTAGGGGCGGCGCTGCTCTTCGGTGGCCCAGTCCCGGTTGCGGACGAGCCACTTGTCGTGCACCACCGAGCTCGCCTCCTCCATGAACCGCTCGCTCCTGACGTCCACGCCGCTCGCCCGCGCCTCGTCGACGAGCTGCACCCCGATGCGCGCCGATTCCTGGTTCTCGCGCTTCCAGTCGGCCGGCAGGTCGCGATAGCGCGTGTTGGCGATGTCGACCTGGTCGGTGTCGTGCTTCTTGATCCAGGCCGGGTCGGTGGTGGTCTTCACCCTCGGCTCGTACGTGCCGTCGGGCAGCTTGCGCGGAGCGCGCCACGCGTCGTGGAAACGCCCGGCGACCTTGTCGACCCTGCGGTTGGTCAGGGTCGTGGACATGCCGCGCATCAGCGCCCCGAGGCGGGCGGTGATCTCGCGGAGCCTGGCAGAGAGCCTGGCGGCGATGGATCTCAGCCGGGGCAGCAGGTGGGGCGCGTACGCGACGGCCGCCACGGCGAGGGCGGCCAGCCCGGCCAGCAGGCCGCCGACCCAGACCAGCGTTTCCCTGGTGACTCGCAACGTGCCGGCCACGCTGGAGAGGCGGTCGGCGAGGTCTCCCGCGGTTAGGGCGATGCCGTCGCGGCCGGTCACGTGGTCGTCCACCGCGTCGGCGGCCGGTCCGCTGTTCGCCCCGGCCAGCCGGTGGGCGCGCCTGCTCTCCGCGGCGAGCTTCCGGTGGTGGGCGGCCGCCGCGTCCAGATCGGCGATGTGCCTGTCGACGACGTCCAGGTCGGGCAGCGGCGGGACGCCGAGCAGCGCCAGCCCGCCCGCCCATGCCTGTTCCGTCACACTTGCCACCCCCGCGAGTTGGCGAGTTCTGTGCCCCTGTTGATGGCGGCCATGGCGACCTGTCCCGTTCCGGCCTGGTCGAGCGAGCTGGACAACCCTTCGCAAGCGGCGCGAAGGCCGGCGGTGACCTCGTGGTAGCCGGCCGCGAACTCCTCGTACGGCAGCGGACTCTCCCCCCGGCACCACCCGCCGCCATGCCCGGAGTACTCGTCGGCCAGCGCGCCGAACGCCCGGCCCGCGGAGTCGCGCCCGCCGGCGTCGATGGTGATCTCGGTCATTCCGTGTATCTCCTGAGAGAGTCGTCAAGCCTGCTGTTCACGTAATCGAAATCCTTGTCCGCCTGGGCCTCCAGCTCGTCCAGCCGCTGGAGCACCACGTCGAGGCCGGGGGAGTCACGGGGCGGCTGCTCGTGCTCACGCTGCGCGGCGCGTACGGCCTCGACGACGTGCCCGGCCAGCTCCGCCGAATAGAGCCGCATGGCCCGCGGGTCGATGCGGACCGCCGCCAGCAGCCCGTCCTCCCCCACCTCCGCCGTCACCGGCTCGTCCACCTGCACCTCCGGAGGTCGCGATCTTCGGGAGTCTAGGCACCCGCCCTGCAACTGTCGAGCGCGCACGGAACGCCACGCCCGTCTTCGATAGCCGATGCACTGGACCGCGTGGTGGGGGCTGGTCGGAGCCTGCGATGACGAACTGCCGCGGCGGCCGCCCGCAGCGGCTTCGATCGGATCCGCCCAGGGAGCGCCGGCCGACACGAGCGGACGCAGGGCACCGGCGGCACGTACAGCGGAGGGAAAGCCACCATAAAGCGTGCCCGGCTATTGTCCGGTGCATGCGCTCAGGGCCGGACACGCGGATTCTTTTCCCCACCCGGAAGGCCGCCGGGGCTGAGTTGATGATCTACCTCGGTTGGACGCTGCCGTGGCTCCCGCTCGGAATCGTCTCATTGGGCGAGAGATTTGAGCTCTGGTACGTGAGGGACGCCGTTTTCATGGTGCTGGACGAGGCCGGCCGGCACCTTCCCCTACCCGGCTTTGCGCAAGGGGGATGGCTCGCCGTCATGATCTATCTGATGGCGCTTTCCCTGGCCATCGGGCTCATGTGGAGAATCCTGTTCCGGCTTCGTGCCGCCACATGGTTACAAGGGACCGTACTGACGATCCGCGAATGGCGCACCCGCCGATGTGATCTCGCCGACGCCGACGTCTCCATCGCCTCCATCCCCTTCAGGGGACTCGTAGGACTGCGTCTCTTCCACCTGCTCGCCCGGGACCGGAGGACGGGCGAGCAGCTCAGGCTGACGGTCCGGGGATCGGATGGGCCGCTCTCTCATGAGACGCTTCTGGCGCTTGCGGACGCCGTCGATGCCGATGACGATGCCGCCCGGAGCACCGCGGCCAAGCTGCGCGACCTCGCGAAGGATTCGACGAACCGCATGCCCGAAGCCTGACCGGACGGCCGGTGGCGGTTCGTACACACCGTCGGGCAGCAGGGGGTGCCGAGGCATACCTACCAGCCGGGCCAGCGCATCGTGGCCGTGACCCTCGACGCGCACTCTTCGCGTCGTTCCTGCACAGTCGGCTCGCCACACGGAACCCTGTGGTGGCGCTCGAAGACGCGGTGTGGGTGGTCGCATCAACCGCGGGAATCAATCCGCTTTCCGGCCTGACGGGCGAATCCTGGCTGTATCCCGGGTTCCGGGATGCTTCCGGATGCGTACGGCGCAGCCGCCTTGGCGCTGGGCTCTCCTGGAAACAGGCAGGAAACAGTTCGAGGTCTAAACAGGTCGCTGCAAGAACATCGGCTCCCTCGAAGGAAAGCGAAATGCGATACCGATTCACCTCACTGGCGGCTGCCGTAGCCGTTGCTGGATCCGTGATCGCCTGCTCACCGGCGGTGGCGTCAGCGCAAGCCGGCGCGGGTGTTCAGGCCGCCTCGTCCGAGCGGTGCAAAACTCTCAAGAACGGAATCGTCTGCATCGCGCTGATGCAAAACCCTCAGCGCATCAGAGTCACCTACAAGAAGACGGGCGGGTCGCCCGTCACCGCGCGGGTCGGATATGGCCCCAATTCGAACTCCATCAGGTGGGATTCCACGTGGTACACCGTGTTCGCGGGGGAGGGCATAAGCAGGACCTGGAACGTCAGCTATCCGTGTAGCAGCACGTTCATCGGGGCACTCGGGATCAACGACGGAAGGACGTACGAAACCGCAGGGGCGAACTGCTGAGATTCCGCGGGGTTCGGCGGGCATGCTTGTTCGGTGGTTCGGTCAACGCGGTACGCTCGCCGGGCCGCTGTGGTGGTTCAGCGTTCCCCTTGTCGCATGTCGACGGCTTCGTCCGTTCTGTCGTCGCCTGGTTGGGGGAGCGCGGCTAGTTAGCCGGGGCAGCGCTTCTCGAGCACGGTCAGATTCTCGAGTTCGTGGCGCTGCGTCGGCCGGCCCAAGGCGTGAGCGATGCGCGCCAGCTTCTCCTCAGGGAGGGCGTTTCTCCTGGCGATCGGTGAGCGTCCGCCTGCGCTGTGCCAGGCGATGAGCAGCCTGCCGCCCGGCCGGGCCACCCGGCGCAGCTCGCGAACGCCCGCTTCCAGGTCGGGCCACATCGCTACGTTGTTGACCGAGACCACGACGTCGAAGCCGCCGTCGGGCAGCCCCGTGTCCGCTGCGGTGCCGAGCCGCAGTTCGACGTCGCGCCCACGGTTGTGCCGGGCCGCCTGGCGCAGCATGTCGGGTGAAGGGTCGATGCCGCAGACCCGTCTCGCCTCAATGCCCCGCAACAGGCCGCCCGGCCCGCACCCGACTTCCAGAACGCTGTTCTGTTTCCCGATGAGTGCCACGATTTCGCGTGGATCGTTGAGCCACAACATGAGCCGCCCTGCCAAACGCCCGAGCACTCCTTGAGGCAGGGCGAACGAGGAGCGGATCGGCTCGTCGAACGCCCAGGACCGGATCTCCTTGGTGGCCATGCACCCACGTTCGCGGTTCAAGCCGGGTTGAAGTCAAATGGACGCATGGAGCTCATATCCATCGGTGAGGCCGCCCGTCGCCTCCACCTCAACACGTCGGCTCTGCGGTACTACGAGGAACGGGGTCTGGTACGGCCAGCGACCCGCCACGCCGGCAAACGAATGTACGGTCGGACCGAACTTCGCCGCATTGTACTGGTCTCCCTGATGCAGCGGCTCGGAGTCCGGCTCGACACCGCCGCCGCCGTCATGGACGAATCGGGCGAGCAGTGGCGATCAGTGGTACGTGGCCAGATCGACGACCTGAACGCACTGATCGAGCGAGCCCAGGGGGCCCGGAAGTTCCTCTCAGCAGCGCTGACCTGCCCCGCTGATCATCCCACGAGCGAGTGCCCGCACCTGGTCGGCGTCCTGGACCGCCTGTTCACCGGGGGAACGTTCGAAGAGCTCGCCGAACAGCACTCGGGCGATCAGGATCCCCCCAACACGGGGTGTCGGTAACGAAGCTGTCATGAGGTACACGCGATGGCATTCGCCCAAGTCAGAGAGGCTTGGGAGACAGAACGGGCGGGCATTCTGTCGGGTCTGCCTGCTCGGCTTCGGAGCTGTCGCCAGGGTGCACGCGATCGCGTGTACCTGATGCCACGAGTCTTAACGACACCCCATCTTCCTCGGCACCGTCACCCTGGCCGCCCTGATCATCTGGCTCCGACCTGATCCAAGAAACAGCTCTCAACCCTGTTTTCGCACGTCGGGTTGTGTGCGGGTCCTCGGGTTCTGCTTCCGGTCACGGATCCGGGAGTTGGTGGATGCGGCCTGCCCGGTGCGGGATGTCGCGAAGCTGACGCATGGGCGGCGCCAGTAGCGTGTCCAGCCGCTGCCTGCGTCCGCGGCTCACCGGGCTGGGGCCCGCTGAGGGACCCGAGGCCCTGCCGACGATGGTGTACGGCGCCCACCGGCGCCCGGGCGACCGCAGGCGATACGTCGCGCCCATCCTCATCTCGATGGGCTGACCGCACACGCCAACCGGTAGACAAGCGGCCGCTTGGGCCGCTCCGGGCAGAAGGCCGGATCCAATGCCGGGGACCACTTCCGGCGCCGCGCGAGCCGCGTTCCTCCGCCAGTTGTTGACTTTTTACGGTCTGGCCCGTTATCTCATATGAAGCCGATACGGGCCCGAAGGAAGCAGTTCCACTCATGACCGTAATCTCCCAGGAGTGCAACCCATGCGTGTCCTCTCCGCCCTGCTGTCCACTCTCTTAGCCGCCTCCCCAGTCCAAGGAACCGTGACCGACTTCGGCGTCCAGTCGACCGCGCTCACCGTGTTCGAGGGGTACTTCGGCACCGGCCAGGACGGGGGGCCGGCCGTTTTCAGCGTTCAGATGGGTACACCAGGGGTCGTCGCCGAAGTCGATCCGGTGACCCGCGAATTGAGGGACACCGTGGAGTTGCCCGGCTCGTCCGGCGGGTGGGGCATCACCCAGGCCGCCGACGGGACCGTCTATGCCGGGACCTACCCCAACGGCCACCTGTACTCCTTCAAGCCGGGCCAGGAGCAGGCCACCGACCTGGGGCAGGTCGTGCCGGGGGAGTTGTACGCCTACGGGCTGCAGGCCGGTGAGGACGGCAAGGTCTACGGAGGGACGTATCCGGGGGCCAAGGCGTTCTCGTACACCCCGGGTGAAGGGTTCCGCGACCTCGGAGTGATGGTCGAGGGCCAGCAGTACACGCCGGACGTCGCGGTCGACACCGACCGGCAACTGCTGTGGGCGGCGGTCGGCTCGGCGGGGCATCTGATCCGGCTGGACCTGGCCACCGGGGAGAAGCGGGACATCTGGCCCGAGGCGCTGCGCGGCGATCCGAGCTATCCGTACGACCTGAACCTGGTGGCGGGCAAGCTGTTCGTCAAGCGAAGCAAGGGGCAGGCGCTCGTGCTCGACCCCGACTCGGGGGAGGTGCTGGCCGACGGGTTCACGATGAACTCGCGCGGCACGACCAAGGTCGCCGAGGGCGGCTACGTCTACTTCACCTCGGGCACCGAGCTGTGGCGCTACGACCTGGCCGCCGACCGGCCGGAAGCGGTGCCGGGGGTGGCCTCGGGCGGTGCCGGGGTCGGCTGGGGCTTCGTCGACGGCACGCTTTATGCGGCGATCGGCAACTACGGCGGCGACGCGTTCTCCTACGACCCGCGCACCGGAGCGTCCCAGCGGTTCAAGCTGCCGTTCCCGTACCAGCCCATCGACATCAACAATGTCACTGCCGGGCCGGACGGTCGGATCTACACGAACCTCTACATCAACGGCAACGTCGCGGTCCTCGACCCGGCCACCGGCAAGGTGACCCAGCTCGGCCGGGCCGCGCAGACCGACGGGTGGTTCTGGAAGGACGGCAAGCTCTACCTGGGCACCTATCCCAACGGCGCGATCATGCACTACGACCCGGCCCAGCCGTTCGTCACGGGCACGAACCCGCGTGAGCTGTTCCGCCTGATCGGCGACGGCCAGAACCGGCCCGTGGCGTTCGCCGCCGCCGGGAGCAAGGTCTACATCGGCAGCACCCCCGACTACGGCCTCTGGGGCGGCGCGCTCACCGTCTACGACGAGACTTCAGGCGAGCACACGGTACGGCGCGCCCCCGTCGCCGACCAGGGCGTCACCTCGCTGGCCGTACTCGGAAACACGCTGTGGGGCGGCACGTCGATCTATGGCGGCGGCGGCACCACGCCCAAGGCGACGGACGCCAAGGTGTTCACCTACGACCTGGCCTCGGGCGAGAAGCGATCGGAGCACACGCCGGTGCCCGGCGCGAAGTCGATCACCGCGCTGGTCAAGGGCTCCGACGGGCTGCTCTGGGGCCTCGCCGACGGCACGGTGTTCATCATGGACCCGGCCACGGCCCGCGTGGTCAAGCGGATCAAGCTCCCCGCCGGGTACACCGGTGTCTCGGACGAGCTGCACGTCAACCCCGACGAGCATGTCTACGCCTCCCTCGACGGGAAGGTGTTCCGCATCGACCCGCTGTCGAAGACGTTCACGACCGCCGTCGAGTCCGGCCTCTACCGGGGCGCGCAGGACGGCTCGGGCGACATCTGGTTCCGCAGCGGCACCAAGGACGCCCTCGGCTCCGTACAGGGCGGCGCCCGCCTGCTCCGCTACACCCCTCCGGCGGACGCCTGCAAGGGCTCCGACCTGACCCCGATGGTCACCGTCAAGGGCCGCGACACCGGGGTGGCGAACCGCTACCGCCCCGACGGCTGCACGATCGAGGACCTCATCGAGGACGAGAAGTACACCGGGCCCCAGCTCATCGCCCACGTCGCCAGGAAGTCCGCCGAACTGGTGGCCGCCCGCCTCATCACCAAGGAGGAGGCCGGCCGGATCGTCGGCGCCGCGGCCAAGCCCTGACACGGGAGGATTCACCGAAGGCATGGCGTTCACGGCCTACGCGGGTGGGTGAGTCGTGACGCCGCCTTCACCCCCTTCGTCCTGCTCGCCGAGATGGTGCCGAACCCGATCCCGGCGCGAGCTCCCGCCAAGGTCAAGCCGTACGACGGCCGGGCATGCGGGCTCTGCGCGGGGAACGCCGCAACATGTCGCTACCGGGCTTGTCGCGCGGAGCGCGCCAGAGAACCAGCCGACTAGACAGAAGGCGGATGGTCGAGGAGTGCTACTCCGTACTGCGCCAGGAGGTCGGCGTGCTCTTCGTCGGCGCGCGCGTCAGCGGGGCCGATCGCCTTGAAGTAGCCCTCGACGGCTCCGGGGGCGCGTCGGCGCGCGGCATGTTCAGACGTGCGACGGTGACCGCTCCATTCGTCTCGTCGGTCGACACGACCTGCTCGACCCCGGTGTTGTAGTAGCGGAAGGCCGGACCGTCGCCGGGGTTCCGCACGAGAGCGATGCTCCACTACAAGGCGGGGTGTGGTGGCCGGCAGAGCTCCCGCGAACCGGATCCCCGGGACCGCCGCGCACGACTCGTCGCGCTAGCTCCCCGAGGCCGGAGTTCCGGCGCAAGGTAATGGACCTGCTCGGAGCAGGCCGCGCGGCCGGGTCTTCCGCCGGTGCGGATCTTTTGATCACGGCCCGGTCCCACCTGTCCATGACGGGGCCGTGATCAGTGCAGCGCGCTGATGGTCAGGCGCAGGTGTAGCCGGACGGCAGGGCGGTGTTGCCGTTGGGCCTGCTCGCCTGGAAGCCGAAGCTGGTGGTGCTGGCTCCCGGCGCGAGCGTGCCGTTGTGGCTGACGCTTCTGACCGTGGCGGTCTGGCCGCTGGTGGTGACGGTGGCGTTCCACGAGCCGGTCAGGGTGTGCCCGGCCGGCAGGGTGAAGGTGACGGTCCAGCTGTTGATCGTCGAGGTGCTGGTGTTGGTGATGGTCAGCGGCTGGATCACATACCCGTTCCCCCACTGGGACTGCACGGTCGGGGTGGCCGAGCAGGCACCGGTCGTGCCTCCCTCAGTGGTGATCTGCACGGTGTCGGAGACCGGTGAGACGTTACCGGCGGCATCGCGCGCCCGGACCTGGTAGCGGTAGGTGGTGTTCGCGGTCAGGCCAGTGTCGCTGAACGAGGTCGTGGCCGAGGTGCCGACCTGGGTGAACGTGTCGCCCGTCGCGCCGGGAGCGCGCAGGATCTGATAGCCGGTCACACCGGTGTCGTCGGTGGAGGCCGTCCAGGCCAGGCTGGTGCCGGTTGCGGTGGTGCCCGAGGCGGTGAGCCCGGCCGGGGCGGTCGGCGGCGTGGTGTCGGTCTGGCTGGTGGTCAAGCCGAAGAACTGGATGGCGTAGAGGGCCATACCGCCCTGCGGAAGAGCATGCCCGGCGCCCTGGATGCTGTACGCCTCCACCTGCACGGTGCCGGACGGATTGGCGTACCGGCTGCGGTTCCAGTTCGCCTGCGGGGTGTCGGTGCTGGTCGGGGTCTGGCTCAGCCCGAACACATCGGTCCACTGCTCGATCGACTCTCGCAGCAGCGAGTAGGGCACGAGGGTGTCGCCGGTGCCGTGCCACAGCTGCATGCGCGGGCGGGGGCCGGAATATCCCGGGTACGCCTGGCGGACCGCATCGCCCCACTGCTGGTGTGTCCGGTCCATGCTCCCGCCGGTGCACCTGCTGCTTCCTGGCGGATAGTCGGAGGCGCCGGCGAAGCAGTTGAAGGGCACACCCATGAAGGAGGCCCCTGCCTTGAACACGTCCGGATGGACGGCGAGCATGTGCTGGGTCATCATGCCGCCGGACGAGCTTCCGGTGGCGTAGACCCGGTCCGGGTCTCCCTGGTGGGTCCGCTCGACGTAGCCGATCATTGAAAGGATCGAGTCCGGATCGCTGCCGCCGCCGCGCTGCTTGGCCGCGTCCGACCAGGTGTCGAAGCAGTTGCCGAACCCTGCCGACTGGGTCGCGGTCGGGTAGATGACGATGAAGCCGTATCGATCCGCCAGCGAGGCGAACTCACTGCCCTGGTAGAAGCCGGGACCGGAGCCGCCGCAGCCGTGCATCGCGACCACGATCGCCGGCGAGGTCGGGTGCGAGTCCGGCACATAGACGTGCATCCGCATGTTGCCCGGGTTGTTGCCGAAGCTGGTCACCTCCACCAGGCTGGCGGCGACGGCCGGCGATCCGAGTGCCACGGTCATGACGGCTAAGAGCGCCGTGGCGCAGGCACTGGCCAGCACCCGTATCCATCGGGTCATTCGCGCTCCTCCTCTCCAGATCTGCGGCGCGCCGTGGTTCGGTCCGCCGCGTATTGACACCGGTCGCTGGAAAATAGAAGGGCCACAATCCACCGTCAATGCACGCGTGGTGCGCAGGTCCACCGGTTCACCTGGCAGGGAGCCGTTTTCCCTGGTTATCAAGCAGCTTGTTATCAAGGTCCTTGATAAGGGGGTGAAAGTTACATCTGGGCCCGTTCTGACCAGGGCGCGATATCGTCTCCTGGTGACCGATCCGGGTGTCCCCGCGGCCGCTGTGCCGGACGCACCGCCGCCCCATGTGAGCTACCTGGTGTTCCGGCTGGAACGCCGCATCCGCGCCTGCCTGGATGAAGCGCTCGCCCGGCACGGCATGACGACCACCGAATACATGGCGCTCAGCGAGCTGCGCCTGCGCGACGCCCCATCCTCGGCCGACCTGGCCCGCATCGCCTTCGTTACCCCGCAGGCGATGAACCTGGTCATCCGCGATCTCGAACAACGCGGCCTGATCCGCCGCGACCCGCATCCCCGTGGCGGCCGCGCTCTGCGCACCCGCCTCACCCCGAAAGGCCTGAGCACCCTCCGGCGATGCGACCGCTCCCTCGACAGCATCGAAGCCGTCATGCTCGCCGAGATCGACGACCCCGACCGCACGACACTCGCGGAAACGCTCACACTGTGCGCCCGAGCCCTCCACTACGCGAGCGCACGGTGAGATCCGCGGTGTGATGAAAGGGTCTTGGGCCCGATTTGCGAGGACGATAGAGTCTGGCCCTGAAGCAGAGCCGTGCCGGGCGGAGGAGCGGATGTCCATCACGCCCTTATCCCTGCCGCAGCCTCCTGCCAAGGCGCCGGAGTTCGGACGAGACGCGCTGATCGTGTGCGAGAGCCTGGTGCGGATCTACCAGTCCGGGTCGGTCGAGGTGCAGGCACTGCAAGGGCTGGACCTGGTCGTGGACAGCGGGGAGATGGTGGCCGTCGTCGGCGCGTCCGGGTCGGGGAAGTCGACGTTGTTGTCCATCCTGGCCGGGGTCGACGCTCCCACCGCCGGGCGCGTGCGGGTCGATCGGTGGAATCTGCTGGACATGTCGCGAGCCGATCGTGTCCGGTATCGGCGGCACACCGTGGGATTCGTACGCCAGCAGACGGCCGCCAACCTCATCCCGTACCTGACCGCACGGCAGATGGTCGACCTGCCGATGACAGCGGCCCGCACTCCCGGCCGGGTCCGCCGCAGGCGTGCTGCCGAGCTGCTGGACCTGCTCGGCGTCGCCGACTGCGCCGAGCGGCGGCCCGCGCAGCTGTCCGGCGGGCAGCAGATGCGGGTGGCCATCGCGGTGGCCCTCGCCAATGAGCCCAGGGTGCTGCTGGCCGACGAGCCGACCGGGGAACTGGACAGCGCCACGTCGGCCGCGGTGTTCGGGCTGTTGCGGGAGATCAACCGGCGGCTGGGCGTCACCGTCGTCATCGTGACCCACGATCCCGGGGTCAGCGGGCAGGTGGAGCGGACGGTGGCGATCCGAGACGGGCGCACGAGCAGCGAGGTGTTGCGGCGCACCGCCACCGGAGATGACGGCGCCCAGCGGGTGATCGCCGAGGAGTACGCGGTGATGGACCGGGCGGGGCGGATTCAGGTGCCGCGCGACTACCGGGAGGCGCTGGCGTTGACGCGGCGGGTCCGGCTGGTGCTGGAGGCCGATCACGTCGCCATCCGCCCCGACGGCGGCGCGGCCGGATGAACGGCGGCCCCCTGGTCAGCGTGCGTGGCGTTCATCGCCGGTTCGGCAGCGGGGCTACCGCCGTGCACGCGTTGCGGGACGTGACGTTCGAACTCGCGGCCGGCACCATGACCGCCCTCGTCGGGCGGTCCGGCTCCGGCAAGACCACGCTGCTCAACATCATCGGTGGCCTGGACCGCCCGGACTCCGGTACGGTCCTCGTCGACGGAACGGACGTCACCGCCCTCGATGAGGACGGCCTGTCCCTGCTCCGGCGGGAGAAGGTCTCGTACGTCTTCCAGACCTTCGGCCTGATCCCGGTGTTGTCGGCCGCGGAGAACGTGGGCGCCCCGCTGCGGCTGGCCCGCGTACCGCCGGTGGAGCGTGAGCGGCGGGTCGCGCTGCTGCTGGACCTGGTCGGACTGGCCGCCCATGCCGAGCAGCTACCCGCTGAGCTGTCCGGCGGGCAGCAGCAGCGGGTGGCGATCGCCCGCGCGCTGGCCGCCTCACCCCGGCTGCTGATCGCGGACGAGCCGACCGGGCAGCTGGACGCCGAGACCGGTCTGTCGGTGATGGCACTGCTGCGCGGGGTGGTGGAGTCCGAGGGGGTGACGGCGTTCGTCTCCACGCATGATCCGACGATGCTCGCGCTGGCGGATCGGGTGATCCGCATCAACGACGGGCAGCTCCACGAGCATCCCGGCTTACGGTCGGACAGGCAGCTCGACGAGCATCCCGGCATGCGCTCTGATGGGCGGCTCGACGGGGGCTCCCACGGCCGGGACGATTCGTGATCAGCGAGAGTCGTCCGTGCTGAGGCTGGTCGCCCGGCGAGCCCGTGCGCAATGGCCGTTGCTGGCAGCCCTCCTGGCCGTCGCCGTGGTCGGCCCCACGCTCCTGGGCACCTGCGCCCTCCTGCTCACCCGTACCGCCGAGCAGGCGCTGGAGACCGCCGCCTCTCGCGCCACCTCCGACCAGATCGACGTCACCGCCTACACCGTGACCATTCGCGACGAGCACGCGAGATCCGTCGCCGACGACACCCGCGCCGTGCTGACCTCGGCCCTCGCCCCGTTCGCGACGACGACGGCCGCGCGCGCGTCGTCCGTGATGCGGTCGCTGCCCAGCGCCGGTGTTCCGGCTGTGGCGTACCTGTCGGGGGTGGAGGACCTGCCGGCCCGCACCCAAGTGGCCGCCGGACGCCTGCCGCGGGCGGGTGCCGTGCCGGCGGAGGCGGTGGTCCTGGAAAGCACCGCGCGGCAGCTCGGCCTGACCGTCGGCAGGCGGGTCCGCCTCGGCAGAGAGCTCGCCGACGATCCCGACCAGGGCGTCGAGGTGAGCGTGGTCGGGGTCGTACGGCCGCTGCCGGGCACCGGCTGGGATCGTGACCCCCTCGCCGCCGCCGGGTACGATCCGGCCTACCACGACGGCCGCTCCGCACAGCCGGTTCACGCGTATGGGCCGTTCATCGTCGACCTCGCCGACCTGCTCGGCGGCGGCTCCACCCTCGACCGGCTGGAGATCGGCGCCCACCCCGACCTGTCCGCCCCCGCCGCCCGCGATCTCGACACCGTCACCCTGGCCGTGCTCGGCGCCGACCGCCGGCTGGGGCAGACGCTCGGCGACCGGGTACGGATCCAGCGCGTCGCCTCCCGGCTGCCCTCGACCCTGCTGGCCGCCCACGAACAGCAGCGGGTCACCACGGCGGCCGTGCTCGCCGTCGCCGCCATCGGACTCGTCCTGACCGCGACCGCCCTCGCCCTCGCCGGCCGGCTCAGCGCCGGTGTGCGCAACGACGAGGCCGCCCTGCTGTCCGCGCTGGGCGTCGGCCGCGGTCAACTCGCCGGCGCCGCGCTCGTCGAGGCCGGCGCGCTCGCCGTGCTCGCCGGCGCGGTCGCGATCCCGGCCTCGTCCGCCCTGCACGCCGGGCTGACCCGGCTGCCGCTCATGGCCGGGGCCGGGCTCGCCACGCCTTCAGGCGTGAACGCCGTACAGGTGCTGTCCGTCGCCGGCGGCGCGCTGGCGCTGGCGGCGGTGCTCGTCGTGCCCTCGCTGCGGACCTCCTCCGGAGGTTTACGCGGGCGGCGGGAGCTGCTCGCCCGATCCGGCGCCGACCTGCTGCTCGTGGCGCTCGCCGCCGTCGGCTGGTGGCAGTTGCGCGACCAGCCGGCAGGTTCGGGGTCGCCCATCGACGCCGTACGGGTGCTCGCTCCCGCGCTGCTGCTCATCGCCGGATCCGCGGTGGCGTTGCGCCTGGTGTGGCCAGCGTTGCGCCTCGTGGAACTGCTGGCCGGCCGGGCGCGCGGGCTGATGGTTCCGCTGGCCGCGTTCGAGGCCGCCCGCAGGCCACAGGCGGTCGCGGCGGGGCTGCTGATCGGGCTGGGCTGCGCGGCGGCCACGTACGGGATCGGGTTCGACGCCACGTGGCAGCGCTCCCAGCAGGACCAGGCCGATGTGTCCGTCGGCACCGATCTCGCGCTCACCCTCACCGCCCCGCCCGGCGCCGGGCAGGGCAATGTGGTCGGCGCGGCCATCGGGGGAGAGGTGAGCCCGGCCACCGATCGTGGCATCGCGGTCGGGCAGTGGCTCGGCGGCGCCGGTGACCCGCCGCGGCTGATCGCCGTGGACACCACTCGTGCCGAGGCGCTGCTGCGCGGGCGGCTGAACGGCGGTCGCACCTGGAGCGCCGTGGGCGCCGGCCTCGCGCCGCCGACGCGCGCCGCCGGCGTTCCCGTCCCGGCCGGAGCCGCGCTCTCCCTGACCGGGAAGGCGACCGGTACGACGCCGCTCACCGTGACGCCCCGGCTGCTGCTCCAGGACGCGACGGGTCTGCGTACTCCGTGCACCGGTGAGCCCATTCCGCTCGACGGCGAAGCGCATCCGCTGCCGGACTGCGCGACGGCCGAAGGGCTCCAGCTGGTGGCGGTGTCCCTTCCGTTCGCGATCGCGACGGGGAACGTGGGCACCGGCCACTCCGATCCCCTGGCGGAACCCCCTGCGGGGGACAGCCGCGTCGCCGTGACGCTCACCGTGACGGGAACAGGTTCCGCAGCGTCGCCCTGGACCGCCACCTCAGCCGGGCCGGCCCCCGGGCAGCTCGGCAATCCGGCCGTCGCCCTGACCAGCACCTCCGCGGGCACCGAGCTGAGGATGACCACGACCGTCGCGTTGAAGGGCCGGCCGGACGCCGCCAGGAACCTGGTCGCCACCGCTTTCCCGGCCCCGGGCCCGGTGCCCGTCGCCGTCTCCGCCCGCTTCGCCGACGAGGTGGGCGCCCGGCGCGGCTCCCGGCTCGACCTCACCGTCGGCCTCACCCCCGTACAGGTCAGCGTGGCCGAGGTGCTGCCGGCCGTGCCGTCCGCTCCGGGCGCCGCGGCCGTCCTGGCCGACTTCGACGCCCTCTCCCGTGCCCTCGCCGTCAGCGGCGACTTCGACGTGCCCGTGGACGCGTGGTGGGTCGGCCATCCCGCCACAGGCGATGCGGCCGATCTCCGACTCGGCAGCGTCACCACGCGCGCGTCCGAGACCGCCCGGCTCACCGGCGGCCCGCTGCAGGCCGGGCTGCCGGCCGTGCTCCGGCTGCTCGTACCGGCCGCGGTGCTGCTGATGATCGCCGGGGTCGTCCTGCACGTGACGTTCGATCTGCGGGCCCGCGCGGTCGAGGTTGCGCGCCTGCGGGGTCTCGGGATGACCCGGCGCGAGATCCGTACCGTGCTGCTCGGCCAGCACGTCGGCATCCTGCTGCCGCTGCTCGCGGCGGGTGCGGTCATCGGCGCGCTGGCCACCCGCGTCGTCGCGCCGCTGCTCGTCCGCTCCGACACCGGCGCCGCTCCCGTTCCCGAGGTCGTGCCCGTCTGGCCGTGGGCCGCCGAGGCCGCCCTGCTCACCGGGCTGCTGGCGGGGTGCGCGCTGGCGGTGAGCGCGGTGGTCGTCGTCCAGGCCCGGCTCGCCGATGCCGCGTATCTGCGGGTGGCGTGATGAGGATCCCGGCACCGCACTGGCCCAGCGTCGTCGGCCGCGCCCGCACGGACGCCGGGCCGTTGCTCCTGGCCGCCGTCGTGGTGGCGGTCGTCACGTTGCTCGCCGGCGCGATACCGCCGTTGTTGTCCGCGACGGCCGACACCGCCGTACGGGACGCGGTACGCAGGGACGGCGGCGACCTCCAGGTCCACGCCCGCATGGAGGACGACGGCGGGCCGAACGGCAGCCGCGTCCGGCACCCCCGCCTCGCCGAGGACGTCGACGACTTCCGAGCCAGGGCGACGGACGAACTCGGCCCCGGCCTGCGCGCCGCCCTGCATCCACCCGTCGCCACCGTCACCAGCCCCACCCTCAAGATCACCGATGGCAGCGTGCTGCGCACGTTCCAGCTCGCCTATGTGGCCCGCGACGGCGGGCCCGGCGTGACCTGGATCGCGGGCGGCCCGCCCCGGCCCACCGGCTCCGAGACGGCGTCGATTCCCTACGGCGCGCCGCCGTGGCCGGTGCAGGTGGGCCTGTCGGAGGCGGACGCCGCCGCTCTCCAGGTCCGGCCCGGTGCGGACATCCCACTGGCCGACGATCAGGGAAATGACAAGAAGGTCCAGGTCAGCGGCATCTTCCGGCCTCGGGACAGCGCCGATCCCGCCTGGCGGCTCATCCCTTCGCTGCTGAGTCCCGTCGCCGGCGCGGACGGCACGGGAAGCACCCGGTTCGCCGGGCTGCTGTCCCGCGAGTCGCTGCCCGACGCCCGGCTCGCCTTCAGGCAGGACGAGTTGCGGCGTACCGCCTGGTTCACGCCCGACCCGGTCCGGCTCAGCTGGGACGCGGTCCCGTCGGTCGCCGCGAGGGTGGTCGCGCTCAAGGCGGCCTCCGGCTCCTCCGGCGCCCGGGACGGCTCGTTGAAGTGGGAGACCAGGCTCGACGGGGTGTTGCGGAACGTGAGCTCCCAGGTCGACGCCGCGTCCGCGCAGGCGTCCGTCCTGCTCATCACCCTGCTCGCCGTCGCGGTCCTGGTCCTGCTGCTCGCCGCCGACCTGCTGGTACACCGCCGCGCCCTCGCCCTGGCAGCCGCCCGGCAGAGAGGGATGTCGCTACCGGTGATCGGTGGCGAGTTGCTGCTCGAATCCGCCGTGATGGCGCTGCTGGCCACGGCGGCCGGGCTCGGCCTGGCCCGGGCCGTCGCGCCGGGGGTCTCCTGGGAGTGGACGGCTCCCGTGGTGGTCACCGCCGTCGCCGCCGGACCGGCGTTCGGCACGCTCACCGCCGCCCGCGCCACCCGGGATCGCCGCGTCCCGGCCAACAGGAGTGCCCGGCGGTGGGTGCGTAACACCGTACGACTGCGGCGGGCCGCTCTTGAGGCCGGGGTGCTGGTGGCCGCGTCCGGCGCCCTCGTCGCTTTGTACCAGCGGGGGATCGGTGGCGGGGTGCTGCCCGCGAGCGCGCCCGCCCTCTGCGCGCTCGCGGGTGCGCTCATGCTGGCGCGGGCGCTGCCCCTCGGGACGCGCTTCGTGCTCAAGCGGCTTCTGCGCTCGCGCCGGCCGCTGGCGGTGTTCGGGGCCGCAAGGGCGGCGGCGGCCTCGGCCCGGCTGCTGCCGCTGGTGGTGCTCGTGACCTCCGTGGCCTTGGCCTCGTACGCGCTCACCTTTGGTGCCGCTGTCGGCCACGGGACCGCGGATGGGCCGCTGGCCTCGGGACTGCTGCGGTTGGCGTGGGTCTCGGCGGTAACCCTGCCGGTTCTGGGCCTGCTGGGACTCGCTCTCGGCTCGGCGGCCGGCGCGCCGGAGCGATGGCGGACCCTGACCCGGCTGCGCACCCTCGGGCTGCGGCCCCGGGAGGCTCGCTGGGTCGCCGCGGGAGAACTGCTGCCGCCGGTGGTGGTCGCCGTTGTGGGCGGTCCGCTGCTCGGGGTGCTGCTCGCCCGCCTGACGTTCGGCTCGCTCGCCCTGGCCCTGCTCACCGGCGCCGATCCGGCCCTGGCGTCGCCGTGGTGGGGGCTCGGCCTGGTGGCGGTCGCGTTTCTGGCGGCGGTCGCCGTCGTGGTGCCCGTCGAATCGGCGCTACGCCGCCGACGACGGCTGAGCGAGGTGCTCCGCGCGGGCGCCAGCTGAGCCGGCCGGCTGCCGCGCCGCGGGCCTGGCCTGGAACGCCTTCAGTACCCGCACTCGGGGTCAGCCATTCCGGCGGACAGGGGCTCGCCTCGACGTGTCACCGAACTCTTCGGCGCCGTTTTCGGTCACGAGCAGGCTGGCCACGGCGCGCGCTCCCTGGCTCGGCTGACTCGTGGTCGGCCCGTGGTAGCGTAATTGCATGCACATGCAGCTATCTGGATCGCATGCCTCTCGTGGAGGCAGTGTGAGTGTCGCCTGGTCGCAAGTGGCGGTGTTCGCCTCTGCGGTGGACGCGAGTCTGGACAAGTGGCTTGCCGATACCTACCGGCTCGGGCTGACCGAGTTCCGGGCGCTGACCTTCCTGAGCCAGGCGTCGGACAAGGAGTTGCGGGTCAACGACCTCGCCCAGCGAGTCGGCCTGAACCCCAGCTCGACCACGCGCCTGGTTAGCCGGCTGGAGGCGAAGGGCCTCGCTCGCCGTGACGTCTGCCCGGACGATGGCCGGGGCGTCTACGCCGTCATCGATGAGTGCGCAGAGACGCTGTTGGCGGAGGTCCGCGATTCCTACGAGGCCCGCGTCCAGGAGTTGCTGAGCAAGCCCGCCATCCACTTCCCCCACCTGGACGCACGTCTCATCGCCGGCGCCATCGCCGAGGTGGGCGCCCTCGTCGGACCCTGACGCCGCAGAGCAGAACTGCGACGTCCTGCTCTTTGCGCATATATCTGCATGTACAGGCATCAACTGAGAAAGGATCGTGCCATGACCACCCAGGTCGATGTGTTCGTCGACTACGTCTGCCCCTTCTGCTTCCTCGTCGAGCCAGCGATCGAAGAGCTCAGGCGCGAGCGCGATGTGGAGGTGACGATTCGCCCGTTCGAGCTGCGCCCTGACCCGGTGCCCACCTTGCGGCCGGAAGACGAGTACCTGCCGCGGGTGTGGAAGGACGCGGTGTACCCGATGGCAGAGCGTGTCGGCGTGCCGATGACGCTGCCCTCGGTCTCGCCGCAGCCCCGTACCGCGAAGGCGTTCATGGTGCTGCAGCTCGCCCGGGAACGGGGCAGAGCCGAGGCCTACACCGAGGCGATGTTCCAGGCCTTCTTCCAGGAGGACCGGAACATCGGTGAGGACGAAGTGATCATAGACGTCGCCACCTCGGTCGGCCTCGACCGCGCTGAGGCCCGACAGGCACTCCACAGCGAGGAGCGCCGGATTCGCCAGCGTGAAGATCAGGAGTATGCCGTGAACGTCGTCGGGATCGACGCGGTGCCCAGTGTCGTCATCGGGGGGCACGTCCTGCGTGGGGTACCGTCGGCGACCCGGTTGATGAAGGTCGTTGACCAGCTCGCCGCGCAGGAGGCAGGACCCCGCGCTCCGCGGGCGGAGGACCGGTCATGATCGTGCCCGCATCAGACCTGAGAGCGGTCATGGACCTGGCTGTCGAGGCCTGCATCACCCACGTTGCGGCCGGTGGGCTGCCCTTCGTCGGCGTCCTCGTGGCGGCCGACGGGGAGGTGATCTCGGGGTTCGGAGTCAACCGGGTCAGGGAGACCGGCGACCCCACCGCGCACGCCGAGGTCGTCGCGATGCGCGACGCCATGACCACCCACGGTCTCGACACCCTGACCGGCGCTGTGCTGCTGGCTACCGGGGAGCCGTGCGGGCTGTGCTACCGGTACGCGGTCGACCGCGGCGTTGAGGCGATCTACGTTGCTGTCGATCGCGATGAGGTCGCCGCCTTCGGCTTCGACTACCGGGCCAGCTATCCAGCGTTCGGCATCACCGATGAGCACCGGGCCGAACTGCTGCGCCCGTTGCCCGTCGCGCGCGGCGACGAGCCGTTCACCCGCTACCTGGACACCGACATCCCTGCCGGGAACGCGCCCGCGCGTCCGGAAAGTGAATCGAAAGGAACACCTTCATGAGCTGGCTCCACCTGGGCATCGCCGTCATCTTCGAGGTCGCCGTCGGCATCGCGGCGGGCAAGGCGCAGGGCTTCACGAAACTGTGGCGGACCATCGGCTCCCTCGTCAGCGGCGCGAGGCCACCTTCTTCCTCAGCCTCGCCCTGCTGACCTTCGACGTCGGTGTCCCCACACTCGAACGAGCCCGGGCGATGACCTGAACCACACCACGAGGCCCCCGCAATGCCGCGACCGTCCAGCAGGAGAGTGCACATCCAGCGGCACGCCCGTGGTCGTCACCCCGCCGCGTCGATGCCCGTGCCGGACAGGGCGTATCGACCTACAACGACACGTTCGCGCCCCCCAGCACGCGCATGAAGGCACGTGACCACTCAGGCAGGTCCGGCCAGCCACGGCAGGAGACCATTGCGCCGTCCACCACGTCGGGGGCGTCCACGAAGGTCGCACCAGCCATTTCCATGTCGGCCCTCAGCGGCGGGAACGCCGCCGTGGTACGGCCGCGCAGCAGGCCGAGCGCGGCCGGCACCTGGGGGCCGTGGCAGATCGTGCCCACCGGCAGGCCGCGCTCGAAGAAGTGGTGCACGATGCGGGCGACGTCGGGATCGGTGCGGATGTACTCCGGCGCGCGGCCGCCCGGGATCACCAGCGCCTGGTAGTCCTCGGGGCGCACGTCGGCGAATGCGAGATCCACCGGCAACTGATGGCCGGGCCTCTCGGTGTAGGCGTCCCAGCCCGGCTCGAAGTCGTGGACCACCAGCTTCACCGCACGCGTGGTGGGGGCGGCCACGATCGCCTCATGGCCCCCTTCCCGGAGGCGGAAGACGGGGTACATGGAGTCCAGCTCTTCCGCCGCATCGCCGGTCAGAACAAGCACTCGGGCCATGACTCACTCCTGTTCTCCCACGGTCGATCTTCATCATCATGGGGCGGAAAGGGCAGACCGCCGCCGGAAGCCTCGCCCGCGTGCGGCCATGGCGCGCGGCCGGCCGTCGCAGGTTGTCAGGCGCGGGTCCACTGCTGGTTGGCGCCGCCGTGGCAGCTCCAGATCTGCAGCCTGGTGCCGTTGGCGGTGCCGGCGCCGCTGACGTCGAGGCACTTGTTCGCCCCGACGGCGGTGATGCTGCCGTCGGCGTTCAGGCGCCACTTCTGGTTGTCCTGGCCGTTGCAGTCCCAGATGATCACCGCGGTGCCGTCCGCCGTGCCCGCCCCGTTCACGTCCAGGCACTTGGTGCCGTAGACGCGCAGCTCACCGGCGCTGGTCGAGGTCCACTGCTGGTTCGCCTGCCCGTTGCAGTCCCAGATCTGCGCCAGCGCGCCGTTGGCCTGCGAGGCGCCGTTGACGTCCAGGCACCGGCCCGACCCCGCACCCCGCAGCGCGCCCGTGTCCGGCGGATTCGGGTCGCCGCCTCCCAACTGCGTGAAGAACTCCCAGACCACTGGTCTGGTCCAGGAGTTCTCGCCGGGTTCGAAGTCGCCAGGCCTCCCATCCACGGGACCGGGGGTGTGGCCCGCGTCGAACGCCGCCCACGCGACCGGATACCCGGTCCGGCATCCCGAGTAGTAGGTGACGATGTGCGTCAGGCTGCCCTGCGCGGGCTCCGGCGGGCTCTGGGGCGTGCAACCGTTGTTCCTGACGAACCTGTCACGGAGCGACCGGCCCGCGGAGATGTTGAGCACCGGATCCCTCAGGCCGTGCAGGCCGATGTACGCGACGGGCTCCGTGCCGCCGCTGCACCCGCTGAGCTGCGCGCCGGCGTAAACCGCCACCGCGCGGAAGACCGTCGCCCGGGCGCACGCGAGCGCGTAGCTCATGCCGCCGCCGTAGCTGAAGCCCAGGGCGAAGCGTTGTGCGGTGTCCACACAGAGGTCCGCCTCGATCTCCCGGATCATGTCGTCGACGAAGGTGACGTCCTCGCCGCCCGAGTTGGCCCAGCCGTTGTTCAAGCCCTGGGGCGCGACGAAGATCGCGGTGTTGTCCGACAACGCTCTGAGCCCGTAGTAGGACCACGGATAGCCACTGGTTCCGCCCGAGTCGACATCGCCTGCGGTGCCGCCGTTCCAGTGAAATCCAAAGATCAACCGGTAGGGGGTCGTGTTGTTGTAGTTGTCCGGAATTCTCAGGATGTAGTTGCGATTCTTGCCGCTCGTGGTGATCGAATGAGTTCCGCTGGTCAGCGTCGGGGTTCCGCCGCATCCCGCGGTGGGCGCGAGGGCGCTCTGGTCCGCGGGCGATGGGGCCGCGCTGTCGCCCAGTGCGGCCTGTCCCGTGGCCGGAACGATGAGCAGTGCGGCCGACGCGACAGCTGTGAAGAGTAACCTGATCCTCGACATCACGCACATTCCTTTGCTCTTCTCGTGGTGACACACGTGAAAGGAAGCCGCTGCTGTCACCTTGAGGGCGTGGGCGGCCGGAGTTTCTGCTCTTTTATTCGGTGATACCGGACCGACCGGGCGCGCGCCATTTTCGGCCGATCGGGAACCGCCGACACCGGCGCGCATTCGCCGATGGGCCTGGATTTCATGGTGTTAGCGCTAACTAAGCGCCGCCGTAATTGCTTCTCCTTCTTTCGGGCGGCTGACGGGGATGGTGTAGAGGAGCAAATATGGACGTGACAGGACCTGTCAAGGGCCGGCCCGCTCGACGTTGAGGGCTCTCGCCCGGGAGCCCTCGTTCGCCCTTCCGCCTGACCAGGACAGGCGGCCGCGCCCACCGCCGATCTGTCGCGATGAAACTTTCACATCGTTCCGAGTGTTCGGGGGCGGGAGAGCCGGCTGGTACGCATTCGACAGCGGCCGCGCCTGCCCGGTCGCCTCGGCTTGCCTGGCCATGTCTCGCCGGTCGCGCGCGGCCCGGACCAGTCCGGGCCGGCCGCCTCAGTGGGACGAGAAGAAGAGGCGCTGCTGGATCTCCCTGCGGTAGTCGTCGAGGGTGTTGTCGATGTGCGTGGCCGCGGCCTGGGCGGCCGCTTCGGGATCGCCGGCGCGGATGGCCTGGTAGATGGCGTCGTGCTCTTCGACGGCCTTGGCGGCGTGCCCGCCCACCGAGCCGCGCAGGCCGATGAGGCTCGACTGCGCCTGCAGCCTGCGGGCCTCCCGCACGGCGACCTGAAGGAACATGTTGTGCGAGGCCGTGGCGATGGCGGTGTGGAAGGCGTCGTCGCCCTCGTTGAACAGCTCCTCGCGTCCGGTCTCGAAGCCGTGGCGGCACACGCCGGCGCCATCTTCGATGGCCCGCAGCTCGGCAGGGGTGGCGCGGCGGGCGGCCAGCCGGCTGGTCTCCGTCTCCTGCGCCCGGCGAAACTCGAACAGCATGTAAACGTGGTCGAGGTCGGTCGGGAGGAAGAAGGACCCCCAGCGCCCGGTGCCCAGCATCCCCTCGTCGTCGGCCACGTACAGGCCGCGGCCCTTCTGGGCGCGTACCCGGCCGAGCGCGGAGAGTATCTTCACCGCCTCGCGCACCACGGTGCGGCTGGTGCCCAGTTGCCGGGCCAGCTCGTTCTCGGTCGGCATGCGGTCGCCCGGACGCAGGCCGAGTTCGACGATCAATTCCAGCACCTGCTCGGCGGCTACCTCGTAACCCGGCCGGTATCCGCTCTCGCGCGGGGTGTCGGTCACCGTGCTTCCTCCTTGCCGTTCCCTGCAAAAGTATGACTGATGAGCCGACCCTCTCCGCCACGAGTGTTGTCCGATGAGTACGACACATATGAACGGTTCATTCGAGATTTGCGGTGGCTGATGTGCGTGGTCGCAGGTGTTGCTGCTGATGAAGGCATGAATCAGCTCACCATGGCCATGCGCTCGGTGCGCGAACCGAGAAATGAGCAGGCTTAAGGGCTTGACGGGTATCCCTGATCCGAAGGTAATTAGGAGCGAGGCCGGCGGTCCCCGTCCGCTCCACCCCGCAAAGGCGTCACCTGTCTGAGGATCAGGGTGTGACCTGGCCATACGCCTACCCCCCGAAGGAACAACTGTGCCCTTACCTCCATCCGTCACGATGCCGAGACCCATCTTGATCGGCGTCGTCACCGCCGTGTTGGCCGTGGCGTCCGCCCTCGTCGCCCCCGCCTCTCCGGCCCTCGCGGCCACCACGACCCTGTACGCGTCACCCGACGGCACCGGCACCGCCTGCACCTCCGCCCAGCCGTGCCCGCTGGCCGCGGCGCAGACGGCGATCCGCTCGCTGAACGCGGGGATGTCCGGTGACATCGTCGTGGAGCTGGCCGGCGGGGTGTATCGGCTGCCCGCGCCGCTCCGGCTGACCGCCGCCGACTCCGGGAACAACGGCTACTCCGTCAAGTGGCAGGCCGCGGCGGGGGCCGTCCCGGTCATCAGCGGAGCCAGGGCGGTCACCGGATGGACCGTGGCGGACTCGGGAAAGAACATCTGGCGCGCCGACGTCGGCACCGGGATCGATACCCGGCAGCTGTACGTCGACGGTGCGCTCGCCACCCGGGCGCGCACCGCCGTCAACCGGTCAGACTTCACCGCGAGCAGCACCGGGATGAGGTTCACCAGCGGCGCGCTGAGCTATCTGAACAACCTCGCCCATCAGGGCCGGGTGGAGATGGAGAGCGTCGGTTCGTTCACCGACCGGTACGCGCCGGTGCGGAGCATCAGCGGAAACCTCATCACGATGCGGCAGCCCGCCTGGAACAACAACAACTTCGGGTACGACACCTTCACCAGCCCGCACCGGGCCGGCCCGCTCCACCTGGTCAACGCCTACGAGTTCCTCGACTCGCCGGGGGAGTGGTACCTCGACCCCACGACCGGCGCCCTGTCCTACATCCCGCTCGCCGGGCAGAACATGGGCAACGTCAGCGTGGAACTGCCCGTGCTCCAGTCGCTGGTGCACGTCGGGGGAACCTACGACGCGCCCGCGCACCACATCACGTTCAGCGGGATCACCTTCACCGGCACGAGCTGGCTCGGCCCCAGCGGCGACCAGGGCTACGTGGACCAGCAGACCGGCGCCTACATCGCCGGCAACTGGAACTGGCCCGCCTTCACCTCCTGCCACCAGGGCTGCCGCCAGTTCGAGGCGACCCGGCCGAACTGGTACCAGATGCCCGCCGCCGTGCAGGTCTCCGCAGCGAACACCATCACCTTCACCGACTCGCGCTTCCTCAACCTGGGACAGACGGCCATCGGCATCGGCAACGACGCCAACGCGCACGCCGGCGGGGTCGGCCTGGGCGCCGCCGACATCACCATCACCCGGTCGGAGATCGCCCACAGCTCGGCCGGCGGCGTCGTGGTCGGCGGCGTGCGCGCCGACGCGCACCACCCGAGCGACCAGCGGATGGTCAACCGGAACATCACCGTCAGCCACAACCGCATCCACGACCTCGGCCTGGACCACCGGGGCGTCGTCTCGGTCCTGACCACCTACGTCACCGGCACCGACGTGTCCCACAACGAGGTCTACAACCTGCCCTACACCGGCATGTCGATCGGGTACGGCTGGGGCGCCAACGAGCCGGGCGGCAGCACCCACTACGCCGACCGCGGCCTGTACGACTTCCAGCCGCGCTACACCACGGCCACCACCGCCTCCGGCAACCGGCTCGTCGGCAACTACGTGCACGACGTCATGCAGCAGATGACCGACGGCGGCTGCATCTACACGCTGTCGTGGAACCCGGGCGCGGTGATCAGCGACAACCACTGCCTGCGCACCAACGGCTGGTTCGGCATCTACTTCGACGAGGGCTCCAGGTACTACACCGTCAGGAACAACGTGCTGTCGAGCACCGGCACCTGGGCCACCGCCAACTACTGGTACGGCGAGAACATGGGCGACTTCACCGTCACCGGCAACTGGTCGACCAACGGCAGCACCAACGTCACCAACGGCGACCGCGGCAACGTGGTGAACAACAACGTCACCGTCACCAACGGCGCCTGGCCGGCCGGCGCCCAGGCCGTGATCGCGTCCGCCGGACCCCAGGACCGGCCACCGGGGAGCACGAGCGCGTTCAAGGGGGTGGGGTCGGGCCGGTGCCTGGACGTCAACGGCGCCTCGCAGGCCAACGGCGCGCTGGCGCAGATCTGGGACTGCAACGGGCAGGCGAACCAGCAGTGGACCTCGACCAGCGCGGGCGAGCTGCGCGTCTACGGCACCAGGTGCCTGGACGTGAACGGGGCGGGTACGGCGGACGGCACCGCGGTGATCATCTGGGACTGCAACGGCCAGGACAACCAGAAGTGGCGCCTGAACGCCGACGGCAGCATCACCGCCGTCGGGGCGAACAAGTGCCTCGACGTCAGCGGCGCCGGCACCGCCAACGGCACCAAAGTGCACATCTGGTCGTGTAACGGCGATAACAACCAGAAGTGGACCCGCGCCTGACCGTTCGCCTGACGACGATCCTCGTCTCCCGACGTGGCCGGAGGGAGCACTCCTCCAGCCACGGAGCAGAATCCCGGGCGCCTCGCCCTGACCGGTCTTCCTGCTGCAGGAGGGAACACTCATGTCCCGACGTCCGTGGCTCACCTTGCTGATTACGCTGGCGCTCATCGTTCCCGGAGCACTCGCGCTCAACGCCTCCCCTGCGAACGCCCTCGACATCCCGGCGTCCGACTACCAGCAGGTGTCCCTCGCGTCGGGTGGCGCGGAACTGGGTGAGGCGATGTCGCTGGCCGTGCTGCCGAACCGGTCGGTGGTGCACACGGCGCGCGACGGCACGGTCCGGGTCACCGATGTCGACGGCAACACGACGGTGGCCGGCAGGCTCACCGTCTACACCCACGATGAGGAGGGCCTGCAGGGCGTGGCGGTCGACCCCGGCTTCGCCTCCAACCGGCACCTCTGGCTCTACTACTCCCCGCGGCTGAGCACGCCGACCGGCGACGCGCCGAGCACCGGCACGCAGTCCCAGTTCGACCAGTGGAAGGGCGAGCTGTACCTGTCCCGCTTCACCCTCAAGGCGGACGACACCCTCGACCTGACCAGCGAGAAGGTGGTCCTGCGGGTGCAGAACGACCGTGGCCAGTGCTGTCACGTGGGCGGGGACATCGACTTCGACGCCGCCGGCAACCTGTACCTGACCACCGGCGACGACACCAACCCGTTCGAGTCGAGCGGCTACTCCCCGCTGGACGAGCGGACCAACCGCAACCCCCAGTACGACGCCCAGCGCTCGTCCGCCAACACCAACGACCTGCGCGGCAAGCTCCTGCGCATCAAACCGCAGCCCGACGGCAGCTACACGATCCCCAGCGGCAACCTGTTCCCGCCGGGAACGGCGAAGACCCGGCCGGAGATCTACGCGATGGGCTTCCGCAACCCGTTCCGGATGAGCGTGGACAAGGCGACCGGCGTCGTCTACCTCGGCGACTACGGGCCCGACGCGGGCGTGACCAGCTCCAGCCGCGGGCCCAGCGGGCAGGTGGAGTTCGACCGCATCACCGGCACCGGCAACTACGGATGGCCGTACTGCACGGGCACGAACACCACCACCGAGACCTACAACGAGTGGAACTTCGCCACCAACAGCACCGGTCCGAAGTACGACTGCGCGGGCGGCCCCGCCAACAACTCCTTCCGCAACACCGGCCTGACCACGCTGCCCGCGGCGAAGCCGGCCTGGATCCGGTACGCGGGGGACGCCGGAAGCCCGCCGGAGTTCGGCTCCGGGTCGGAGTCACCGATGGGTGGCCCGGTCTACCGCTACGACCCCAACCTGAACTCGGCCGTCAAGTTCCCCCAGTCGCTCGACGGGCGGTACTTCGCCGGTGAGTACGGCCGGCGCTGGATCAAGGCGATCGAGGTCAGGTCGGACGGCGGGTACGGGGAGATCGCGGCGTTCCCCTGGTCGGGGACGCAGGTGATGGACATGGCCTTCGGCCCCGACGGAGCCCTGTACGTGCTCGACTACGGCACCGGGAGCAACAACCAGGCGCTCTACCGCATCGAGTACATCGGCAGCGCCGACCGCAACCCGATCGCCAAGGCGTCCGCCGACAAGACGTCCGGACCGGCTCCGCTGGCGGTGAACTTCTCCTCGGCGGGCAGTTCGGATCCGGAGGGCGGCGCGCTGACCTTCTCGTGGGACTTCGGCGACGGCACCACCTCCACGGCGGCGAACCCGAGCAAGACCTACACCACGAACGGCACCTACACGGCGACGCTCACGGTCCGGGATCCGCAGGGTCTCACCGGCACGGCGAGCGTGATCGTGACCGTCGGCAACACCGCGCCGACGGTCACCCTCACCACCCCTGCCGGAGGGCAACTGTTCTCCTTCGGAGACACCGTGCCCTTCCAGGTCACCGTCAGCGACCCGGAGGACGGCACGATCGACTGCGACGGGGTCACCGTCGCCTACTTCCTCGGCCACGACAGCCACCGCCACCAGATCACCTCCACTACCGGCTGCTCGGGCTCCATCGCGGTGCCGGTCGACGGTGAGCACGACGCCGCGGCCAACATCTACGGCGTCTTCGAGGCCTCCTACACCGACAGGGGCGGCCTGACCTCGACCAGCGCCCGCACGCTCCAGCCGCGGCACCGGCAGGCGGAGCACTTCGGCGCCCAGCAGGGCGTCCAGACGGCCGAGCACGCCACCGCGGAAGGCGGCAAAACGGTCGGCTTCACCGACGACGGCGACTGGATCTCCTTCCAGCCGTACCACCTGGCGAACGCGACGAGCTTCACGGCCCGGGTGTCCTCGGCCGGCGCGGGCGGCAGGATCGAGGTGCGGGCGGGCTCGGTGACAGGCACGCTGCTGGGAACGGCGGACGTGGCGAGCACCGGCGGCTGGGACACCTTCACCGACGTCTCGGCGAACCTCAGTGGCGCGCCGGCCGGCACGACGACGTTGTATCTGGTCTTCCGCGGCCCGACCGGACAGGGTTACCTGTTCGACGTGGATGCCTTCACCCTCGACACCGGCACCCCGCCCTCGGGGAGCACGAGTGCGTTGGAGGATGTGGGGTCGGGCCGGTGCCTGGACGTCAACGGCGCCTCGCAGGCCAACGGCGCGCAGGCGCAGATCTGGGACTGCCATGGCCAGGCGAACCAGCAGTGGACCTCGACCAGTGCGGGCGAGCTGCGGGTCTACGGCACCAGGTGCCTGGATGTGAACGGGGCGGGTACGGCGGACGGCACCGCGGTGATCATCTGGGACTGCAACGGCCAGGACAACCAGAAGTGGCGCCTCAACCCCGACGGCAGCATCACCGCCGTCGGGGCGAACAAGTGCCTCGACGTCAGCGGCACCGCCAACGGCACCAAGGCGCGCATCTGGACCTGCACAGGAGGAACCAACCAGCGCTGGACCCGCCTCTGAAAGGGACAAGCATGCTGCGACATCCGACCCCCGCCGCGCCCGGGCGCACCGCGGGGAGCGACCGAAAGCCCTCCGTGCTGCGACGGCTGTCCGTGGCGGTGGTGGCGATCATCGCCGCCGCGACGATGGTCCCCGCCATCCCCGCCCAGGCCGCCGCCTTCAAGGTGCTGGTGTTCTCCAAGACGGCCGGGTTCCGGCACGACTCGATCCCCACCGGCATCCAGGCCATCCGCGACCTGGGGACCGCCAACGACTTCGCCGTCGACACGACGGAGGACTCGGGCGCCTTCAGCGCGGCCAACCTGGCCCAGTACCAGGCGGTCGTCTTCCTCAACACGACCGGTGACGTGCTGAACGACACCCAGCAGGCCGCCTTCCAGACGTATGTGGACGGCGGAGGCGGCTACGTCGGGGTGCATGCGGCCGCGGACACGGAGTACGACTGGCCCTACTACGGGCAGCTGATGGGTGCCTGGTTCAGCAACCACCCGGCGATCCAGCAGGCCACCGTACGGAACGAGGACCGGGCGCACGCCGCGACCGCTCACCTCGGAGGGACCTGGTACGTACCGACGAGTGGTACAACTACCGCTCCAACCCGCGCCCGAACGTCCGGGTGCTGCAGAGCCTGGACGAGGGCAGCTACAGCGGCGGCGGCATGGGCGATCACCCGATCACCTGGTGCCGCCCGCAGTCCTCGGGCCGCGCGTTCTACACCGGCCTGGGGCACACCCAGGAGTCGTACGCCGACCCGAACTTCCGCACGCTGCTGCTCGGCGGGATCCGGTACGCGGCCAGGGCCACCAACGCCGACTGCCGTCCGGAGACCGGGTACACGCCGTTGTACAACGGCTCGACGACGGGCTGGTCGCAAGCCGGCCCGGGGTCGTTCGCCAACAGCGACGCCACGCTGACCTCCCAGGGCGGCATGGGCATGTTGTGGCACAACGCCAGAGAGTTCCGCTCCTACTCCCTCAAGCTCGACTGGAAGCTGACCGGCGACTCCAACTCCGGCGTGATCGTCGGGTTCCCGGCCACCGGCGACCCCGACACGGCGCTCGACACCGGATACGAGGTGCAGATCGACGCGACCGACACCGCGGACAAGACGACCGGGGCCATCTACGGGTTCCAAGCCGCCGACCTCGCCGCCCGCGACGCGGCGCTGAACCCGCCGGGCCAGTGGAACACCTACGAGCTGCTGGTGGAGGGTGAGCGGCTGCAGGTGTTCCTGAACGGCAGCAGAATCAACGACTTCACCAACACCGATCCGGTCCGCTCGCTCCAGCAGGGCCACATCGGCATCCAGAACCACGGGGCCGGCGACGTCGTGGACTTCCGCAACATCCGCATCAAGGAACTGGCCGGCACACCGGGCGGCACGAGCGCGCTGCGCGGTGTGGGCTCGAGCCGGTGCCTGGACGTCAACGGCGCCTCGCAGGCCAACGGCGCGCTGGCGCAGATCTGGGACTGCCATGGCCAGGCGAACCAGCAGTGGACCTCGACCAGCGCCGGTGAGCTGCGCGTCTACGGCACCAGGTGCCTGGACGTGAACGGGGCGGGCACGGCGGACGGCACCGCGGTGATCATCTGGGACTGCAACGGCCAGGACAACCAGAAGTGGCGCCTGAACGCCGACGGCACCGTCACCGCCGTCGGGGCGAACAAGTGCCTCGACGTCAGCGGCACCGCCAACGGCACCAAGGCGCGCATCTGGACCTGCACCGGAGGAGCCAACCAGCGCTGGACCCGCGTCTGAGGCTCTCGGTCACACCTCGCGCGGCCCCTCGACCGGGGCCGCGCGAGCCACGGGGCGCAGCGACCTCCGGTCGCGGTGCCGGTGCCCGTCAGCGCCCCGCCCGGGCGGCCAGGGAGGCCAGGAGTCCCTTGACCTCGGTCGCCTCGTACGAGTCACGGTCGGAGGGAGCGATGATCAGCGGTCCGTCGTCAGGGAGATCCGGCAGCCGGCCATGACTGCCCCGCACCGGCGCCGGGTCGAGCGGCACCACCCGGATCGTGTACCGGAAGCCCAGTTTCTTCCTGGCGAGCGCCGCCCCCGCGCGCAGCTTGACGAACGGATCGCGTGGGTCCATGAACAACTCGGCGGGGTCGTAGCCGGGTTTGCGGTGGATGTCCACGAGCCTGGCGAAATCCGGGGCGCGGTCGTCGGAGAGCCAGTAGTAATAGGTGAACCAGGCGTCGGGCTCCGCCACCGCGACGAGCTCGCCGGCACGTTCGTGGTCGAGCCCGTACTTCGCCTTCCCCGCCTGGTCGAGCACCTCGTCCACGCCGGCCAGTTCGCCGATGACGGCGCGGGTGCGGTCGAGGTCGCCAGGGTCGCGCACGTACACGTGGGCCACCTGGTGGTCGGCGACGGCGAAGGCCCGCGACGTCCACGGGTCGAGGTACTCCATCCCGGCCTGGACGTAGACCTCCAGGAGACCCGCGGCGCGCAGCGCCCGGTTGATGTCCACCGGGCGGGACACCGGGGTGATGCCGTATTCGGAGAGCACGACCACCTCGGCGTCCTCGGCCAGGAGCGGAGCCAGCGCGGCGTCGACGGCGCGGGCGGCCGCGATCGCCTCGGGACCCGCAGGGCCGTACCGCTGGAGGTCGTAGTCGAGGTGAGGCACGTAGACCAGCAGCAGATCCGGCCGTTCGCGGGCCAGGATGCGGCGGGCCGCGGCGATGATCCATTCGGAGGAGGCGATCCCCGCGTTGGGTCCCCAGTAGGTGAACAGGGGGAACGGCCCCAGCGCAGCCTCGAGGTCGTCGTGGAGTGAGGGCGGGCGGGTGTAGCAGTCGGGAGACTTGCGGCCGTCGGCGTGGTAGACGGGACGCGGGGTGACGAGCAGGTCGGTCGGCGCGCCCATCGCGTACCACCAGCAGACGTTGGCGGTGCGCAGGCCGGTCGCGGCGGTCCACAGCTGGTCGCCCTGGATGAGCGCGTTGTGCTGGCGCCACAGCAGCACCTCGCCGAGATCCCGGAAGTACCACCCGTTTCCCACGATGCCGTGGTCGCGGGGCATCGAACCGGTCAGCAGGGTGGCCTGCATCGAGCAGGTGACGGCGGGCAGCACGGGCCGCAGCGCGGCCGCCGACCCCACCTTCGCCACGTTCGGCATGTGCGCGAGCAGGCGCGGGGTGAGCCCGACCACATTGATCACGATCAGCGGCGCCATCACATCTCCTTCAGCCCGAGGGCGGCCAGCTGCGCCCGCATCCAGTGGAGCTCGGCGGCGATGCCGTGCGCGATGTCGGACGGCGCGCCGGGAAGCACGTTCCACGTGTAGGTCTCCACCTCGACGTGCCTGGTCAGCGGGCGCTCCCTGCCGAGAAGCACCTCCAGCAGGTGCCGCAGGTAGGGGGCGCTGGTGGCGAGCGGAGGGGGCGGCGCGTCGTGCAGCGGGACGTGGAAGTGCACACGCCAGCTCTCGTCCGCGGGCAGGCCACCGGCCAGGGCCTCGCCCAGGTCGTCGGTGTATCCGGTGGCGGAGCGCGTCTGGTGGAGGAAACGGGGCTCGTCGAACGCGGCCAGGGCCCGCTGCGCCCGCGGCGGCGCCACCAAGGCGCACGACGCCTGGAGCTTCACGATCGGCAACCCGCTGGCGGCGCCCGCGTCAGGGTCCTCGAAACCCACGGCCATGTGGCAGGCGTCGAGACAGAGACCGAGGTGGTCGTGGTCCACGCCACTCAGCAGGGCGCTCGCCTGGGGCGTCGTCTCGACGATGCAGCCGGGCTCGGGCTCGAAGCCCAGCCGGATCACCTTGCCGGTACGGCCGGCCAGCGCGCGCAGGCCCTCGGCGACCGCGTCGAGATTGGCCGTCACCGCCGCCGCCTTCTCTCTCGTCCACCCGGTCCGCCAGGCGAGCGGAAGGGTCGAGATCGTGCCCTCGGTGACGTCGTCCGGCAGCAGCGAGGCGAGGATCTCGGCGAGCCCGAGCGTGTAGCGCAGCCGCTCCGCGTCGGCCCAGTCAGGGGTGTAGACGCGGTACTTCACGATCTCGTCGTGGAAGCCGCGGTAGGGGAAGCCGTTGAGGGTCACGACCTCCAGCCCGAGCGCGGTCAGCCGCTCGCGCAGCGCCGCGAGTTCCTCGGGCCGGGCGGTGAGGTCGGCGGCGGCGTGCTGGGACAGCCACAGCCCGAGCCCGAGCCGTTCGACGCCGAGCAGGTGCCTGACCCGCGCCGCGACGCCGGACAGCTGACCGTGAATGCCGGGGAGATCCTCGGCGGCGTGGACATTGGTGCAGTAGGACAGATGCACCGTCGAGCCGTCCGCATGGCGCAGCCGCATGGTCAGCCCCGCTTGATCGTGTTGCCGGCGTAGTCAGGGCAGGCTTCCGAGCCGCTCTCGAGGTCAAGCCGGCCGCTCTGCCCGTAGAAGGTGACCGGATTGCGCCACAGCACCCGATCCACGTCGTCCTCGCCGAAGCCGGCCGCGAGCATGACGTCGGCTACCTCGCGCGTCTTCAGCGGATCGCTGCGTCCCCAGTCGGCCGCCGAGTTCACCAGCATCCTGTCCGTGCCGTACTGCTTGAGCAGGGTCACCATCCGGTCGGGGTCCATCTTGGTGTCCGGGTAGATGGAGAACCCCATCCAGCAGCCCGAGTCCGCGACCATGCCGACGGTCACCTCGTTGAGGTGGTCGATGAGCACCCGTGCGGGGGGCATCCCGGCCGCCCGCACCACGTCGAGCGTCCGGCGGGTGCCCCCGGCCTTGTCCCGATGCGGGGTGTGCACGAGTACCGGAAGATCATTCTCCTGTGCCAGGGCGAGCTGGGCCTCGAACGCCCGCTCCTCCTCTGCCGTCATCGAGTCGTAGCCGACCTCGCCGACCGCGACGACGGAGTCCTTCAGCAGGTATCGCGGCAACTCGACCAGCACCCCCGCGCATCGCGGATCGTTCGCCTCCTTCGGGTTGAGCGCGAGAGCGCAGTGGTGGCGGATGCCGTATTGCGCCGCGCGATAGGGCTCCCAGCCGAGCAGCGCGTCGAAGTAGTCGAGGAAGCTGCCCACATGGGTACGGGGCTGTCCCAGCCAGAAGGCGGGTTCGACGACGGCCCGGACCCCCGCGGCGTGCATGCGCTGGTAGTCGTCGGTGGTCCGGGAGGTCATGTGGACGTGGGGGTCGAAGATGCGCATTCAGATCCTCTCCAGGACGTCGCGCGGGACGGGCCGGCCGGCCGCCCGCAACTCCGCCGCGTAGTCCGACAACATCCGGGCCAGCTCGGCGTCGAAACGGCGGTCCAGCTCGGCCACCGCCTCCAGGGGGATCGACATGAAGACGCACTTGAGCACCCCTTGCCGGAAGGAGTGGTCGCCCAGCCACGCCGAGCCGTACGGGCCGAGGGCGGCGGCGACCAGCCGCGCGTCATTGCTGCGAAGCGCGTCCTCCACCAGCGCGACCGCCGTGCCTTCCAGGTCGAGCTCGTGCAGGACGGTCAGAATCGCCAGCCGCTCACCGCTGTCGCCGGCCTCGTACAGGCTCCGGATCACCGTGTGGTGGCCGCGCAGCGCGCCGAGCAGCGCGGCCCGGGCGCCCGGGCCGCCCCGCCGTTCGGCCTGCGGGAAGAGCCGGTGGATCGCCTGCGGGTCAGCTTCGACCTGCCGGACGGCCTGGGCCAGCCACTCCTGTGCCGGCTCCTTCATGTGCCCTCCTCAAGAAGTCGATCGACCGGCGGGCGACCTGCGGGGCCGCATGGCTGTGCCGGGCCAGTTCCACGGCCACCAAACCCGGGTAGCCGCGCAGAGCGGCGAGCACCGGCACGAAGTCGATCTCACCCTCGCCGAATTCCAGGTGCTCGTGGACTCCCCGGCGCATGTCCTCCATCTGCACGTGCACGGTGTACGGCAGCGCCCGCCGGACACAGGTGTCCAGGTCCTCCCGCTCGATGCAGTGACAGTGCCCGATGTCGAGGGTGAGACCGAACCGGGTATGGGCGCCGAGCATCGCGCGCAGCCGCTCGAAGCCGTCCAGGTCGGCGACGAGCATCCCGGGTTCGGGTTCGAATCCCAGCGTGACGCCCACCTGATCGGCCTCGTCGAGCAGCCGTGCGCACTGGCGGGCCAGCCGCGTGTACGCCTCCTCCTCCGGCACGCCGTCGGGCCGGACGCCGCTCCACAGATGCACCACGGGAGCGCCCAGGTCGGCGGCGACGCGCATCGCCGTGATGAGGAACTCCGCTCTGCGGCCTGCGTCGTCGCTGATGAGGGTCGGATGGTGTTTGCGCAAGGGATCGAGGGTGTAGCGCCCGCCCGTCTCGACGACGGCATCGAGGCCGAGGCGATCGAGGACCCCGGCGATCCTGGACACCTCCGCGGCCAGCCCGGGGGAGTGGGGGTCGAGATGACCGTGGTCGAGCGTGATGGCCGCACCCGTGTACCCCAGATCGGCCAGGACCGCGAGCGCCTCGGGAAGCCGGTGGCCGGCGAAGCCGTTGGTGCAGTAGGCCCACCTCACGATGTCGCCAGCCGGGATGAGAGCCACCTTCCCACGGGGAGCGAACACAGCAGCGCGCCCGCCATCGCGAACCGTCCGCCACCGGCGACCGCCGCCGCCTGGAGCGGGATCAGGCCGAGGATGCTCAGGCGGACGGCCTGCCGCACGTTCTCGGGGTCGGGAAGGGTCCGTAACCCGGCCTGGACCGGAAGGGTGGAGACGAGATAGCCGGCGATGAGGACGCCCGCTACGGTCCGGGCGGTGGCTCCACCCCGCGCGCAGGAGGCGGCCGCGAGCCCGGCCGCCACGGTGCTGGCCACGAGCGCGCGCTCGGCGGTCCCGCGGGTCGCCCCCGTCACCTCGGCGCGGCCGAGGACGCTGATTCCGTAGGTGTGCGCGCCTATCGCCAGTGCCGCCGGCACCGCGGACCTTGCCTGCTGGCCCGCGCCCAGAAGCACGTCGAGCACGCGGCAGGCCGCCATCGCCGCCGGTCCCGCCACCGTCCGTTTGAGGCGCAGATCGTAGGCCCACACCGCGCCGGCCAGCAGGCCGGCGACGGCGAGACCGCGACGGCCGCCGGCGAGGGCGGCGGTGGACAGGCCCGCGCCGGTCAGGGCGGCTGCGAGCCCGAGCGCGACGCCCGGGCGGACCCGGCCTGACGGGATCGGGCGCTCAGGACGCTCGACGGCGTCCGCCTCACGGTCCGCCCAGTCGTTGAGCGCCATTCCCGACCAGTACACGAGCACCGACGCCAGGGCCAGGCCGGGCGCCGGACGCCGCCCCGCGGCGGCGGCTCCCGCCATGGTGTCCCCCGGCACCGACAGCGCGGCAGGTGCGCGGACCAGTTCGAGCAGCGCCCTCATGACAGCTCCTCGGCGAAGGCGCGCAGCCGGGCGTACTGGGCGGCCAGGGCGTGCTCGCCCGTCCCCAGCGGGCTCTTGAAGAAGTACCCGAGCTCGGACTGGACGCCGTGCCGCCCTTTCTCGTGCGCGCGGGCGACCAGCCGGGCCAGGTCCAGGACGAGCGGAGCGGCCAGCGCCGAATCGCAGCCCTGCCAGGTGAACTGCAGCGTCATCCGGACGCCGAGAAAGCCCTCGAAGCTCACGTGGTCCCAGGCGGTCTTCCACTCTCCGAGGTCCGGGACGTAGTCGATGTGCGTCTCACCCTCCACGGGCCCTCCCAGGACCTGCGCGACGACCTGGTCCTTGGAGAGCCGCTTGCTGGACCTGGCGGCCGGATCGGCGAGTGTCGCCCCGTCGCCGCCGCCGAGCAGGTTGAGCCCGGACCAGGAGCGGACGCGCAGTGCCCGGTCAGCGAACATGGGCGCCAGGGCGCTCTTGACCAGGGTCTCGCCGGTCTTGCCGTCGCGTCCCGCGTACGGCACGCGCCGCCGGGCGGCGAGTTCCGCCAGGGCGGGCAGGGTCGGCCCGGTGGAGGGGGTGAACTCGACATAGCCGCACCCCGCGTGGAACGCCGCATAGGCGTACAGCGAACTCGGCGGCAGGACGTCGTCCCCTGCGGCGAGCCGCTCCTCGAGGTCGGCCAGCCTTTCGAACTCCGGGCGCGGATCCACCGGGGGCTCGGTCGACGACACGTTGACGACGACCACCCGGGCCAGCCCGTGCCGGGCGCGGAAGCCGGCGATGTCGTCGATCAGCCGGGTCGCGGCCCGGCCGCCGTCACCGGGGACGTAGCCCGGCCGGATCTCGGCGTCGGCGGCGTCCAGGTCGGACGCGAGCAACCCCGGTAAGTCCGGGGATATGACCTCTGCTCTGCCCAGCTGTTCGGCGCGCTTGCGTAAGGAGGTCTCGGCGACGTCATGGCCGCCGAAGATCAGGTCGGTCAGCGGAACCAGCTGCCCGGGGAAGCCGGCGGACTCGCTCACGCATCCATGGGGGGACGCCGCTCCCGCCTTGATGGCCGCGGCGCCCACGATGGCAGTGGTCGCCACGGATCCTCGTGCCCCGATAAGCCACACACCGAGCTTGTCCATGAAAGCTCCATCGTGTCGGGACTACCCCGCATGCGAAGGCATCCAGTAGGTAAGTCTCCGCGATGGTAAAAGCTATTTTTGTCGATGGTCAAGCATAAGTGGGCTTATCGCTGTCCTAATATCCGCCGCCTACGGCCATCACCGCCCGGTCCACGCGTCGGGTGTACGCGACACCCGCTCTTTTCAAGGGGACGCCACCTGTCGCGACCCCTTGATTATGTCGTGCTGGTGGCGGACTTTTGCTTGACCATCGACATAAGCCCGCTTAGCATCCCGCAACATGACGGATATAGGCCTGAACCCTGCCGATGGCCCCCGAGCAGGGACGGCGCCTACTCCTCGCTGCCTGCCGAGCACGCCCGGGGGTCACCGGGGACGGAGAGGCTGACCGGATGCTGAGCATGCGCGGCATCGGCAAGAGCTTCCTGGGCGTGCGGGTGCTGTCCGGGGTGGACCTCGATGTGACGGCCGGCGAGGTCCACGCCGTCGTCGGCGAGAACGGCGCGGGCAAATCCACCCTGATGAAAATCATCTGCGGGGTTCACGCGCCGGACCAGGGCACGATCGAGATCGACGGCCGGCCCGTCTCCTTCGGCCATCCGCTTGAGGCGCAGCGCTCCGGCATCGCGATCATCCACCAGGAGTTCAACCTGCTGCCCGAGCGCACCGTCGCCGAGAACGTGTTCCTCGGGCGCGAGCCCGTCAGACGCGGCCTGGTCGATCGCGCCGCCATGGAGGAGGCGACCGCGCGGCTCCTCGGCGAGCTGGGCGAGGATCCCTTCGGCCCCCGCGACGCCGTCAAGCGCCTGCCGGTGGCCCAGCAGCAGATCGTCGAGATCGTCAAGGCGCTGTCGGTGAACGCCCGGCTCGTCGTCATGGACGAGCCCAGCGCGGCGCTCGCCGAGCACGAGGTCGAGTTGCTCTACCGGCTGATCGGGCGGCTGAGGGAACGCGGCGTCGCCGTGGTGTACATCTCCCACCGATTACGCGAGGTGTTCGATCTCGCCGACCGGGTCACCGTGCTCAAGGACGGCTCGCGCGTCACCACGCTCCCGATCGGCGAGGTGACCCCCGACGCGTTGATCCGCCTGATGGTGGGCCGTGACCTCGGCACCTACTTCCCGCCCCGCTCGGCGGGTGCCGGCGAGGTGCGGCTCAGCCTGCGCGCGGCCGGCAACCACAAGCTCCATGACATAGACCTGGAACTGCGTGCCGGGGAGATCGTCGGCATCGCCGGCCTGCAGGGGTCCGGCAGGTCGGAGCTCGCCAAGGCGATCTTCGGGGCGGAGCCGTTCACCACGGGCGAGATGACCCCCTCGCGCCCGCGCTCGGTCCGGGAAGCCGTGGCCATGGGCATCGGGCTCGTGACCGAGGACCGCAAGGCCGAAGGGCTCGCGCTGCGCCAGTCCGTGCGCGACAACGTCCTGCTCGTCGCCCGCGCGGTGGGCCCAGGGAACCGCGACGGCGTCCGCGACCTGCTCGAACGGGTACGCCTGTCGCCCGCGCGCCGGGAACAGGAGGTCCGCTACCTGTCCGGCGGCAACCAGCAGAAGGTCGTGCTCGTCAAATGGATGACGATGGCGCCGCGGGTGCTGCTGTTCGACGAACCGACCCGGGGAGTCGACGTCGGGGCCAAGGCCGCGATCCACGACCTGATGCGCGAACTGGCGAACGACGGCATGGCCATCATGATGATCTCTTCCGAACTGCCCGAGCTCATCGGCATGAGCGACCGTGTCGTCGTCCTGCGCGACGGCCGCGTCGCGGGCGCGCTGCCGGCCGGGGCCTCCGAGGAAGCCATCATGCGCCTGGCCGCGGGAGAGGTGGCATGAATGCACCTGCTCACGCGCGCCCGCCGCAGCCAGGCGCACGGCGGCCTGGCTGCGCACCTGCGCGAACCCGCGCGGGTGGTGTTCCTCGCGCTGCTCGGCCTGGTCGCGGCCGGCTGGGTCCTCGTCGCGCTCGACGGCGGCCAGTTCCTCACCCTGGAAAGCGTCGTCGGGATCCAGCAGGCTCCGCCGCCCTCGGCATCGTGGCGATCGGTCAGACGCTGGCGATCCTGGCCGGGTCGCTCGACCTGTCCGTGGCGTACCTGATCAGCCTGTCCTCGCTCGTCGCCGCGGAGATCATGGCGGGCCAGGACGGCAACGTCGGGCCTGCGGTCGCCGCGGTGCTGATCATCAGCTCGCTGGTGGGACTGGTCAACGGGCTGGTCATCACCAGGCTCCAGGTCCACGCCTTCATCGCCACGCTCGGCGTCGCTCTGATCATCAAGGGCGTCGTCGACCACCTGTACGACGGTCCGGCGGGCAGGGTGCCCGAGTCGTTCCAGCTCCTCGGCTACTCCCGCGTCGGGCCGGTACCCGTCTCCGCCATGCTCTGGGCGGGCGTGGCCGTCGTGGCCTGGTTCCTGCTGAGCAGGACCCGGCTGGGCTACCGGATCTACGCGGTGGGCGGCAACGAGGAGGTCGCCCGGCTGTCCGGGATCCGCACGGCCCGCGTCATCGTGATCACTCACGTGCTCTGCTCGGTCTGCGCCGGCATCGCGGGCCTGCTGCTGGCCGCCAGGCTCGGGGCGGGGGCGCCCACGGTGGGCACTGATGGCGGCTATGACCTGGAGTCCATCGCCGCGGTCGTGCTCGGCGGGACCGCGCTGGCCGGAGGCAGGGGCGGGGTCGCCGGAACCGTGGGCGGGGTCCTGCTGCTGGCCGTCCTGGACACCCTCTTCAACCAGCTCGAGGTCAACTCCTTCGTCAAGGACGTGGTCCGCGGCGCGGTCATCGTCATCGCGGTGGCCGTCTACGCCCGGCGCCGAGCGAGGCGGTCGGCATGAAACGGGCACTACCCATCCTCGCGGTCCTCGTGGTGCTGCTGGCCGCGATCGCAGTCGCCAATCCCTACTTTCTGGAACCCGCCGGGTTCCTGGCGTTCCTCAAGCGGGCCGCGCCGCTGGTGATCCTCGCCGCGGGACAATATTTCGTCGTCGTCTCCGGCGAGTTCGACCTGTCGGTCGGCTCGCTGGTGACGGCCGAGGTGGTGATCGCCGCCCGGCTGATCGACGGCGACGAGTCCGTCACCTGGCCGGTCCTCGCCCTGCTGATCGTCGCCGGGCTGCTCGTCGGCCTCGTCAACGGCGTGCTCACCACCAAGCTGCGGGTGCCGTCGTTCATCGTGACGCTCGGCATGCTGCTCGTCCTCAGCGGGGCGGTCTTCCTCTGGACCGGTGGCGCGCCGCGCGGCGCGCTGTCGGAGGGCTTCCGGGCGTTCGGCCGCGGCGGCCTCGGGCCGCTGCCGTGGTCGGTGCTGATCCTGCTGGCCGTGGGCGCGGCGGCGATCTGGCTCATGCGCGCCGACTTCGGCAAGACGCTGATGGCCACCGGTGACAACGAGCGCGCCGCGGCACTGTCCGGGGTGCGGGTCGACCGGGTCAAGATCTTCGCCTTCATGCTCTCCGGCCTGTCCGCGGCCGTCGCGGCGATCCTGCTCGGCGGTTTCGCCGGGGTCTCGGCGCAGGCGGGCCAAGGGCTGGAGTTCTCCGCCATCACCGCGGTCGTCCTCGGAGGCGTGGTGCTCGGCGGCGGCCGCGGCTCCGTGCTCGCCGCCATGGCCGGGGCGGTCACGCTGGAGGCGCTGTTCACCCTGCTCAACCTGTACGGGATCTCGGGGGCGCTGGAGTCCACCGTGCAGGGCGTCATCATCATCGCCGCGGTCGCGGCGGGAGCCATCCGACTTCCCCGGAAGTCCACCCCCCGAAGAGGAGACGCTCATGCCGCGCCTTGAGGCCGCGATCGCCGTGTCAGCCGCGCTCGTCCTTGCCGGCTGTACCACCGACAAGCCGACGGACACCACCCAACCCGCGCCGCCCGCCACGAGCGCCGAGAGCTCGGGCACAGGAGCGCAGTCGAAGTTCTTCGTGCAGGCGGACTTCGACGCCCAGCTGGCCATGCGTTCCCAGACGCCTCAGGGCCCCGCGGCCAAGCCCTGGGAGCAGGCCATCGACCCGAAGATGATCGACACGGCACAGTACAAGAAGGACGGGCCGTACCACCTGTGCTTCTCCAACGCGGCGGTCAACAACCCCTGGCGCCAGGTCGGCTGGAAGACGATGCAGGCCGAGGTGGGCCTGCACGAGGAGATCGAGAAGTTCACCGCCCTGGACGCCGAGGGCAAGGACGACAAGCAGATCTCCGACATCGCCGAGCTGCAGGCCAAGGGCTGCGACGCGCTGATCGTCTCACCGAACACCACGGCGACGCTCACCCCCGCCGTGACGGCCGCCTGCGGGAAGGTGCCCGTCATCGTGTTCGACCGGGGCGTGGAGACGGACTGCCCGGTGACGTTCATCAAGCCCATCGGCGGCTACGCCTTCGGCGCCGACGCCGCCGAGTTCCTGGCCGAGAAGGTCCCGGCGGGCGGGAAGGTGCTGGCGCTGCGCATCCTGCCCGGCGTCGACGTCCTGGAGACCCGCTGGTCGGCGGCGAAGGTGATCTTCGACAAGAGCAGCCTCCAGGTGGTGGGGGTGGAGTTCACCGACGGCGACGCCGCCAAGACCAAGAGCATCGTCAGCGACTACATCCAGCGGCACGGCACGATCGACGGCGTCTGGATGGACGCCGGCGCCACGGCGGTGGCCGCGGTCGAGGCGTTCGAGGACGCCGGCCTGCCGGTGCCGCCGATCAACGGCGAGGACCAGCAGGACTTCCTGCAGAAATGGAAGGACACCGGCCTCACCGCCGTCGCGCCCACGTACCCGACCTACCAGTGGCGGACCCCGATCATCGCCGCGCTGAAGATCCTCAAGGGCGAGGAGGTGCCCGAGACGTGGAACCTGCCGCAGCCGAAGGTCACCAGCGACAACCTGCCAGCCTACCTCAAGCCCAACATGCCGCCCCTGCACTACGCGCTGTGCGGGTGTGAGGACCTGCCCGGCTTCCCGGAGGCCTGGGGCGGGAAGAAGAGCTGACCGGCTCCTTCCCGCGAACGACGACGAAGAGGTGCGCCATGTTCTCCATCGGAGTGAACACCTGGGTCTGGGTCTCCCCGCTGACCGACGACGACCTGGCGCGGCTCGCCCCCCGCATCGCCCGGTGGGGCTTCGACGTCATCGAGCTGCCCGTCGAGCGGCCCGGCGACTGGAGCCCGGACAAGGCCGCGGCGGTGCTGGCCGAGCACGGGCTGACCGCGTCCGTGGTGCTGGTCATGCCGCCGGGGCGCGAGCTCGTGGCCGCCTCCCCGCAGACCGTCCGCGACACCCAGGACTATCTGCGGCACTGCGTCGACGTGGCGGTGACCGTCGGCTCCCCGGTGATCGCAGGGCCGGCGTACGCCTCGGTCGGCCGCACGTGGCGGCTCTCGCCGGACGAACGCCGGGCGGTCTACGCCGAGCTGCGTGAGCGGCTGCGCCCCGTCCTTGACCATGCGGCCGAGCGCGGGGTGAAACTCGCGGTCGAGCCGCTCAACCGGTACGAGACCAGCCTCCTCAACACCGTCGAGCAGGCGCTCGACGCGTTGCCCGAGGACTGCCACCTGGCACTCGACGTCTACCACATGAACATCGAGGAGAAGGACCCCGCCCAGGCGGTGCGGGCCGCGGCGGATCGCACCGCGCACGTGCAGGTGTGCGGCACCGATCGCGGCACGCCGGGGGCCGACCGCTTCGACTGGCCGGGCTTCACCCGGGCCCTGCGCGACACCGGCTACGAAGGCCCGCTCGTCATCGAGTCGTTCACCGCGCACAACCAGACCATCGCCACCGCGGCCTCCATCTGGCGGCCCCTCGCGGAGAGCCAGGACGCGCTGGCCGTGGACGGCCTCGCCTACCTGCGCGCCCTCTGACACCGATCTGAAAGTTTCATACTGATCTCGCCGAGATGAGGGCCCCGGCACGGCTTCGGGATCGTCGTCACCGCCTTTCACCTGTCGATTTCCGCGAGCGCCGCCCGAGCGCTTACTCGGTAGGTGCGAAAAGATGAGGATCAATGCCCTAAATAAGCATGCCTAAGGGTACGTTTGCGAGCCGAGACGACGCATGTCCTCCTTCGTCGCCCTCCGACTCGGACCGCTGCCGACACCCCCTCAGGAGATCCTTCATGCGAAGATCACGCCTGTTCACCGCCCTGGTCGCAGCCTTATCGGGGCTCTTGATGTCCTTGTCGCCGCACGTGGCGCACGCGGCCGAACCGCAGTTCAGGGTGCTGCTGTTCACCGAGACGGCGAGCGGCGCCTTCCGGCATGACTCCATCCCCGCGGGCGTCGCGATGTTCGAGCAACTGGCGATCGACCACGACTTCCAGCTCGATCACAGCGAGGACTCCGCCGTCTTCACGACCGCGACGCTGGACACCTACGACGCGGTGATCATGTTCCAGACCAGCGGCATGGTGTGGGACGACGACGCCCAGCGTCAGGCCTTCCAGGCCTACGTGCGCAGTGGCCACGGCGTCGTCGCGATCCACAACGCCACCGACATGAACATCGAGTCGCAGTTTCCCTGGTGGGACCAGGTCGTCCTGGCCGGCGCCCACATGACCGCTCATTCGGCGATCCTGCAGGGCACCGCCAAGGTGGCCGACAAGGCCCACCCCTCCACGGAGGGGCTGCCGGACCGGTGGGTGCGCCCGGAGGAGTGGTACAACTTCGACAAGAACATGCGCGGCTCGGTGCACGTCCTGGTGACCGCGGACGAGACCACCTATGACGCGGGGTCGAACGCGATGGGCGCCGACCACCCGATCTCCTGGTGCCACAACCCGGAGGGCGGGCGGGTGTGGGCCACCGCGATGGGCCACCAGACGTCCTCCTATTCGGAGCCGCTCTTCCAGCAGCACCTGCTGGGTGCGGTGCAGTGGGCGGCGGGCGCGGCGCCGGGCGACTGCGGCGCCACGGTCGCGGCCCGGTACCAGAAGGTGACCCTCGACGGCGCGCCGGACCAGCCGATGGAACTCGACGTGGCCGCCGACGGCAGGGTCTTCTACATCTCGCGCTCGGGCAAGGTCAACCTGATCCCCACCGACGGCGGGGGCACGCGCGTCATCGGCACCCTTTCGGTGTACGACGGCGGCGAGGACGGCGGCATCGGGCTGGCGCTGGATCCGGATTTCACCACCAACGGCTGGATCTACGTCAACTACTCGCCGTCCAACGGCGACGAGGTCAACCGGGTGTCGAGGTTCACCTTCAACGGCACCGGCCTCGACCTGTCGAGTGAGAAGAAGTTGATCGAGGTTCCGGCGTACCGCTACGTCGACGAGCCCGGCCACACCGGCGGCTACCTCGCGTTCGGGCCGGGCGGCAACCTGTACATCGGCCCGGGTGACGACACCAACCCCAACGGGTCCAGCGGCTACGCCCCGATCGACGAGCGGCAGGGCCGGGAACATTACGACGCCCAGCGGTCCGCGGCCAACACCAACGACCTGCGCGGCAAGATCCTGCGTATCCACCCCGAATCCGATGGCACCTACACGATTCCGTCCGGCAACCTGTTCGCGCCCGGCACAGCCAAGACGCGGCCGGAAATCTACGCGATGGGCTTCCGCAACCCGTTCCGCTTCTCGGTCGACCAGGTGACGGGGTGGATCTCGCTGGGTGACTACGGCCCCGACGCCGGCGCGGCGAACCCCAACCGCGGTCCCGAGGGCACCGTCGAGTGGAACCTGATCAAGGAGCCTGGCTTCTACGGCTGGCCGTACTGCGTCGGCGACAACATCCCGTTCAACGACTACAACTTCGCCACCAACACCTCCGGCGCGAAGTTCAACTGCTCGGCGCCGGTCAACGACTCGCCCAACAACACCGGCCTGACCAATCTGCCCGCGGCCAAGCCCGCGACCGTGTGGTACGACTACCACGCCTCGGCCGAGTTCCCCGAGATCGACTGCTGCGGCGGTGCCGCCCCGATGGGCGGCCCCTTCTATCGCTACGACGACGCCAGCGACTCCGACCGCAAGTTCCCCGAGTATTTCGACGGCACGCCGTTCCTCTATGAATGGAGCCGCAACTTCGTCAAGGAACTCCCGCTGGACTCCTCGGGCAACCTCCTGAAGATCAATCCCCTGGCGGCACAGCTCGCCCCGCATGCGCCGATCGACATGAAGTTCGGTCCGGACGGCGCCCTCTACATGGCCGACTGGGGCAACGGCTTCGGCCACGCGAACACCGACGACAGCGTCTACCGGATCGACTACGTGGCCGGGAACCGCGCGCCCCTGGCCAAGGCGGGCGCCAGCCCCGACTCGGGCACGGCGCCGCTGACGGTGGCGTTCTCCTCGGCCGGCTCGGCCGACCCCGACGGCGACGCGATCACCTACGCGTGGGAGTTCGGCGACGGCGCGACCTCGGCCGGCGCCAACCCCTCCCACACCTACACCACCAACGGCACCTACACGGCCAAGTTGACGGTACGGGACTCCGGCGGGAAGACCGGCAGCGTCACGGTGCCCGTCGTCGTCGGCAACACCCGCCCCGAGGTGACCTTCGCGGCCCCACCCGACGGCGGCTTCATCGACTTCGGCGACGAGGTGGACTACGCGGTGAACGCCACCGACCCCGAGGACGGCGCCGCCGACTGCGCCAAGGTCAACGTGACCACAGCACTGGGCCATGACCAGCACGCCCACGACACCGGCCAGTACACCGGTTGCTCCGGGACGGTCACGACCACCGCCTCCGGCCATGACGAGGCCTCCAACGTCTACTACGTCATGTCCGCCGACTACACCGACAGCGGCGGCCTGAAGGGCTCCACCGGCCTCACCCTGCAACCGAAACACAAGCAGGCCGAGCACTTCACCGGCTCGTCCGGAATCCGCGTCATCGACGAGTCCGGAGCCGAAGGCGGCAGGCGCATCGGCGACATCTCCAACAATGACTGGATCTCCTTCAGCCCGGTCAACCTGTCCGGCATCGACACGGTGTCCTTCCGCGTCTCGGCACCGTCCAGCACCGGGGCGTCCATCGAACTGCACGCCGACTCGCCGGCCGGGCCCCTCCTCGCCTCCAGCCCCGTACCGGCGACCGGGGGATGGAACACCTACGTGTCGCTGCCCGCGGTGCAGGTCACCGACCCCGGTGGGACCCACGACGTCCACGTGGTGTTCAAGGCGCCGTCAGCGAACTCGTTCGACCTGGACTCCATCACCTTCAACGGCAGGGGCGTCGGGCACGGTGACGGCTCGTCTCCCGGCAGCACGAGCGCGCTGCGGGGCGCGGGGTCGGGCCGGTGCCTGGACGTCAACGGCGCCTCGCAGGCCAACGGCGCGCTGGCGCAGATCTGGGACTGCAACGGGCAGGCGAACCAGCAGTGGACCTCGACCAGCGCGGGTGAGCTGCGTGTCTACGGCACCAGGTGCCTGGACGTGAACGGGGCGGGCACGGCGGACGGCACCGCGGTGATCATCTGGGACTGCAACGGCCAGGACAACCAGAAGTGGCGCCTGAACGCCGACGGCAGCATCACCGCCGTCGGGGCGAACAAGTGCCTCGACGTCAGCGGCGCCGGCACCGCCAACGGCACCAAAGCGCACATCTGGTCGTGTAACGGCGAGAACAACCAGAAGTGGACCCGCGTCTGATCCCCATGTGACGCCCGCCCCCTGGAGCTGGCCCGCCTTCGCGCGCATGCCGACAGGCCGTCACAAGGCAAGTAGCCCGTCACACCATATGTGACGGGCTACTTGCAGGTTAGAGCTGCGGGAACGTCGTGTGTGACGGTGTGTCGCGCGACCTGTCACCAGGCCGGATGGGCCGGGCGAATGTGGTTCGCTGCGCGGACCCGTCCGATGACCCGTCGCATGTCACATGGTCGGCGCATGTCGCCGTTCACAGGTCCGCAGATGCATCCGCCACACCGGAGTCCTGCACACTGATCAGGTTACGTCTTGCCAGCTGCTGCAGCCGACGGTGTTCTCGCATATCTTGATCTTGTCAATCTTATAGCCGCCGGTGGTGGCGCCGCCGCAGCCCTCGTCGCCGCCGTCGGTGACCGTCAGCGTCATACTGCCGTTCTGCGGGTGCCAGAAGGTGCCATACGCGGTCACACCGTGACCGTCCGTCTCCTTGTCGCACGCCGCGAGATTGTGGTCATAGTACGACGTGACAGCATAGTCTGACCCGTGCCAGGCCCACGTGTCCGCGCTGGCCGTGGACACCGTGGCAGCCCAGGCGAGCGCCCCGACCGCCGCGATGACCCCGATTCGCTTGATGATCTTCACTTGGCACAGAGTAGCAAAGGTCAAGTTCCACTAGACCAGACGGGGTTGCCGATCACTACGCCGCAGGCTCACCCCGCCACGACGCCGAACCATGCTCCGGCCGCCTGCGCCGCTTACCCTGTCCACGTGTCAGCGCTGCCACCCGCGGCTCGCGCTCCATAACTGCGTTCAGTACACCGGACGCTACGAAACAGTGACTGCTGTCTTTCATTTCTCGTCTCACCTGCCCTGACGCTGGACCGCAACAGACGAGTGGACCTGTCCGGAGGGCGCTCCCGCGAGAACGGCGCGTACCCCGTGACGGACAGATTCGCGGTCGACCACAGTCACGCCCTGGTGCTCGTCGCCGAACGGGCTTGGATGCTCCGGCGTTGGCTCGTCAGGGCGGCGGCGCGACCCTGCGGTGGGCGGTTGGGGCGGGGCCGGCGAGCGGGGCGCGGCGCGCGGTCCCGGCGCGGCCGTCCGGTGACCGGCGCCGGCATCGACGTGCAGATCGTCGAGCGCGACCCCGCCGAGGCCGGGTTCGTCCCCCAGCCCAAGCGATGGGTGGTGGAGCAGACCTACGGCACGATGTCGCTGCACCGTCGCCTGGTGCGCGACTACGAACACGATCCGGGCAGCTCCGAATCGCGCGTGTACTGGGCGATGACCGACGCGATGACCCGCAGGCTGACCGGCACCTTCACCCCACCTGGCGCTCGGCGTGAACGCCTCGGACCCCGGCGCGTGGCTGCTGGACCGGATCGACACCCGCGATAAGGCCCTGACCAGCCAGATCGAACAGACACGAGACCAGATCGAGGAGTTGGCCGGCCGCCTACGGGAACTCGACCAGGACCTCGATCACCTCCGGATCACCCGTAAGACCCTGCTCGTCCTGGCTGCCGAGCCCGATCCGGCACCCCTGCCGCCACCGGCTCCCGCAGTGCCCGCCCTACCAGCAGATCCTCACCCTCATGACCACTACCGGTCGGCCCTCACGCGCGCGTGACCTGTGCCTGTCCCTAGACATGCCTGAGGGCGACGTTCGGACGGCGCTGGTCCCGATTCTCTTAGCGGGATCATCTGAGCTCCCCGTAAGGCGGCTGCTCGCAGGTTGAGGACGAAGGCGCGTAGTCACGCAGACAGTCACTCAGCAGACAAGTGAGGCCGCTTCCGATCTTCGGAAGCGGCCTTCTACCTGCGGCAACTCTGTCGGGGTGGCGGGATTTGAACCCACGACCTCTTCGTCCCGAACGAAGCGCGCTGCCAAGCTGCGCTACACCCCGGTCGCACGCCGTCGTGCACGTGCTTGGAAAAGTCTAGCGGACTCCCAAGGTGGTTGTGACCGCCTTTATCGTCGGGGGACCAGTGTCAGGAGCGTCGCTTCCGGGAAGCAGGCGAACCGGGCCGGTGCGTACGGCGAGGTGCCGAGGCCGGCGGACACGTGCAGCCAGGCTGAATCGTGGCGGTTCAGCCCTTTCACCCTGGCGCGGTCGATGCCGCAGTTGGTGACCAGGGCGCCGTAGAACGGGATGCAGAGCTGGCCCCCGTGTGTGTGGCCGGCCAGCAGGAGTTGGTAGCCGTCGTCGGCAAAGCGGGTCATGTTGCGCGGCTCGGGGGAGTGCATGACGCCCAGCCGCAGGTCCGCGTCGGCGGGAGCGGGCCCGGCCACGAGGTCGTAGCGGTCGCGGGAGATGTGGGAGTCGTGGATGCCCGCCACGGCCACGTCGAGGTCGGCCACCTTGATGCGGGCCGTGGTGTTGTTCATGTCGAGCCAGCCCTCCGACGCCATGCCCGCGCCCAGCTCTTCCCACGGCAGGTTGGGGACGTGCTGGCGGCGTTCGTTCCTGGAGGTGCGCCACAGGTAACGGGCCGGGTTTTTCGGCTGGGGGGCGTAGAGGTCGTTGGAGCCGTAGACGAACAGGCCCGGGCGGGACAGCAGGGGCTCAAGGGCATGCAGGAGGGCGGGGACGGCCTCCGGGTGCGCGATCGAGTCGCCGGTGTTGACGACCAGGTCGGGCTCCAGGGCGCCCAGGGAGCGCACCCATTTGATGAGCATCGAACGCCCAGGCGTCAGGTGCAGGTCGGACAGGTGGAGGATGCGCACGGGACGGTGGCCGCGCTCCAGCACGGGTACGTCGAAACGGCGCAGGCGGAACCAGTTGCGCTCCACCACGGAGGCGTAACCCAGTCCGGCCAGGCCGAGACCGAGCATGGACAGTGGCACTGCGACGGCTTTCCTCACCCATTCATGATGCCCGACATCCGGCGCGGGGCGTTCGCGCAGGCGGCAAGATGGTGCGCATGAGCGCATTGAAAGACAAGCTGAAGGCCGATCTGACGGCTTCGCTGAAGGGCCGGGACGAGGTGCGTCTCCGGACCATTCGCATGGCCCTGGCGGCGGTGAACGTCGAGGAGGTCTCCGGCAAGGAGGCCAGGGAGCTGACCGATGACGAGATCATCAAGGTGCTGACCAAGGAGGCCAAGAAGCGGCGCGAGGCGGCGGAGGCGTTCGGCAACGCGGGGCGGGCCGAGCAGGCGCAGGCGGAGCTCGACGAGCAGGCGGTGCTGGAGGAGTACCTGCCCGCTCAGTTGTCGGACGACGAGCTGGCGGCGCTGGTCGATGCCGCCATCGCCGAGACGGGCGCGTCGGGGCCGCAGGCGATGGGGCAGGTCATGAAGGCCGTCAACCCGAAGGTCGCCGGGCGGGCCGAGGGCGGCCGGGTGGCGGCCACGGTGCGCGCGAGGCTGGCGGGCAAATAGTCCCGGGGCATATCGGGACGTCATCGCCGTACAGCGTCTTCAGCCGCCCTCTGTGGCCGCCTGGCGCGGCTGTCATGGCCGGGGCCTCCCTCTCGGATGGGTGGAGGCCCCAGCCCGGCGCTCTGACGACCTGAGAGCCGCGCACGCCCAAACCAGCCGGCACGCGAGGGCATGCGCCCGTGCAAACCAGCGCCCGCGTGCGGACCGCCGTCCGCGTGCGGACCGCCGTCCGTTCAGCCGCGGCCGCGCCAGCCCTCGCCGGGCCGTCCGTCGTCGCCGCGCCCCTCCCATGCGGCCCTGTCGTCGTCGCCGGGCCAGTCGCGGTCGCCCGTGTCGAAGATGTCGAACGGGCCTCTGTCACCTCGCCGGTCGTCGCGCTTCTTCTTGGGCTTGGGCGCGCAGTTGTCGGTGCACCCGCCGAACCGCGACTTGTCGACCGCCGTGAAGTGCCGGGGCTCGACCCCCTTCAGGGCGGAGAGCATCGAGTCTTTCCAGATCCTTCCGGAAATGGAGGACCCGTACACGTACGGGTAGTAGGTGCCGCCGATCGTGATGCCGATCAGCTTGTGCGCCGAGGTGCCGCGCGGGTCGCCGAGGCTGACCGCGGAGGCCAGGTTGGGCGTGTAACCGGCAAACCACGCCGACATGTAGTTGTCGGTCGTGCCGGTCTTGCCGGCCGCGTCCCTGCCGATGCCGCCCACACCGCTCATCGTGCCCTTGGTGAAGACACCCTCCAGGATGCCGTTGACCGCGTCGGCGACCTCTTCGTCCAGCACCTGAGAGCACTTCGGTTTGTACTGCTTCGTCGTGCCGTTACGGTCCGTGATCTCGGTGATGGCCAGCGGCTTGCAGTATTCCCCGCGCGCCGCGAACACCGCGTACGAGTTGGCGATCGTGACGGGGTCGACCTCGTTGACCCCCAGCGTGAACGTCTCCACCTCGGACAGTTTCTGGCCGTCGGCCCGCTTGACCCCGAGGCGCTTGGCCATCTTGACGACCTTGCAGAGGCCGACCTCCTGCGAGAGCTTGACGAAGAAGGTGTTGACCGAGCCCCACGTGCCGGTCTGCAGGGTCTTGAAGCCGCCGCCGCCCTCGCTGGAGTTGCGCACGGTGTGGCTCGGGTCGCCGACGTTCTTGCCGTCGCAGTTCTTGAACGAGCTGTAGCTGCCGGCCTTGTAGCCGGACGGGGAGGGGAAGCCGTCGCTGTACTTCATGCCCTCTTCCAGGGCGGCGGCCAGCGTGTAGACCTTGGCCGTCGAGCCCTGCTGGAAGCCGCGCCCGCCACCGTGCGCCGAGTCGGCCACGATGTTGTAGCTCATCTCGTTCTTCTTCTTGCTGCCGCCGAACTTGCGGGAGGCGGCCATGGCCTTGATCTCGCCGGTGCCGGGCACGATCATGGCCTGCGAGGCCACCGGCTTGTCCTTGGAGCTGACGTATTTCTTGATCGCCTTCTCGGCGGCGGCCTGCATCTTGGGATCGATCGTGGTCTTGATCCGCATGCCGCCGCGCTGGAGCAGCTTGCGGCGCTCGTCCTGGTTCTTGCCGAAGTCTTCGTTGCTGAGGATCTCGTACTGGACGTAGAGGCAGAAGTACGGGAATTTGCTGGACTCGCAGCCGCCGGACATCTTGACGTCCTTATAGCCCAGCTTCTCTTCCTTGGCCTCGGCGGCCTCCTTCGGCGTGATCTTGCCGATCTGGGCCATCCGGTCGAGCACGACGTTGCGCCGCTCCAGCAGCCGCTTGCGGGACTCGGAGTCGACGTTGGGGTCGGTGCGCGCGGGGTTCTGCACGGCGCCGGCCAGCGTGGCGGCCTCGGCGAGGTCGAGCTCGGATGCCGGCTTGTCGAAGAAGCGTTTGGCCGCGGCCTGGATGCCGTGGGCGCCTGCACCGAAGTAGGCGATGTTCAGATATTTCTCGAGAATCTGGTCCTTGGTGTACTTCTTCTCGATCGCCATCGCGTAGCGCAGCTCGGTCAGCTTGCGGGAGATGGTGGGCGCGATGGCCGCCTGGTATTCCTCCGGCGTCTCCGCCTTGTTGACCAGCACCTGCTTGACGTACTGCTGGGTGATGGACGAGCCGCCCTGTGTCACGCCGCCGCTGGTGAAATTCTTCATCAGCGCTCTGGCCGTTCCTTCCACATCGATCGGTCCGTGCTGGTAGAAACGGAAGTCCTCGATCGAGATGAGCGCCGTCCGCATGATCGGCGCGACCTTGTCGAGGGGCACGGACTGGCGGTTTTCGAAGTAGAACCAGGCGATCTTCTTGCCGTTGGCGTCGAGCAGCTCGGTCCGCTCGGGCAGAGGAGGCTCATCGAGGTTTTCCGGCTTGAGGTTGAGCCCTTCGACGGCGCTCTTCGTGGACATCCCGGCTCCGCCGACCGCCGGCAGGGCCACAGCGGCCGCGAGCACCCCGGCCGCCGACCCGGCGATGATCAGTCGCAGGATGTTGAGAACGGGGTTGGAGCGATCTTTGCCGCGAGCTTGCACGCTACCTAGCGTACGTCGAAACAGTGACCGAACCGGTAGCGCGACACCATTTCGCCTTGACTGACGGGGGTGACTAGTCATTCCCGGTCAAGACTGCGCCGAGAAATTGGTCCTCTGGGGTCTGTCGGCCCGAACGGGTCGTTGCGTACGTTCTCCCTGCGGCAACTGAATACGGAGGCTCGGCGCCCGCGCCCGTCGGCCCCAAATGACGACTGACCACCTAAGGGGAGTGGGGTCGAAAAATGTGGATCACGGATTGGACCTCCCGTGCCGCCTGTAAGGGTGCGGATCCGGATGCCCTGTTCGTGCAGGGCGCCGCGCAGAACAGGGCGAAGCTCATCTGCCGGGGTTGCCCGGTCCGCACGGAGTGCCTCGCCGATGCGCTGGACAATCGCATCGAGTTCGGGGTGTGGGGCGGCATGACAGAACGGGAACGGCGTGCACTGCTTCGACGGCGTCCAGACGTCGACTCGTGGCGAGACTTGCTCGAGTCGGCCAAGGAAGAGTACGAACGAACCAACGAGCTGATCGCGGGCTGATCAGGCCCACGAGCGAGTACGGCCGGCGCCGTCCGCCGGCCGTACTTTCTCTTTGTCAGGCGGTCGCCAGCAGGTCACCGATCTGCCGCAGACCTGTGAGATCGTGAACGTCCTCGGACATGGCGCGGACCTGCACCACGGGCACCGTGGGGTGGGCCGAGGCGAAGTGCTCCTGCTCGCGGCTCTCGCGGGCGGTGAGCTGCATCCGGCCGGCGTGCAGCCGCAGCACGGCGGCGGTCAGCTCGTGCTCGCCCCTCGACTCCAGGTCTTCCGCGGCGGCGGCGCTGCGGGCGGCTGAGAGCGCTGGGGCGGGCGACACGTGCACGCGGTTGACCACGAGGCCGGCCAGCGGCATACGCTCCTCGGCGAGGCGCTCCACGAAATAGGAGGCCTCGCGCATCGCGTCGCGCTCGGGCGCGGCCACCACGAGGAAGGCCGTGCCCGGGGCCTGCAGCAGCTGGTACGTCATCTCCGCCCGCTGCCTGAACCCGCCGAACACGGCGTCGAGCGCGGACACGAACGTCTGCAGATCCTTGATCACCTGAGCGCCGAGCAGCTTGGTCATCGCGCCCGCCATCAATCCGAACCCGGCGTTGAGCAGCCGGAACGCGCTGCGCCCTCCAGCTTTGGCCGGAGCCGTGAGCAGCCTGATGAACCTGCCGTCGAGGAACCGCCCGAGCCGCTCGGGAGCGTCGAGGAAGTCGAGCGCGTTCCGCGAGGGCGGGGTGTCCACGATGATCAGGTCCCACTCGTCGGAGCGGCGGAGCTGGCCCAGCTTCTCCATGGCCATGTATTCCTGTGTGCCGGAGAAGCTGGACGAAAGGGACTGGTAGAAGGGGTTCGACAGGATCTGCCGGGCCCGCTCGGGGTCGGCGTGCGCCTCGATGATCTCGTCGAACGTGCGCTTCATGTCGAGCATCATGGCGAACAGCTGGCCGCCGCCCTCGGGCGAGCTGACCAGCCGCGGCGTGTTGTCCAGCTCCGTCAGCCCCATCGACTGGGCGAGGCGCCTGGCGGGGTCGACGGTCAGCACGACCACGCACCTGCCGCGCTCCGCGGCGCGGAGCCCGAGCGCCGCCGCGGTCGTGGTCTTGCCCACGCCGCCGGCGCCGCAGCAGACGATGATCCTGGTGCCCTGGTCGTCGAGGATGGCGTCGATGTCGAGGGTGGCGGGCTTCTTCACGCTGCTCCCTGGGTGCGCATGCTCTCCGCGAGCTCGTACAGGCCTGCGAGGTCGACGCCGTCGGCCAGCAGCGGCAGCTCGTAGCTCTTCAGGCCCGCCTCGGCCAGCGACGCGCGCTCGGCCTTCTCCAGTTCGGTGCGGTGGGCGTGTTCGACGACCTCCTCCGCGAGCGCCTCGGCCATCGCCGTGGCCTCGGCGCCGTCGGCCACGCCCGCGGCCTTGAGCCCGAGTACGAGCTCACCGGCGTCGAAGCGGCCCTTGACAGCCGTGTCAAGGGCGGCCTGGGGCAGCAGTGACTCGCGGACCATGTTGACGAAGATGCCGCCGGCGGGCAGGCCGGCGGCTCGGAGCTCGGCGATGCCGTCGAGCGTCTCCTGGACCGGCATCTCCTCCAGCAGCGTGACGAAGTGCACGGCGGTCTCGGGGGATTTCACCACGTTGTTGACCAGCTCGGAGTGGTTCTTGATGGGCCCGACCTTGGCCAGGCCCGCCACCTCCTGGGTGACGTTGAGGAACCGCGCGATGCGGCCGGTCGGCGGAGCGTCCAGGACGACGGCGTCGTAGATCCGGCGGCCGTTCCTGCCCCGCCGGCGTACGGCCTCGGTCGTCTTGCCGGTGACGAGGACGTCGCGGAAACCCGGCGCCACGGTGGTGGCGAAGTCGACGATGCCCATCTTGGTCAGCGCCCGGCCCGCGCTGCGCATCCCGTAGAACATCTCCATGTACTCGAGCATGGCCGCTTCCGGGTCGATGGACAGCGCGAAGACGTCGCCGCCCGAGGGCGCCACCGCGATCTTGCGCTCTTCGTACGGCAGCGGCGGCAGGTCGAAGATCTGCGCGATGCCCTGCCGGCCCTCCACCTCCACGAGCAGCACCTTTCGGCCGCCGGAGGCGAGAGCGAGAGCGAGAGCGGCGGCCACGGTCGTCTTGCCGGTGCCGCCCTTGCCGGTGACCACGTGCAGTCGCACGCCGGCCCAGTCCGTGTCCGGAGAGTCCACGATTCGAGGCTACCGAACGGTCACTTGTCGAAAGCCGACGACCACCCTTTGAGATTGCTCACACTGGCGCCGCGGCGGTGGAAGGTGGTGACGACGGTTCTTGTGAGACGCTGACAGCCATGAAGAAATGGGAATATCTCACAGCCCCGGTGTTGATCCACAACACCAAGATGATCCTCGACAACTTCGGCGCCGACGGCTGGGAGCTGGTGCAGATCCTGCAGGGCGCCACGCCCGAGCAGCTCGTCGCCTACTTCAAGCGGGAGAAGCAGTGACGCCTGAGCAGAGGATCGAAGAGCTGGGCCTGACGTTGCCGCCGCCCGTCGCGCCCGTGGGGTCCTACGTGGCCGCCGTGCGCACCGGCGACCTGGTCTACACCTCGGGGCAGGTGCCGATGCTGGAGGGCAAGCTGCACCAGACCGGCAAGCTCGGGGTCGACCTGGGCGTCGACGAGGGCCGGGCGCAGGCCCGCATCTGCGCGCTCAACGCCGTCGCGGCGCTCAAGGCCGAGCTGGGCGAGCTGTCCAGGGTGCGGCGGATCGTCAAGGTCGTGGCGTTCGTGGCCAGCGCACCCGACTTCACCGAGCAGGCGCAGGTGGCCAACGGCGCCAGCGACCTGCTCGCCGAGGTCTTCGGGGAGCAGGGCAAGCACGCCCGCAGCGCGGTGGGCATGGCCGTGCTCCCGCTGGACGCGCCCGTGGAAGTGGAGCTGATCGCCGAAGTGGCCTGAATCGGGATATGTCACCATGACCGAGTGATGTTCTAAGGAGGTCAGGTGACCGGTATTCCGCTTCCAGCCGAGCTCGCCGCGCGGGCACGGGACGTTCTCGCCGGACGGGTCGAGCCCGTGCCCGCGCGGGACGCCGCCACGGTCGTGATCCTGCGTGACGGAGCCGGAGGTCCCGAGGTCTACCTGCTCCGGCGCAAGTCCACGATGGCCTTCGCGGCGGGCGCGTACGTCTTTCCCGGCGGCTCGGTGGACGAGCGCGACGCCGACCAGGCAATCGCCTGGGCCGGGCCGTCTCCCGCGGAGTGGGGCGCGGTGTTCAAGGCGAGCGAGCGGCTGGCGCGGGCGCTGGTGTGCGCGGCCGTACGCGAGACGTTCGAGGAGTCGGGCGTGCTGCTGGCCGGGCCGGGGCCCGGCTCCGTCGTCGCCGACACGACCGGCGACGACTGGGAGGCCGACCGGCTCGCGCTCATCGACAGGAGCCTGGCCTTCGCGGACTTCCTCGCCCGGCGCGGCCTGGTGCTCCGCTCCGACCTGCTCAAGCCGTGGGCGCACTGGATCACGCCGGAGATCGAGCGCAAACGTTTCGACACGCGCTTCTTCGCCGCCGTGCTGCCCGACGGCCAGCGCACCCGTGACGTGGGCGGGGAGGCCGACCAGGTCGTGTGGCAGCGCCCGGCCGAGGCGGTCGAGCTGGCGCGTCAAGGGGAGATCTTCCTCATGCCGCCCACGCACCGTACGCTCACCGAGCTGGCCGCCTGCGGCAGCGTGGGCGACGTCCTGGCGGCGCCCAGGGAGATCGTGCGCATCATGCCCAGGGCGGTCGAGGTCGAGGGCGAGATGCGGCTGGTGGTGGCTCCGTGAGCGGTCTGCACATCCCGATCGGCACGCCCGACGGATCCCGTACGGAGCACGCCGAGAACCTGCTCGCCCCCAACCCCTCTGTCATGACGCTCGACGGCACCAACACGTGGGTGATCGGCGCGGGCGAGGAGGTGCTGGTCGTCGACCCGGGGCCGGAGGACGAGGCACACCTTCAGCGCGTACGCGACCATCTAGGCGAGCGCCGCGTCACCGAGATCCTGCTCACCCACGGCCATTTCGACCACAGCGGGGGCGCCGGGCGCTTCGCCCGGATGGTGAACGCGCCCGTGCGGGCCCTCGACCCGCGCCACCGGCTGGGCGACGAGGGCCTCGCCGACGGCGACGTGGTGACCGTGGCGGGGCTGGAGATCCACGTGTACGGAACGCCCGGCCACTCGTTCGACTCGCTGTGCTTCTGGCTGCCCGCCGACAGGGCGATGCTGACCGGCGACACGGTGCTGGGCAGGGGCACCACGATCATCGCCCGCGACGGCGGCCTGGCCGACTATCTCCGCAGCCTCGACCGGCTGAGGGCGGCGGCGGAGAGCCTGGAGGCGCGGGCGCTGCTGCCGGGCCACGGGCCCGTGCTGCCCGACCCGATCGGCGCGCTCGACGGCTATATCGCGCACCGGCGCGAGCGGCTCGAACAGATCAGGGCGGCGCGCGAGCAGGGCGCGCGCACAGCACGCCAGATCGTCAAGATCGTGTACGCCGACGTCGACCGGTCGCTCTGGCCGGCGGCGGAGATGTCGGTGCTGGCCCAGCTGGACTATCTCGACGCCTCCTGACCGGCGAGCCTATCTGGACCGGTTGTAGAGCCGGTCGATGTCGAGGATGACCACGGCCTTGGCCTCGATGCGCAGCCAGCCGCGCTGGGCGAAGTCGGCCAGCGCCTTGTTGACCGTCTCGCGGGAGGCGCCGACGAGCTGGGCCAGCTCTTCCTGGGTCAGGTCGTGGTGCACCCGGATGCCGTCGTCGGTCTTGATGCCGAACCGCTCGGCCAGGTCGAGCAGTTGCTTGGCCACCCGCCCCGGCACGTCGGTGAACACCAGGTCGGCCAGCACGTCGTTGGTGCGGCGCAGCCGCTGGGCGAGCGCGCGCAGCAGGTGCAGGGCCACCTCGGGCCGGCCGGTCAGCCAGGGCCGCAGGTCGTCGTGGCCGAGCCCGGCCAGGCGCACCTCGGTCAGCGCGGTCGCCGTGGCCGTGCGCGGCCTCGGGTCGAACAGCGACAGCTCGCCGAACATCTCGCTCGGCCCCAGCACGCTGAGCAGGTTCTCCCGCCCGTCCGGCGACGTGCGGGACAGTTTGATCTTGCCGTCCAGCACGACGTAGAGCCGGTCGCCCGTCTCGTTCTCGTGGAAGAGCGTCTGTCCCTTGGACAACTGGACCTCGGTGATGCTGGTGCGCAGCGCCGCGGCACTCTCGCGGTCCAGCGCGGCGAACAGGGGGGCCTTGCCCAGCACATCTTCGGTGTTCACACTGCCTCCTCTGCTGCCATTGTGACTCACCCCACTTCGGGCGGCACACACAGGTTATGGGAATGCCGGGGTGTTCCGGTCTTGCCCGCGTTGATCGGGATTACCGGATTCCGGGAGGAAAGTTACCCGACGCGCCCCTGGGCACCCGACAGGAGGCCGCCCGCTACGGCCATCGCGGGCTCAAACGTCTGCCAGAGCTTCTACTCTTGCGACATGGCCACGAACGCGGCGGGGCGCAAGCCGGAGACCCAGCTCGCACGGGTGCGGCGGGCGCGCAAGATGAACCGCATCCTCGCGGAGACCTACCCTGACGCCCATTGCGAGCTCGACTTCACCAACCCGCTCGAGCTGCTGGTGGCGACCATCCTGTCCGCGCAGTGCACGGACAAGCGGGTCAACATGGTGACTCCCATTCTGTTCGCGAAATATCCGTCGGTGGCCGACTACGCCGCCGCCGACCGGTCCGAGATGGAAGAGATCATCCGCTCGACCGGCTTCTTCCGCGCCAAGACCAACAGCATCATCGGCATGGCGCAGGCGATCTGCGAGCGCCACGGCGGAGAGGTTCCCAACCGGTTGCCGGACCTGGTCAAGCTGCCCGGCGTGGGCCGAAAGACGGCCAACGTGGTGCTGGGCAACGCGTTCGACGTGCCGGGGCTCACCGTCGACACCCACTTCCAGCGGCTGGTGCGCCGCTTCGGCTGGACCGACGAGACCGACCCGGTCAAGATCGAGCACATCGTGGGCGGGCTGCTGCCCAAGCGCGAGTGGACGATCTTCTCCCACCGGGTGATCTGGCACGGCCGTCGCATCTGCCACGCCCGGCGCCCCGCGTGCGGCGTCTGCCCGCTGGCCGCGCTCTGCCCCTCGTACGGCACCGGCCCCACGGCGAGCGCGGAGGCGGCGAAGCTTGTCAGGAACGGCCCCTTCTCCTGATCAGGGGAAGTGATCGACGCCACGGCGTGTTGGAGGATGCGTGACACAAGTGCCCGACTGGCTCGACACACTGGCAGCGCAGGCACAGCGGGCCCGAGTGCCCCGAGCTCTGCGGCCACCCGTGACGGGCGGGAGGGAGGCGGCGGTCCTCATGTTGTTCGGCGACGGGCCGCTCGGGCCCGACGTGCTGCTCATCCAGCGCAGCACCCGCGGGCGCAGGCACCCGGGCCAGCCCGCGTTCCCCGGCGGCGGCGTCGACCCTGACGACGCCGGCCCCGTCGCGGCGGCGCTGCGCGAGGCCGAGGAGGAGACCGGGGTCGATCCCGCCGGCATCCACGTGCTGGGCACGATGCCCGAGCTCTACCTGAGCTTCAGCGACAACCGGGTCACACCCGTGATCGCATGGTGGCGCGAGCCGTCCGCGGTGCACGCCGCCTCACCCGACGAGGTCGACTCCGTCGAGCGGGTGCCGATCGCCGAGCTGGTCGATCCCGGCAACCGCGTCTCGCTGCGCCACCCCCGGGGCATGGTCGGGCCGGCGTTCCGGGTGCGCGGGATGCTGGTGTGGGGGTTCACCGCGATGGTGCTCGACTCCGTGCTGCGCGAGGCGGGGCTCGACCGCCCGTGGGACCCCGCACAGGTGGAGGACCTGCCGCCACTGGCGGCCCGCGACTAGCGCCGTTTCAGGGAGCCGTACGCAGGGCCACGCCGAGCGAGGCCCAGCCGGCCACGTCGGCGTCGCTGTCGGCGGCCAGCGCGCGCAGCGTCTCCAGCCCGGCGCGGTCAGGCGGTTCGCCGAGCACGTGCTGCAGCGCGTACGCGGCCCCGTACCTCACTCTGGCGTCGCCGTGGCCGGCCAGATCGATCACGGACGGCAGCGAGCGCGGATCGGCCAGGTGACCGAAGGCGATCAGCACCGAATAGAGCACCATGGCGTCGTCCTCGCTGGCGGCCAGATAGCGCAGCACCGGCAGCGTCCGGTCCACGAACGGCTGCAACATGCCCATGATGTCCACGCCCAGCAGCCGCTCGGCGACCGTGTCCCCGGCGCACAACCGGCGTGCCTCGATGAACGACTCCAGGTCGCTCCGCTGGCGCAGAATGGAGATCACATGCCAGCGCAGCGGGCCGTCCGGATCGGTGTCGTGCAGAGCTGCCTCGATGAGATCGCGCACTGTTACCTCGGCCGGCGGCATAGCGCCCAAGATAGTCAGCAGGGTGACACCGTCCTGGCGGAACACGTTCACACTTGACCGTCTCGCTGGCTACCTTTGAAGCGTGCGCGGTGATCTGCTTGACCTCATACTGATCGGCCTTGTGATCGCCTTCGGCATCTCGGGATACCGGCAGGGGTTCATCATCGGAGCGATGAGCTTCGTGGGGTTCGTGGGCGGGGCCGTGCTCGGCGTCTTCATCGCGCCTCCCATCTCCAAGGCCGTCGTCGACGGTGACACCCCGCAGGCGCTGCTCGCCATAGTGATCGTCTTCCTCGCCGCCACCATCGGCCAGTTCGCCTCCTCGACGCTCGGCGCCGTCGTGCGCAGCCACGTCACGTGGGAGCCCGCCAGGGTGGCCGACGCCGTCGGCGGCACGTTCGCCAGCGCCCTGTCCGTGCTGGTCATCGCCTGGCTGATCGGCTCGCTGATCGTCTCCACCGCGTTCACCCCGCTGGTCGACCAGGTGAAGAACTCCGCGCTGCTGACCACGGTCGACGACGCGATCCCCCAGGCCGCGCGCAACTGGCAGGCGCCGTTCAAGAAGTTCATCGACCGCTCGGAGTTCCCGCCCGTCTTCGACGCCATCGGCGCCGGCACGATCATCGACGTGCCGCCGCCCGACCAGAGCGTGCTGAAGGGCGGCGACGGCCTCGAAAGGGCGCGCCGGTCGATCGTCAAGGTGCAGGGCAACGCGCAGAGCTGCAACAAGCACATCGAGGGCACCGGCTTCGTCTACGCGCCCGGCCGGATCATGACCAACGCCCACGTCGTGGCCGGCGTGACGCGCGACCTCCAGATCATCGACTCGACCAACACGCGGCACAAGGCCACGGTGGTGCGCTACAACCCGCGGCGCGACATCGCCATCCTCTACGTCCCCGGGCTCAACCTGCCGCAGCTCGCCTTCGACGGCGACGGCGGGCGCGGCGACGACGCGATCGTGGCCGGCTTCCCCAAGGGCCAGGGCTTCACCGCCGTGTCGGCCAGGATCGGCGGCCAGCTCGACGCCGAGGGCCCCGACATCTACCGCGAGGACACGGTCACGCGCAAGGTCTACGCGATCCGCGGCCAGGTCCTGCCCGGCAACTCCGGCGGGCCGCTGCTCACGCCCGAGGGCCGCGTCTACGGCGTGATCTTCGCCGCCGCGATCAACGAGGAGGAGACGGGCTACGTCCTGACGGCCGAAGAGGTCGCTCCCGACGCCGCCAGGGGCCGCAACGACACCACCCCGGCCAGCACGCGGGAGTGCGACTGAACCTGCGCCTCCCGCCTCAGCCGGGGAGCTTGGCCAGGATCAGCGCGACGGCCTCGCCGGGGTCGCTGTCCTGGCTCAGGCTGGAGGCGGCCTTGCCGACCGCGTCGTACGCGCCGCCGTACGACTGCGCCTTGGCGGCGCCGCGGCTGAGCAGGGTCACCGCGCCGCGCCCGTTGCCGCGCTGCAGATGCGTGAGCCCGACGCAGATCTGCGCGAGCCCCTGCCACAGGTCGCGCTCGTCCTCCGGCGCGCACTTCCAGCGGCCCTCGAACACCTCGTGGGCGTTGAACGGCAGGCCGTCGCGCAGGAAACGGCGGCCGTCCGCCAGCGCCTGCTCTGTGGTGGGCGCGTAGTCGTCGGGCACCCGGGGCATCCCGGGCGAACCATAGGGGAGCGGCCTGCCGTACGCGTCGCGCGGCCTGGCGCTGCGCGGCCGGCCCTCGGGGTCACGGTCTCTCATCGGTCGGGCTCCGGGTCGGCCAGCCAGCCGAGCAGCTCCTGGTTGAACACGTCGGGAATCTCCTCGTGGGGGAAGTGCCCCGCCCCTTCGAGCAGCCGCCACCGATAGGGGGCCGCCACGTGACGGCTCGAACCCTGCGCCGTGCGCGGGAGCACCCGCGGGTCGAGCGCCCCGTGCACCTGCAGCGTGGGCGCCTCGATCTCGGTGCGCATGACCCTGGCGTACCGCCGGCCGTCGGGGCGGAGCTGGGAGCGGCCGAACCAGCGGTGGTATTCCAGCGCGCAGTGCGCCACGGTGGGGATGCGGAACGCCTCCCGATAGGTGCGCGCGGTCTCGGGCTCCGGCCAGCCGGGGCGCGACCACTCGTCGAGGAAGCGGCCGACGCGCCTCCCGTCGCGGCGGGTGAGCAGGTGCTCCGGCAGCAGCGGCAGCTGGAAGCCGAGGGCCTGGACGCTCGCCTTGAGCTGGCCGAACGGGTCGGTCACCAGGGCTCCGCGCAGCCGCAGCGGATGCGGGGCCGACACGGTGACGAGCCGGCGTACGCACTTCGGCTCCAGCACGGCCATCGTCCAGGCCAGCAGCCCGCCCCAGTCGTGCCCCACCACGATCGCCCCGGTCTCGCCGAGCGCCCGGATCAGCCCCGTCGCGTCGCCCGCCAGCGTCGGCAGGTCGTAGCCGCGCGGCGGTTTGTCGCTGCCGCCGTAGCCCCGCAGGTCGACCGCGACCGCCCGATAGCCGGCGGCGGGCAGCGCTTCGAGCTGGTTGCGCCACGTCCACCAGAACTGCGGGAACCCGTGCAGCAGCATCACCAGAGGCCCCTGCCCCGCCTCCACGACGTGGAAGCGGGTGCCGCCCGCGTGCACCGAGCGGTGCGTCCAGGGCCCCTCGATCTGAACGACCGACTCGTCAGGCGCCATCACGCGTCACCGGCTCGCGATCAGGCTTGAGCGCGGGCAGCGTCTGGTCCTCCGGGTTGGCGATCTCCCTCAGGCCCTTGATCGACCTGGTGGTGCGCTTCATCCCGGCCAGGCCCTTGAGCCGGCGGATCCCGATGAACACCAGCAGACCCGCGACCAGCAGGTAGAACACGGTCACGATGAGGAAGGCCGCCCAGTGGGGCAACCACTGCGCCAGCACGTAGGCGATCGTGAACGAGGCGAGGATCAGGCACAGGTGAGCCATGAAGGCGGCGGCGGCGAACATGCCGCCCGCCATGCCGACCCGCTTGGCGTCGAACCTGAACTCGGCCTTGGCCAGCTTGATCTCTGAACGCACGAGTTCGGAGATGTGATCGCTCGCCCGGGCGATCAGCGAGCCCAGGGATTCTTCCTCGGGAGTCTGCGGCATGAACGTCTCCTATCGAGGCCTGGTGGCCGTGTCAAACATCATCCAGCGACGCGCTGGGGGCGGGCCTCGCCATCACTCCCAGAACTACCCGATCAGCCAAGATAACGCTTGCGCCGCCTGGGCGTACGCAGAGGGCGCATGCTTCCCTACGGAAACATGCGCCCCTGCTTCACCGCGTGGGTCACGGCCCGTACGTAGCCCCGGTGTCAGTCCCGGTGTCAGTCCCGGTGTCAGTCCTCGGACTTCGCGGACGGGAGCTTCTGCGAGATCAGGTCCATCACCGTGCTGTCGGCCAGCGTGGTGACGTCGCCGATGCTGCGGTTCTCGGCAACGTCGCGCAGGAGACGCCGCATGATCTTGCCGGACCGCGTCTTGGGCAGCTCGGGGACGACCAGGATCTGGCGCGGCTTGGCGATCGGGCCGAGCGTCCTGGCCACGTGGTCGCGCAGGTCGGTGGCGATGTTCTCGTTCTCCTCCGCGGCGCCGCGCAGGATCACGAACGACACGATGGCCTGGCCGGTCACCGGGTCGGTCGCGCCGACCACGGCCGCCTCGGCCACCTTCGGGTGGCTGACCAGCGCGCTCTCCACCTCGGTGGTGGAGATGTTGTGGCCGGAGACCAGCATGACGTCGTCCACGCGGCCGAGCAGCCACAGGTCGCCGTCCTCGTCCTTCTTGGCGCCGTCGCCGGGGAAGTACATTCCCTCGAACCGGCTCCAGTAGGTGTCGATGTAGCGCTGGTCGTCGCCCCAGATCGTACGGAGCATCGCCGGCCAGGGCTCGCGCAGCACGAGGAAACCGCCGCCTCCGTGGGGGACGCTGTTGCCCTGGTCGTCGACCACGTCGGCGACCACGCCCGGCAGCGGGCGCATCGCGGCGCCCGGCTTGGCCGAGGTCACGCCCGGCAGCGGGCTGATCATGATGGCGCCGGTCTCCGTCTGCCACCAGGTGTCCACGACGGGGCAGCGGTTGTGGCCGATGTTCTCGCGGTACCAGACGTACGCCTCGGGGTTGATCGGCTCGCCGACGGAGCCCAGGACGCGCAGGCTGGACATGTCGTACTTGGCGGGGATGTCGTCGCCCCACTTCATGAACGTCCGGATCGCCGTGGGCGCCGTGTAGAGGAGCGTGATCTTGTACTTCTGCACGATCTCCCAGAACCGGCCGCGGTGCGGGGTGTCGGGGGTGCCCTCGTAGATGACGCTGGTGGCGCCGTTGGCGAGGGGGCCGTACACGATGTAGGAGTGGCCGGTCACCCAGCCGATGTCGGCCGTGCACCAGTAGATGTCGGTCTCGGGCTTGAGGTCGAAGACCGCGTGGTGCGTCCAAGCGGTCTGCGCGAGGTAGCCGCCCGAGGTGTGCAGGATGCCCTTGGGCCTGCCCGTGGTGCCGCTGGTGTAGAGGATGTACAGCGGGTCTTCCGCGCCGTGGGGCTTGGCGGTGTGCTGGTCGCTCTGGCGGTCGACCACGTCGTGCCACCACAGGTCCTTGTCGGAGACGGCGACGTCCTGGCCCGTGCGGCGTACGACGAGGACGTTCTCGACCTGCGGGCACTCGGCGACGGCCTCGTCCACGATCGGCTTGAGCGCGCTCGGCTTGCCGCGGCGGTAGCCGCCGTCGGCGGTGATCACGAGCTTGGCGTCGGCGTCGTCGATGCGGCTCTTGAGGGCGTTGGCCGAGAACCCGCCGAACACGACCGAGTGCACGGCCCCGATGCGGGCGCAGGCCAGCATCGCGATCGGCAGCTCGGGGATCATCGGCATGTAGATGGCGACCCGGTCGCCCTTGCGCACCCCGAGCTCGTGAAGGGCGTTGGCGGCCTTGCTGACCTCGGCCTTCAGATCGTTGTAGGTGAGGGTGCGGGTGTCGCCCTCGGGCTCGCCCTCCCAGTAGTAGGCGACCCTGTCGCCGCGTCCCTCTTCGACGTGCCGGTCGACGCAGTTGTAGGCCACATTGAGCTCGCCGCCGACGAACCACTTGGCGAACGGCGCGTTCCACTCGAGTGTCTGGTCCCACCTCTTGGCCCAGGTCAGCCGTTCGGCGGTGCCCTCCCAGAAGGCGAGGCGGTCGGCGGCGGCCTCGTCATATGCGGCGGCGGTCACGTTCGCGGCCGCCGCCAGGTCGGCCGGAGGTGCGAACCGGCGGTTCTCCTGCAGCAGGTTGGACAGCGCCTGGGTTTCGTTGCCAGGGGTCTCCGGGGCCACCTCGTGCTCCTTCTATGGCCAGATTGGATAGGTCGTGTCCCACTTCACCAGCTCACGACCTCCGTACACAAGAGGTCTAGACAGGTCTGTACCGTCCGGCTCCATGGGCGCTCGTGCTTATCAACTTGCATGACAAACGCAATTGAAACGTTGTCATCCTGAAATCCGAAGAATACGCGCCGGCGCGATTGCTCAGGTGCGGTGGGGGTGGTTTGGGGGTTTATGGGCCCCCTGGAGTCGGGAAGCTGCCGGGGCTTTCTCTCCTTGCGGTCGTCACGCCGTCCGGTCGCGAGCACGCTCGGTCACCGTGCCGCGGTGGCGGGGCGCGCGTTACCCGCAGGTAGGGTCGGGTTCCGTGAGTGACCCCTTGACCGTCATCGCGCGGTTCCCCGGCGTTTCCGAGGCGGTCGACGAGGCTCGACAGGCCGTCGACCGGCTCTACCGCCACCGCGTCCTGCGCCGGGCGAGCCCCGCCGTGTCCGCGGAGTCGTCGCTGCGCGGGGCGCGCGCGTCGGCCGCGCTCGAAGGCGTGGACGTGTCCCTCGACGCCCTGCGCCGTGACGAGGTGCACGACCCCCTGGTCCAGGGGGCGCTGCGCGCGTCCGCGGAGCTGGGCCGCATGGGCCCGACCTGGCGGAAGGCGCCCCGGCAGGTGCTGGCGCGGCTGCACACCGTGGCGGCCGCGGGTCTCGCGCCGGAAGCCGCTCTCGGCCGGCCGCGCACGTTCGACACGGTCCCCGACCCTCTGGCCCTGGGCGCGGCGCCGGACGCCGGCGAGACGGCGACCCGCATGGAGGCCCTGCTCGGCCTGCTCGAACGGCCCACGAGCGCGCCCGCGATCGTGCTGGCCGCCGTGATCCACGCTGAGCTGGCCGTGCTGCGGCCCTTCGGCACGGCCGACGGGGTCGTGGCACGTGCGGCCGAACGGCTGACGCTGGTCGAGTTCGGGCTCGACCCCAAGTCTTTGGTGGCCGTCGAGGTGGGGCGGCTGGAGCTGCCGTACGCGGAGGGGCTGCGGGCGTACTTGAGCGGCACGCCGGAGGGCGTGAGCCGGTGGGTACAACAGTGTGCCTCCGCGGTAACCCTCGGAGCGCGCGAGACCACGGCCATCTGCGAGGCCATGCAGAGAGGCTGACAAGATCAGGGGAGACGCTTCGGGCGAACCCGACATAGCTGACGGCGTCTCCGTCAAGAGACGCCGCAGCCGGTGCATCACACCGGGTTACCAAGCGTGCACCTGTATCCGTCGGAGCGGGTCAAGCCCGTCACGACGCGCCTCCCGCGGCTGGTCGCGCGTGGGTACCCGGCTGATGCACCCGGACAAGTGGTCCGTAACCCCTTTCTACGACGGATGTGGCCTGATGGGAACCCCTCGGACCAAGACCTTTACCTGGCGATGGGGGCGTCGCGGGCGTCGCGCGCCGATCCGGTTACCGGGTCGTGATGATCACGGAGAGTGATTGCCTTTATGTGATCGTTATGTCGCAGCGAAAAAACTTGGCGAAAATGCAGGATTGCTCCTCGACGAAACTCGAGTCGATCGGGCAGCATACGGGGGTATCACCAGAAACTGGGGAGAGCGTGCACGCGATGCGTTTGCAAGTGCCTTGCCAGATGCTGGTGAAGTGATGAAAGCTTTCTTCTGAAACGGGACCGGCTCTACCCCCCCGGAGCCGGACCGATCAGGCGACCCCCGCTCTCCCCCCCGGCGGGGGTCGCCCCTTTTCCCGCCTCGCCCCGCACCTCCCAGGCCGCGACGTCCACCGTCCACAGCCTCCCGGGCCGTGGCGTTCACCCTCCGCGGCAGCCTTCCGGGTCGTCCGCGCTTCCCAGGCCTTATGGCCCGCCGTGCCTCCCTTCCAGCCCTCGTCCACAGGCCTGTGGCCCTTCGTGCCTCCGTCCACAGCCTCAGGGGCCCGCGGCGCCTCCATCCACAGAATCGCGTTCGCCCGGCCGGCGCCCGCGCCGCCTCCAGCAAGGTGGGCCTCCCACCCACGCAGGAGGCCCCCGATGCACCGTCCCCTGGTCATCACCGAAGACCACGCTCTGCTCGACGACCTGGTCCGCATCGCGGCCGCGGCCGGCGCCCAGCTCGACGTGGCCCACGTCCCCGCGCACGCCCGCCCCTACTGGAACCTCGCGCCGCTGATCGCGGTGGGCGCCGACCAGGCGGACGCGGTGGCCGCGGCCTCACCTCCGGCTCGAGACCAGATCCTGCTCGTGACACGAGATCCGGACGACCCCGACACCTGGCGAAAATGCGTCGCCGTGGGCGCCCAGTCCGTCGTGGTCCTCCCGAACGACGAGCGCCACCTGGTGGAGCGGCTGGCCGACGCCATGGAGCCCGACCCCCGTTCCGGGGCCTTGATCTGCGTGATCGGCGGGCGCGGGGGAGCGGGCGCGAGCGTGCTTTCAGCCTGCCTGGCCCTGCGCGCCTCGGGCGATCAGCTCCGTACGCTGCTGGTCGACGCCGACCCGCTGGGCGGCGGCATCGACGCACTGCTCGGCCACGAGGAGGCGCCGGGCGCGCGCTGGGGAGACCTCGTGGCCAGGGAAGGCCGCATCAGTTCCAGCGCGCTGCAGGCCGCGCTGCCGTCGTTCGGCGACCTGGCGGTCCTCTCCTTCCAGAGAGGCGAGGTGGCGGCGATCCCGGCCCAGGCCATGCGCTCGGTCCTGGAGGCGGGCAGGCGCGGCTTCGACCTGATCGTCGCCGACCTTCCCCGCCACCTCGATCCTGCCGCGATCGAGGCCCTCACCAGGGCCAAGACCACACTGCTCGTGGCCACGGCCGACGTGCGCGGCGTCCTGTCGGCGGCCCAGGTGCTGGGCGAGGCCCGCAAGCACACCTCAGATCTGCGGGCCGTCCTCCGCCCGGGAGTCGTGGACGACGACATGGCCACCGGATCCCTCGGCATCCCCGCCGCCGGCAGCCTGCCCGACCAGCCGCGCCTCACCGCCACACTCAACCGGGGCGAGCTGCCAAGGCTGGGCCCCCGCACCGTGCTCGGCGCCCTGTGCTCCTCGCTGCTCCGCGACCTCCTCCCGGCATGACGCCTCCGGTCTCGCCCGAGCTGGTGGAGGCGGTTCGCGTACGCCTGGCCCGCACGGGGGCCGAGCCCAGCGCGGCCCAGGTGGCGGTGGCGCTCAGAGCGGAGAAATCCGTCTACGGCGACGCGGAGATCCTCGCCGTGGCCAGAGCCCTCTGCGCCGACCTGATGGGCGCGGGCCCGCTGGAGCCGCTCCTGGCCCGCCCCGAGGTGACCGATGTCCTGGTCAACGGCCCGCGCGAGGTGTGGATCGACGAGGGCGGCGGCCTGCGCCGCACGTCGGTCACCTTCTCCGACGACGGCGCCGTACGCAGGCTGGCCCAGCGCCTGGCGGCCGCCGCCGGGAGACGCCTCGACGACGCCTGCCCCCATGTCGACGCCCGACTCACAGGCGGCGTCCGCCTCCACGCGGTGCTCCCGCCCGTGGCGTCCGGCGGCACCTGCATCTCGCTACGCCTGCCGCCCCGGCGCACGTTCACCCTCCCCGACCTCGTCGCAGCCGGCACCATCACCCCACCCGCGATCCCCGTGCTGTCCGCCATGGTGACCGCCCGGCTCGCCTTCCTCGTGACCGGCGGCACGGGCACCGGCAAGACCACGCTCCTGTCGGCCCTGCTCTCCTTGGCCGACCCGGGCGAGCGCCTCCTGCTGGTGGAGGACTCTGCCGAGCTGCGCCCGCTCCACCCGCACGTGGTTCGCCTGGAGACCCGACCGGCCAACCTGGAGGGCGCGGGCGGCGTGGGCCTGCGCGACCTGGTACGCCAGGCGCTGCGGATGCGTCCTGACCGCCTGGTGGTCGGTGAAGTGCGCGGATCGGAGGTGGTGGATCTGCTGGCGGCCTTGAACACCGGGCACGAGGGCGGCTGCGGCACGCTGCACGCCAACACCGCGGCCGACGTCCCACCCCGGCTCGAGGCGCTGGGCTGCGCGGCGGGCCTGAGCAGGGAGGCCGTGCACAGCCAGCTGGCGGCCGCGCTCGACGCGGTCGTCCACCTGACCCGCGACCGCCCCGACGGACGCCGGCGCATCGCCGAGATCTGCCTGCTCACCAGGACCCCGACCGGCCTCGTCGAGTCGATCCCCGCCCTGACCTTCGACGCCGACGGTCACACCCACGTCGGCCCCGGCCATGACGCCCTGGCCCGGAGGGCGCTGATATGAGCGGCGCGCTGATCGTCGCCGCTGTGTGCACGGCGTGCGCCGTGTGGATGTGGACGGGGCCAGACCTCGCCACGACCCGCCTGGGCAGGCTTACCGGGGGCCGGGCCAGGCCGCGGTGGCGCTCGCTCGGCCGGCTGCTGACCCGTACTCACCCGGCCCGCCGCGCCGACGCCTGGCGCAGCGCGTCCATCGAGCTGTGCCAGGTCCTGTCGGCCGAGCTGTCCGCCGGCCGCACCCCCGGAGAGGCCCTGACCAGGGCCCTGGCATCGGTCGACTTCCCCGATCCGGAGATCCTGCGCCCGGTCGTGGCCGCGGCGCGGGACGGTGGCGACGTCCCCGCGGCACTGATCGCCGCCGCCCCGCCGCAAGGAGGCGAGGGCCTGCGCCGGCTTGCCGCCTGCTGGGAGGTCGGCGTCACGGTGGGCGCCGGCCTGTCCGCCCTGGTCGACCGGGTGGCGAGCACGTTACGCGCGGCACAGGCCCACCGCCAGGACGTCGCCGCGCAGCTGGCCGGGCCTCGCACGACGGCCAGGATGCTGGCCGCGCTCCCGGCCCTGGGCCTCCTCATGGCGGCGGCCCTCGGCATGCGCCCCCTCGCGTTCCTGCTCGGCAGCCTGCCGGGCCTGATGTGCCTGGTGGCGGGGGTCGCCCTCGACGCGTGCGGCCTGTGGTGGACCAACCGCATGGCCGCCCGAGCACAGGGCTGATCCCTGGTGTTCTTTCCGGGCAGGCCTGGGCTGAGTTTTGTGTCCTTTCGGGCAGGCTGGGCTGGATCCGGCTGTCCTTGCAGGGCTGTCCTCTCGGGCAGGCCTGCGCTGAGCCCTGTGTCCTCTCGGGCAGGCCTGGGCGGGACAGGGTGTCCTCTCGGGCAAACCATGGCTGGGGTCCGGGTGTGCTTTCGGGCAGGCCTGGGCTGGGCCCTGGCGGCCTCCCGGTTCGTACATGATCGAACGGATCTCACCGATGTTCGTGCTGCTGTCCGCCCTGTCCGCCGGCGTGGCCGCGTGGTTGTGGCTCTCCCCGATGACCCCCGCCGGACGTCTGGCCCGGCTACGCCCTCCCGAAAGACTTCCCGGCGGCCAGACCGAGGACCCGCCGGCCTGGCTCGACCCGTCCCACGACCCCCCGAAACGGATGACCCGCAAGACCGCCGTCACCGCCACCGGCGCGGGGTTGATGGCCACCCTCCTGTTCGGAGTCGGAGCCACGGGAATCATCGTCGGCTTGCTGACCATTCCGGCGGTCGCGATGTTCCTGCACAGGAAAGAGCCGCAGCAGGCGCGGCAGGACCGCGAGCGAATCGCCGCCGACCTGCCTTTCGCTGCCGACCTGATGACCGCATGCCTGCTCGCCGGCCGCCCGGTGAGCGCGGCCACCGAGATCGCCGGCCGCACGATCGGCGGCCCACTCGGCCGGCGGTTGGGCTGGGTGAGCAGCCGGCTCCGCCTGGGCGCCGACCCGGAAACCACCTGGGCGGCCCTCGCTGGAGACCCCGCGATGGGCGGGCTCTGCCGGGCGATGGGCCGGGCGGCTCAAAGCGGCGCGCCGGTGGCCGATGTCCTGACCCGCCTGGCCGACGACGCCCGAGCGGCCGCCAGAGCCGGATCCGTCGCCTCGGCCAGACAGGTCGGCGTCAAGGCCGTGGCACCGCTGGGTCTCTGCTTCCTGCCGGCGTTCGTCCTGGTCGGCATCATCCCGGTGGTAGCCGGCCTGGCTTCGACGATCATCCTTCCCTAGCCTCGACCCTCTTGCCCGCGTCACCCCTCGTCGGGCCGGAAGCGAGGGTTCACATGGCCGACGGCTTCCTTCATCATGGCCTGCTCCCGGTACGGGGCCAGGAACGTCGTCCTCCAAGGCCGCCATCGCGGCCTCCCGCAGGCGTCCGTGGGACATCACACGCCCGCGGGACCGGGCAGGCCGGTTATCCACAGGTCCGGCTTTCGGCTGCCACCATCCACAGAACCGCGCTCGGTCCACTCCGCGCAGAGCCTTCCCGGCGACCCTTGGACTCCCGCCGGACAAGACCCCGGCGCCCCAACCACCTGGAGGCCCCATGCACAGTTCCGCCCTCACACCAGACGCCGTCGAAGCCACCGCCACACCACGCCCGCACACCCCGCCGGGAGCCCACTCGGCCCGCGGCAGCTTCCCCCGCGGCAGCTTCCCTTCTACCGAGCACATCAGCGACATCACGCCAGCCACCCCGTCGACGCGCGCTCACGCCACGCCCTCATCGACGCCCTCATCGACGTCCACCGGGGAGAGGGCCGTCGGAGGAGGCTCGCGGTGGCGATCCAGCAGGTGGCTCCACTACGCCACGGCCAATCGTGAGCGCGGCATGTCCACCGCCGAATACGCGGTGGGCACCATCGCGGCCTGCGCCTTCGCCGCGCTCCTGTTCAAAGTCGTGAGCAGCCCGGAAGTGCAGGAAATGCTGACCTCGCTCATCGACCGAGCGCTCAAGACGACCGGCAAATGATCCGTCGCCCCGGGCGGATCTCCGTGGGCGGAAGACGGTCGGCATCGCGGGGCTCGGTGACGGCCGAGACCGCCGCGATGCTGCCCGCGCTCATGGTCGTGCTGGCTGCCGCGCTGTGGGCCATCCAAGCGGTCGGCGCCCAGCTCGAATGTGTGGACGCGGCCCGCGCGGCCGCCCGGGCCGCCGCCAGAGGCGAACCACTGAGCCAGGTCCGCGACCACGCCCGGTCGGCCACCCGTCCCAACGCGCGGATAGCCGTGTCCCGTGACGTCGACCTGACCAGGGTGCAGATCACCGTTGAGGTGCGCCCATCGTGGGGCGGGTCGCTGCCCGCCGTCCAGGTGTCCGCCACGGCCACGGCAGACACCGAACCATGACAACGCCCAGGCGGTCGGCACCCGCCCGGCGCCAGCGCGGCCTCCTCGGAGGAGGCCGCGCCGGCTCGGATATGCCACCCGGCTCCCAGGGCCTCATCGTGGGCCTGCTGAGCGGAGCCGTGCGGCTCGAGATCTGCGATCGCCAAGGAGGAAGAGATCAATCACAAGGAACGCGGCTCGGCCACGCTATGGGGAGTCGCCCTCATGGGTCTGCTGATGGCCGTCGCCGCGGCGTTCGCCACTGTGGGCTCCGTACGCGTGGCCCGCCACCGCGTCAGCAGCGCCGCCGACCTCAGCGCGCTGGCGGCGGCCGAAACGGCGTTGGTCGACCCGGAGGGTGCCTGCCTGCGGGCCTCGAACCTCGCTGCCCGGAACGGCGTCACACTCACCCGCTGCGAGATCCGTAACGAGATCGCCGACGTCTGGACCTCGTTGTCGATCTCCCTGCCGATCGCCGGCACCCGCACCCTGACCGGCAGATCCCGTGCCGGCCCCGCAACAGTGACCCCGGCCGAGAACGATCACTAGCCCGCCGCCGACGCTCCAGCCCACCACCCACCGCCCATGACTTACCGCCCATGACCCGCCGCCCATGACGCGCCGTCCATGACGCGCCGTCCATGACGCGCCGTCCATGACGCGCCGTCCATGACGCGCCGTCCATGACGCGCCGCCCATGACGCGCCGCCCATGACGCGCCGCCCATGACGCGGCGCCCACCCCCCGCCGTGTGACCTCTGATGTGACTGAAATGACTGACATGCCCTGACTCGGGTGGTGAGTCGTGATTTTTGCTATTGGCAAACAAATGGGGTGAACGAAAAGGGATGACGTCGCGCAATGTGGCGAGTGGTGCTTGCGGGGCTATGTCGCAATCCCGTTACGACTCCTTAGACGCGGTGTCCAAGAGCTGGGTATTTCCCGTAAGGTCCCGCTTACCCTCGGTTCATGCCATATGCGACAGAGAGCTGTGACGGCTCTGGCGAAGTCGCTAGGGTGCGGTCCGGGGGCGGTCGGTGACCGTATCGGCCGGGCGGACTGCACTTCCGGTCGTCGCGCGAACGCCCCCAGGGGCGGTCGGGCGACGCGAGGCTCTCGGTGGAGGGAAGCGTCGTGACGGTAGTCGGCAAAGTGGTGGCCGCAGGAGCGATCGTGGCGGTGTCCGTCGCGCTGGGCGGTTCCGCGCGGGCCACCTCCGTGACCTGGCAGGCCGACACGTCCGGACAGATCACGTCGCCCACCGACGGTCAGGTGGTCTCCAGCTCGTCCGTCACTGTTTCCGCCCTTACGGGGATGATCCAGCTCAACATGGGCCTGTACGTCGAAGGTCCGGCCACTCCACGTCAGAAGGTCGCCGGAGGCGGCGCCAACCAGACGCTCTCCGGGACGTTCGACGCCGGAGACGCCCCCAACGGCCCCTTCACCGTGACTCTCAAAGGAGAGCTCACCGGAAGGGAGTACGCCACCAGCACGTTCAGGCTGCGACGGCCGGCCGGGACTCCGGGCAACGTGAACGTGGCACGGCAGGGCGCCGACAAGGTTCTTGTCACCTGGTCCAAGGGCCCCGAGCCCGATCTGCAGTCCTACGAGGTCTCCAACACGCTGACGGGAATCGTCGGAAGGCTGCCCGCCGACAGCGCGTGCGCGGGCACCTCCTGCAGAGCGGTGCTCGCGGTGCCCGCCAAGACGGAAGGGCAGCGGGTGGGGTTCACCGTCAAGGCCTTCAGGGGCGACGGCGAAGGAGGCTCGATCGGATCGGAACCGTCAGCCTCCGCCTACCTCGCTTTCCCCGCCAAGCCCACAGCCAAGCCGAAAAAGACCACTAAGCAGACACCGAAGAACCGAGATGGCAAGAACGTCGACGCGTTGCCGACCCTGCCCGCCAAGAGACAGCCACTGCCCACGGACGAGCCGACGACCCGTAACCCGACGACCTCCAAGCTGCCCGACATTCCCGATACCGACGCTGACGGCAACCTGCCCATCCCGACAGCCGACGATTCGGGCGGGCTCGTCCCGTCCGGCGCCAGGGACGGCACGGACACAGCGCCCGTAACGACCGGTGACGTGAGGGCGCAGTCGAGCGAGTCGCCTCTGGGGAACATCGGACAGTACGGCCTCTACGTGGCGGCGGGCCTCCTTCTGCTGCTGCTCGGCGCGCACGCGGGCGCGTGGGCGCGGCGGCGGGCGCTCGCCGGTGACGCGGCCGGTGCCACGCCCGCGCCGGTGACCGCGGCCACGCGCGTCGGCCCTGCTTTCGCCGGAGGCGGTACGCAGGCCGCGGAGAGCGATGACACCATCCAGCCTGCCGCCACACCGCTCCGGCGGCGGCCCACGGTGATCCTGGCCGTGGCGAAGACGCGCGTACCCGATCATGCCCGGACCGAGCAGCCCGCAGAGCACCAGCAGGCGGCGAAGTCGGAACGGTCTCGGGACGCGTCCCGGGAAAGGGCCGCCGCGTTCCCCAAATCCGATCCGGCGCGTAAGGAGATATCCGTCCAGATCGAGGTGGACGACGTCCGGGGAGTTCGGGACGCGGAAAGCACCCGGCAGGGGCCCATGCGGATCGCCTTGCCTAGCTCGGCCGTGACAGACGTGCCCGAGGGCTCGGCCACCATCACCCCGCCCGCCGTCCGTATCGAAGAACACTGGGACGACTACCTTCCACCGTCGCCCAGAGCCATGGAGGACAGCGGGTTCTGGGAACGCCCGCAGCCGGGGTCAGCCGATTTCTGGGCCGCCGACGAAGGCGACGGCGACGATGAGAATGAGCGCGCTTTCGCCGGCCGCAGGCACAGGGGCGGCGACAGTTAAGCTCACCCGATCAAGCTCGTCGGGGTGGCCCGCCTGGACATCGCGAAGGCGCCGCGGATAGCCGGCCGGGGCCCGCCGCCTCCCGTCGTAGCCGGGTGCCGGACCCGTCGAGCGCCCGCACCACGAGCCGGCGCATGGCCGCGCCGGGTTCCGGCGGGTACTGCGGGTCGGCGCATGGCCCTGCCGGGTTTGGCGGTGGTGGGGCCGGTGTGTTGCTTTATTGCTGGGTCAGCAGGGTGTCGAGGAGGTGGATCGCGCCTCGTTTGTCCAAGGGTTCGTTGCCGTTGCCGCACTTCGGGGACTGGATGCAGGAGGGGCAGCCACGGTCGCATTCGCATGAGGTGATGGCTTCGCGCGTCGCCGTCAGCCAGTCCGTCGCTCGGGCGTAGCCGCGTTCGGCGAAGCCCGCTCCGCCCTCGTGGCCGTCGTACACGAAGACCGTGAGCAGGCCCGTGTCGGCGTGGAGTTCGGTGGAGACGCCGCCGATGTCCCAGCGGTCGCAGGTGGCGAACAGGGGGAGCAGGCCGATCGAGGCGTGCTCGGCGGCGTGGGCGGCTCCGCCGAGGTCGATGCCGGCTTCGGCGAGCGGGGCCACCGCGGACGCGGGCAGCGTCCACCAGACCGCACGGGTGCGAAGGGTACGAGGGGGCAGGTCCAGGGGCTCGTCGCCGAGCATCTCGCCCGACTGCAGGCGTCTCTTGAGGTATGAGACGACCTGCCGGGTCACCTCCACCTCGCCGAAGTGCAGCGTGCCCGGGCCCAGGGCATGGGAGCGTTGGGTACCAAGGATGGAGATGTCGGTGATGTCCCGGGCGAACGTGGTGTAGTCGGGGCTTGCGCTGCAGACCAGAGCGACGCCGGCCTCCAGATCGAGCACCTCCACCAGGAAGGTCTCGCCCTGGTGGAGGTAGACCGCGCCGGTGTGCACCGCGGTGTGGGCGGAGGGCTCGTCCACGCTGCCCAGGAGACGGCCGGTCGACGACTCCACGACCTGGATGGGGGCGCCTCCGCCGCCACGGATGTCCGCGAGGTCGGTGGCGCGCTCGCGCCTGGTCCAGAACCATCCCGCCGGACGCTTCCTGAGCAGCCCCTGGGCGACCAGGTCTTCGAGGACGGCCGGGGTGGTGTCGCCGAAAACGGGCAGGTCGTCCTCGGCCAGCGGGATCTCGGCCGCCGCGGCGCACAGGTGCGGGCCCAGCACGTACGGGTTGTCCGGGTCGAGGACGATCGCCTCCACGGGCTGGCCGAACAGGGCATCGGGGTGGTGCACCAGGTAGGTGTCGAGGGGGTCGTCCCGGGCGATCAGTACGGCGAGTGCGTCCCGGCCGTCCCGGCCCGCCCGGCCCGCCTGCTGCCAGAGGGAAGCCCGGGTGCCCGGCCAGCCGGCGATCAGCACGGCGTCGAGACCGGAGACGTCCACGCCGAGTTCGAGGGCGTTCGTGGTGGCCAGGCCCATGATCGTGCCCGCGCGGAGCGCCTTCTCGAGGAGCCTGCGGTCTTCGGCGAGATAGCCGGCCCGGTAGGCGGCGATCCTGTCGGGGAGGCTGGCCCAGTCGGAGGTGTCCGGGATCGACCAGCCGAGCGAACCCTTTTCGGGCACATCGCCCTCATCCGCCCCACCGGCGTCCACAGGCTCTCCGGTAGTGGCCAGGCTCGCCGGCCGGCTGGTGGTGTGGTGGCCGGTTTCGCTGGGCCTAGCGGGCACGGGGGTATGGCGGCCGGCTCCGCTGGATGAGCTGGATGAGCTGGATGAGCTGGATGAACTGGGTGTGGGGGTGTGGTGGTCGGGTTCGTAGGACGTGCCGGACGCGGGGGTTCGGTGGTCAGGTTCGTTGGACGTACCGGATGCGAGGGCCTGGTGGTCGGGTTTGCTGGACGTAGGGGGCGCGGGAGCGTGGCGGTCGGTTATGCCGGACGTAGGGGGCGCGTGGGTGTGGTCGTCGAGTTTGTTGGCTGGATGAGCTGGATGAACTGGGTGTGGGGGTGTGGTGGTCGGGTTCGTAGGACGTGCCGGACGCGGGGGTTCGGTGGTCAGGTTCGTTGGACGTACCGGATGCGAGGGCC